>JBEKRY010000129.1:0-15784 GCA_049517555.1 Candidatus Sulfotelmatobacter sp. | reverse complement strand
ACACTATCAGTGGCAAAGGGTCGTAGAAGACATTGAGAAGGCTTACTTTAAGGTCATGAGATGGAAGCCGTCGGAAGGGCTAGCTAAGAAGCCGAACGCCAGGGCTGCAAGGTTTGATGAAAGCGAGGCATCGAAACGGCAAGCGGGATAATTGACGTCGCTCGCGAGAGCGATGCTTGAACGGAGGATGGGGGCGACCCCGTCCTTTTTTTAATTTACAATCAAACGCTGGCTTGGACGGGGCGCGGCGGTGCTCAACGCTCTAGGAAATAGCCACATTTTGCATGCGAAATAATCTTTTGGTTACCGGGGGCGCGGGCTTCATCGGCTCCAACTTCGTTCTGCAGGCGATCCGGGAGGAGGCGGCATCGATCGTCAATCTGGACAAGCTGACGTACGCCGGGAACCTGCGCAATTTGGAGAGTATCGCCGGCCACCGACGCTACGAATTCGTTCATGGCGACATTGGGGATCGTGCCTTGGTTCGGCAGTTGCTGGAGAAACATAAGCCCGGCGCCATCGTGCACTTCGCGGCGGAGAGCCATGTGGACCGGTCGATTCGGGGGCCGGAAGACTTTATTCGAACTAATGTCGATGGGACATTTGCTCTACTGGAAGAAACGCGGGCTTACTGGGCGGCGCTTTCGGACGAGGAGCGAAAGAGCTTCCGGTTCCTCCACGTTTCTACGGACGAAGTGTATGGCTCGCTGGGGCCGGACGATCCGCCGTTTAGCGAAAGCACGCCTTATGCGCCAAATAGTCCGTATGCCGCGTCGAAAGCTGCGTCTGACCATCTGGTGCGCGCCTACCATCACACTTACGGGCTGCCCACTCTAACTACGAATTGCTCGAATAATTATGGGCCTTTTCAGTTTCCGGAGAAGCTGATTCCGCTGATGATTCTCAACGCACGGGAGGCGAAGGCTCTGCCGGTGTATGGCGATGGCAAGAACGTCCGCGACTGGCTTTATGTGGAGGACCATTGCGAGGCGATCGCGACCGTCCTGCGCGGTGGGCGGCCCGGAGAGACCTACAATATCGGTGGCTGGAATGAGAAGCCGAACCTGGAGATCGTGCACGCCATTTGCGATCTTCTTGACGAAATGGCGCCACGCGCGACGGGCTCGCGCCGCGAGTTGATCACGTTTGTGAAGGATCGGCCGGGACACGACCGGCGCTATGCGATGGACGCGCGCAAGATAGAACGCGAGCTGGGATGGAAGCCCAAGGCAACTTTCGAAGGTGGGATTCGCCAAACCGTTCGTTGGTATATCGAGAACGAGGCGTGGGTGCGGGACGTGACCAGTGGAAGCTACCGGCAGTGGGTGGCCACACACTACTCCGGGTAATGGCTCTCCCGCAACGAATTGGAAGGGTGAAACCGAGGATTCCCTCAGGGGCTAAAGCCCTCTATTTGTGGGCATGTTACGGCGTGGCTGAAGCCGTGCTCTTCCCGAAACAATTTACCAAGATCGCTTCTAGTGGTGGAGAGACTGGAAGGAAAACAAAACGAATGACAGAGAGCACGCGCTACAAAGGGATCATTCTGGCGGGAGGGTCGGGCACGCGGCTGTATCCGGCGACGCAGGCAATGGGGAAGAGTCTGCTGCCGGTTTACAACAAGCCGATGATTTATTACCCGCTGTGCACGCTGATGCTGGCGGGGATCCGCGACCTGCTGGTGATTTCGACGCCGGAGGATGCGCCAAAATTTCAGGCGCTGCTGCGGGATGGGAGCCAGTTCGGAATTCGTTTGCAGTATAAAGTGCAACTGAAGCCAGAGGGGATTGCGCAGGCGTTCTTGCTGGCGGAGGAGTTCTTGGACGGCAGTCCGTGCGCACTGGTATTGGGGGACAACATTTTTTACGGGCACGATCTGGGGAAAGATCTGCGCGAGGCGGCGAGCAAAGTGCAGGGGGCGCGGGTGTTCGCGTATCCGGTGCACGATCCGGAGCGGTATGGCGTGGTGGAGTTCGACGCCAAGGGGCGCGCGCTGAGTATTGAAGAAAAACCGAAGCAGCCGAAATCGCGCTATGCGGTAACGGGGCTCTATTTTTACGATGACCAGGTCGTGAAGATTGCGAAGTCACTCAAACCGAGCGCGCGCGGCGAACTCGAGATCACCGACGTCAACCGGACCTATTTAAAGCAAGAGCAGCTGGAAGTTGTAGTGATGGGACGCGGCATGGCGTGGCTGGATACGGGGACGCACGAATCGCTGATGGATGCGGCGCTCTATATTCAGGCGATCGAAAAACGGCAGGGGTTGATGGTGGCGTGCCCGGAGGAGATCGCGTATCGCTCCGGCTACATTACTGCCGCCCAAGTTGAGCAGATTGGCAGCACCATGAAGAACAGCGGCTACGGCGCATATCTGCTTCAGCTTCTGCGGGAACAAGTATTCTGACTGCGCAATTTTTCCTTCACGGCGGAAGACCCAAAATGAAAGCGATGATTCTTGGAGCTACGGGCCTTCTGGGCAAGGCTCTCATTCGCGAATGGAGCGGAGACGATGTTCTCGGTCTGGGCTCGAAAGATGTGGACATTCGTGATGCAGGCAAAGTTAGGGAGTCGGTGGAGAAAGCCCGTCCCGATTGGATTGTGCTGGCGGCGGCTTACACCGATGTGGACGGCTGCGAGAGTCATCCCGACCTTGCGTTTGCGGTGAATCGCGACGGGCCGTTGAATGTCGCTCAGGCGGCAATGCGGGTCGGTGCGAAGCTTCTGTTTCTCAGTTCCGACTACGTGTTCGATGGGAAAAACACTTTGCCGTATGAGACGCTAGATGGGCGGAATCCGCAGAGCGTCTACGGGCGGTCAAAGGCGGAGGCGGAAGTCGGGTTGCTCGAAGTGCTGCCGGAGTGCTGCATCGCGCGGACTTCGTGGCTGTTCGGGACGGGTGGGAAGTGTTTTCCGGACACGATTCTGAAACTGGCCGCTAGCCGGCCGACGTTGGATGTCGTAGAAGACCAGCGTGGATCTCCGACCTATTCTGTCGATCTGGCGCAGGCGATCATCGGGCTCTGCCGCAAAGGTGCGAGCGGAATTGTGCACGTCACGAACTCCGGAGATTGCTCGTGGTATGAGTTTGCGCGAGAGATCGTAAAGGGCGCGGGACTTGCCACAGAAGTGCGTCCGGTAAGCAGTCAGCAGATGGCGCGCCCGGCGCCGCGTCCGGGTTATTCTGTTTTGTCGCCGAAGAGTCTGCAACGGTTTGGAATTACCATGCCCGAGTGGCAGGACGCGTTGCAACGATATTTGCAGGAGCGGAAGAGCTGAGTGTCCTGCGGGGGCCGTTGCTTCGTCTCGCTTCGGGCTGCTAGGATGCGGCGGGGTTCTCTGCAATTGAAGTCCATCCTGAATTTCATCGACGGACAATTTGTACGCGGGAAGCAGGAGTTCGCCGACGTGAACCCAGCGGATGGCTGCGTGCTTGCCCAAGTCACAGAAGCGGATCAGTCGCTCGTCGATGATGCGGTGCGTGCGGCCCGTAAGGCCTTGCGCGGAGAGTGGGGCCGGCTGGGGATTCGCGAGCGCGCAGCCCGCCTGCATCGAGTGGCGGACGTGATCGAGAAGCGGTTCGATACTTTTGTGGCGGCGGAAGTGGCAGATACGGGCAAGCCGGTGGCCCTTGCTTCGCGGCTCGATGTTCCGCGCGCGGCGGCGAATTTTCGCGTCTTTGCCGACCTGATCAAAACGGCGGGGCTGGAATCGTTTCAGACGGAGACTCCAGATGGCCGGAACGCTCTTAACTATGCTGTGCGGAAGCCGCTGGGCGTGGTGGGGATCATCACTCCATGGAATCTTCCTCTTTTGTTGCTGACCTGGAAAGCCGCGCCGGCGCTGGCTTGCGGCAACAGTGTGGTCGTGAAACCGTCCGAGGAAACTCCGGCGACTGCCACGCTGCTCGCCGAGGCGATGAAAGAAGCGGGCATTCCGGACGGAGTGTATAACGTGGTCCATGGGTTCGGGCCCGATTCTGCGGGCGAATTTCTCACGCGGCATCCGGATGTGAATGCGGTGACGTTCACCGGCGAGTCGCAGACCGGAGCCGCGATCATGAAGACGGTTGCAGGTACGGTAAAGCCGATTTCTTTTGAGCTTGGTGGTAAGAACGCGGCGATCGTATTTGCCGACTGCGATTTTGAAGAAGCGGTGAATGAGATCAGCGACGCAGTATTTCTCAACACTGGGCAAGTATGTCTCTGCGCGGAGCGGGTTTACGTCGAACGCGCGATCTTCGAGCGATTCGTTGCGGCGCTGAAGAGTAAGGCGGAGAAACTCCAGATCGGATCTCCACTGGAAAAGACGACGGACCTGGGGCCGCTGATTTCATCGCAGCATCGCCAGAAAGTGCTCTCGTATTATCGTCTGGCGAGCGAAGAGGGAGCGGCGCTGGTCACCGGGGGCGGCGTTCCCGAGTTCGGGAATGCTCTGGACAACGGCTTTTACGTCCAGCCGACGATCTATACTGGGTTGCCGGAATCGGCGCGCTGCGTGAAGGAAGAAATATTCGGGCCAGTGTGTCATGTTGCGCCGTTCGATACGGAAGAAGAGGCCGTGAGTCTGGCGAACGATACGAAATACGGATTGGCCGCCTCGATCTGGACGACGAATTTGAAGCGTGGGCACCGGGTGGCACAGCAGATGAAGGTGGGCATCACGTGGGTGAATTGCTGGTTTCTGCGAGACTTGCGGACGCCGTTTGGCGGTGCGGGACTTTCCGGGATCGGCCGCGAAGGCGGTATGCATTCGTTGAATTTTTATTCTGAGCTGAACAATATTTGTATCCGGTTGTGACGGCTTTCTCGAGTCTGACGGATGGGCGCTATGGCGAAGATCGAAAGTAAGGTGATAGCGGGGAAGGCCCAGCCGCGCGGAAAATATCCGCACGTCAAGCGCGCGGGAGATTTCTTCTTCGTATCCGGGACGAGCGCGCGGCGCGCCGACAATACCATTGCCGGAGCAGAGGCCGACGAATTGGGCGCAACTCATCTCGATATTGGTATCCAAACCAAAGCCGTCATTGAGAATGTGCGCGAGACTCTGCACAGTGTGGGTGCGAGTCTTGAGGATGTCGTAGAAGTGACCACCTACCTGGTAAACATGAATGATTTCGCGGGATACAACGAAGTGTATGGCGAGTATTTCGGCTACGATGGGCCGGCGCGAACGACCGTGGCCGTGCATCAGTTGCCGCATCCGCATTTGCTGATCGAAATCCGGGCAATGGCGTACAAGCCGGAGAAATCATAAACAGGAGTCGCGATGCCGTCCATTAAAAACCTCAGGGCGTTCAACTTTCAGGGCTGGATCGAAGAAAATAAAGAAAAGTTTAAGCCGCCGGTGGGCAATGCACAGGTGTGGGAGGACGGCGAGATGATGGTGACTGTGGTCGGGGGCCCGAATAATCGCCGCGATTATCACGACGATCCCACGGAAGAGTTTTTTTATCAGCTGAAGGGGAATATATTTCTTCGCTTGATGGAGACGCCCGGCAAGCCACCGTTGGAAGTTCCGATTAACGAGGGCGAGATTTTTTTGTTGCCAAAGCATATGCGCCATTCACCGCAGAGACTACAAGAGGGAACCATCGGCGTAGTAGTCGAAATGCCGCGCCCAGAGGGTGCTTTGGATGGCTTCGAATGGTATTGCCAGAATTGTCATCAGTTGGTACATCGAGCAGAAGTGAAACTGAAGAGCATTGTGCGCGATTTGCCGCCCTTGTTCGAGCAGTTCTACAGCAACGAGAGCCTGCGCAAGTGCAAACATTGTGGCGTGGTTCATCCCGGCAAACAGTAAATGCCAGTCATCGATATCCATAATCATTTCTTTCCGCGCGCGTGGCCGGATTTGGCGGCGCGTTATGGCACTCCCGAATGGCCGTGGATCAAGCACACCGAAGCAGGCAAGGCAGAGATCATGGTGGGCGATCGCTTCTTTCGCCAGATTTATTCTGCGTGCTGGGATGCAGAGGTGCGGCTGAGCGAGATGGACCGCGATGGCATCGACATGCAGGTTCTCTCGGCCACGCCGGTGTTGTTCGCATACGATCGTCCCGTGGAACATGCGCTGGATTGTGCGCGTTTGTTTAATGATGCAGCGCTGGAACTGTGCGCGCAGGGCAAGGGGCGGCTGAAGTCGTTGTGCCAGGTTCCGCTGCAGGATATCGACGCATCATGTAAGGAACTCAGTCGGTGCATGCGGGCAGGCCATCTCGGGGTGCAGATCGGCAATCACGTTGGGGAGAAAAATCTAGATGATCCAGGCATCGTGAATTTTCTGCAGCACTGTGCGGATGAGGGCGCGGCCGTGCTGGTGCATCCGTGGGATATGCTGGGGCCGCAGCGCATGCCGAAATATATGATGCCCTGGACCGTGGGCATGCCGGCCGAGACGCAGCTCGGTATAGTCGCGATGATCCTGGGGGGAGCGTTCGACAAGCTCCCGCAAAGCCTGCGAATTTGTTTCGCGCACGGCGGAGGAAGTTTCGCGTTTCTGCTCGGGCGGTTGGAGAATGCCTGGCGGCATCATCCGGTGGCGCACGGCGTGTGTGAGTTGCCGCCGAGCCAGTACGTGAATCGCTTTTCTGTAGATTCGGCGGTGTTCGACGAGCGGGCACTGCAATTTCTAGTCGGGACAATGGGGGCCGAGCGCGTGATGCTGGGGTCGGACTATCCCTTCCCGCTTGGCGAACATCGTGTGGGGACTTTAATCCGATCGAGTCACCTGGCGGCGCCGGACAAAGATCGACTGCTGGGCGGGAATGCGGAGGAGTTTCTTGGTTTGCGCGAAGCGGGCGCTGTGGCGCGAGAAGCAGCGGCTGCGAGCGACGGAAAACCCGTCGTGCCGCAGGGCGAACAGTTGACTTACAGTTCCTATCTCAAAGTTCCGGAACTGCTGAAGCTGCAAGAGTCGCAGTCTTCGCCGCCGCATCACGACGAACTGCTGTTCATCATTGTGCACCAGACTTATGAACTATGGTTCAAGGAATTGCTGCATGATCTGGACGCGGTGGTGGCGAACCTGGCCGCGGCGGGAGTGCATCCGGGCTCGCGCGACGAAGTCTACGAAGCGGCTCGATTGCTCCGGCGCTGCACGGAAATTACCCGTGTACTGGTCGAGCAGTTCACCATTCTCGAAACGATGTTGCCCACGCACTTTCTTGCGTTTCGCGGCAAGCTGGAGCCAGCCAGCGGATTTCAGTCAGAGCAGTTTCGTGAGCTGGAGTTCTTGTGCGGGTTGAAGGACGAAAAAATGTTGCGCTACCACCGGCCGACGCCGGAAGCGCACGCGTTGCTGGAACGGCGACTGCGGGAGCCGTCATTACGTGATGTCCTGTTCAGCGCCTTGACGGCCCTGGGCAAACTTCAATTCGATGACAATGCAACCGAGCGCGAGCGATTCGACGCGCGCGCCCGGGCAATCCTCTCGCTTTATCAGGACGAACGCAGCCATCGCGACTGGATTGACGTTTGCGAACGGCTCACCGAGTTCGATGAATTGGTGGTGAGCTGGAGGCTGCGGCACATTCAACTGGTGGAGCGCGTGATCGGAGTCCGTATGGGAACGGGCGGCAGCGCGGGGTCGTCGTACCTAAAGCTCACGCTGGATAAGAAATTTTTCCCGGAGTTGTGGGAGGCACGGACGCTGCTTACGGAATAACCTATCAATTTAACCACGGAATCTGTCTGCCTTTTTCTCATGACTGGTAAAGCCGAAACGATTTCGCTGGCTGGCGCCGGACTCACCGGACCGCTGCTGGCCCTTGGCCTGGTTGAGCGTGGCTTCCATGTGGAGATCTGCGAGAGGCGGCCAGATATGCGGCGCGTGGAGATCAGCGCTGGGCGATCGATCAATCTGGCGCTGTCTACACGCGGCATTCACGCTCTCAGCCAAGCTCAGCTGTGGGATGAGATGCGCAAGATCGCCATTCCCATGAAGGGCAGGATGATGCACGCGGCCACATCCGCGCTGACGTTCCAACCGTACGGTAAGGATGAGTCTGAAGTCATCTATTCGATTTCCCGCGGCGATCTGAATGTCGCTCTGATGAATACAGCCGAAGAACGCGGCGTCAAGATCTGCTTTCAACGACGCTGTACTGGGATTGATCTTAAGACGGGAACGCTTCAGTTACGCGATGAGCGGACTGGCGAGCAGACAACGGCCGAGTCGAGTGTGGTCATCGCATGTGACGGTTCGGCATCGGCGATTCGCGGCGAAATGCTGAAACTGGCTCGCTTCAATCTTTCACAGCAGTACCTGGATTATGCGTACAAAGAACTGACTATCCCTGCCGGGCCGAATGAAAAACATGCTCTGGAAACAAATGCGCTCCATATCTGGCCGCGCGGCAACTACATGCTGATCGCACTGCCCAACGTCGATGGGACATTTGCATGTATTTTATTTCTGCCGTTTGATGGGCCCGATAGCTTTGCTCAGTTGACCGAACATTCCGAGGTGGTTGAGTTTTTCAAGTCGCGGTTTCCGGATGTGGTTCCTCTCATGCCGGACGTGGCCGAAAACTTTTTTGCCAATCCCACCGGCTCGATGGTCACGATTAAGTGTTCGCCGTGGCATGTTGAGGGACGGGCGTTGCTGCTGGGGGATGCGGCGCATGCGATTGTTCCTTTCTTCGGGCAGGGAATCAATTGCGGATTTGAAGATTGCACCTGCTTGCTGGAATTGATTGACCGGCACGGAGCGGACTGGCCGCGGGTTTTCAGCGAGTTTGAGGACGCGCGGAAACTCAACACGGATGCCATCGCCGATATGGCGGTGGAGAATTTTGTTGAGATGAGGGATCGGGTGGCCGATCCGCGATTTCTGTTGCGCAAGAAAGTCGAACTGGCGCTGGAGGCCAAATATCCGCAGCGGTTTGTGCCAAAGTACGCGATGGTCACGTTTCATCGCATTCCCTATGCGACTGCTCTGCGCCGCGGACAAGTGCAGGATCGCATGCTCGCGAAGCTGTGCGATCCAATCGAGCGTGTGGAAGACCTTGACTGGCGCGAGGCCGATAAGTTGATCTGCAGCGAACTCACGCTACTGGAGTTGGATGTATGAGCGGCGTGGCGTTTCAGCCGGGTGAAGAGTTCGCCGCCACGATGGATGCACGCGACCCGCTGGCGCATTTTCGGGAGCGCTTCTGCTTTCCAAAAACAAAGGCAGGCGACGATTGTATTTATCTGTGCGGGCATTCGCTCGGGCTGCAACCAAAGACGGCGCGTTCCTATCTCGATCAGGAACTCAGGGATTGGGCACAACTCGGGGTGGAGGGGCACTTTCACGCCAAGAATCCTTGGATGCCGTATCACCGGTTGCTGATGGAGCAGACGGCGGAACTGGTCGGTGCGGAGCCCTCGGAAGTCGTGGTGATGAACTCGCTGACAGTGAATCTGCACCTGATGATGACGTCTTTCTATCGTCCCACGAAGGGGAGACACAAGATTCTGGTCGAGCGCGGAGCGTTTCCTTCGGATCAGTATGCGGTGACGTCGCAAATCCGCTTTCACGGTCTTGACCCAGCCTTGTCACTGCTGGAGCTTACCCCTCGCGACGGCGAGGCCTGCATGGGCGATGAAGATGTCGAGTCGTTCATAGAGCGTGAAGGAGAATCGATTGCGCTAATCCTGCTTGGAGGCGTGAACTACGCCACAGGTCAAGCCTTCGACATGGAGGGGATCACCAAGACCGGGCAGCGCAAGGGATGCGTGGTGGGATTCGACTTGGCCCATGCCGCGGGAAATGTAAAGCTTCGACTTCACGAGTGGGGCCCGGATTTCGCGGTGTGGTGCAGTTATAAATATTTGAACGGCGGCCCGGGGTGTGTCGGCGGATGTTTTGTTCACGAACGGCATGCGCGCGCTTGGGAACTGCCGCGCTTCGCGGGATGGTGGGGACACGATGAAAGAATCCGCTTTCAGATGGGTCCGGAGTTTCAGCCGATGGCGGGAGCAGAAGGCTGGCAACTAAGCAATCCTCCGATTCTGGCGTTGGCACCCTTGCGCGCATCGATGGAGATTTTCTCGGAGGCAGGCACGGAACGCTTGCGCGCCAAGAGCGTGTCACTTACGGGATACATGGAATTTCTGCTGGGACTAATCCCCTCTTCGAAGTTGAAGTTTTCCGTGATTACGCCTCGGGAGCAGGAGCGACGAGGCGCCCAGATTTCAATCCGACTGCCCGGCGCTGGCCGCGAGCTGTGCGACCGATTGGCGGCTGCGGGCGTAATCGGAGACTGGCGGGAACCTGATACTTTCCGGGTCGCGGCGGTACCGCTATACAACTCATATCAGGATGTTTACCGTTTTGTGCAACGTCTTAGTGTGGCACTTTAGTATGCCGTTCCGTTTTCGGGTCCCAGTTACTCCGGTAACGCTGTAGAGTGCCTTAGCGCCAATACAATTTAAAACGTGGGAAATTCCCCGCTCCAGCACGCCCGGAAGTGGACGGCGATTGTGTGCGCGGTAGTGTGCGTGCACGTGTTGCTGTCAGTTCTGGCACGGCGCGGATTTGCCCTCACTGCTTTTGGCGATATCCTGCAGAACATTCTCCTGCTCGGCGCGACTGTCGCATTTCTGGTCAATGCGAAAAGGGCTGCCCCGAAGGCCCGGCTGTTCTGGGCGCTAATGGGCCTTGGCGTCGGGATGTGGCTGAGCTCGCAGATCCTGTGGACTTATTTCGAGGTCTACTTGCGGCATGAGGCGCCGAATCCATTCGTCGGGGACGTAATTCTCTTTCTGCATATTGTTCCGATGATGGCTGCGGTGGCCCTCAAACCCCATGTGCAACAGGACGATCGCTCGATACGAGCCGGAGCGCTCGATTTCGCACTCCTGCTGACGTGGTGGCTGTTCCTGTATCTCTTCATCGTGATCCCATGGCAGTATGTGGATTTCTCGGAGGCGGTATACGGCAGAAGCTTTGATCTGCTGTATGTGAGCGAGGAACTTGTGCTGGCTGCCGGACTGTTGCTGGTGTGGCGGCGAAGCCGGGGGGCGTGGCGCAGAATTTATTTTCATCTCTTTGCAGCGACGTTGCTCTATTGCGTGGCTTCGCTCATGGCGAGCGAGGCGATCGACTTGCATCTCTACTATACGGGCAGCCTGTTCGATGTGCCGCTGGTCGCGGGGATGGCGTGGTTTGTCCGCATCGGCTTCATGCCGCACGAAGATTCGATGCAGGATGCCCTCCAGGAGCCGGCTACTCGCAACTACGGAATCTGGAAAGCTCGTCTGGCCATGGTGGCTGTGTTCATTACTCCGCTGATGATGGCATGGGCGCAGTTCGGCGGAGATGCGCCGCAGAAGGTTCGGACCTACCGGCTCTTGCTGACCGTGGCAGTCATGATCGTGATGGGTGCGCTGGTATTTCTGAAGCAGCATTTGCTCGATCAGGAATTGCTCAGCCTGCTGCGATCGTCGCGGCAGAACCTGGATGAAATGTGCAGGCTCAAGGACGAACTGGAGAACAAAGAGCATTCGCTGCGGTGGCACAGTCTGGAACTGCAGCGGAAGAATCTGGAGCTGCAGGAAATTTCTTTCACAGATGTGCTCACGGGGGTGTGGAACCGGCGCTATCTTGAAGAAATCCTGACGGCAGAGGCGGGGCAGGTTCTGCGAAATTACCAGCGAGCGAGCGGAAGTGATATTCGGAAGATGGATCATCGCGACCTGGTTTTCATCATGGTCGACATGGATTTCTTCAAGGAAGTCAACGACCGGCACGGTCATCCTAAGGGAGACCGCTTGCTGCAATTGGTAGCGCAGAGGCTCTCCACAGTGGTACGTAAGTCCGATGTGCTGGTGCGCTGGGGCGGAGAGGAGTTCCTGATTATGAGCCGTTCGACCGATCCCTCGGGCACTCCTGCATTCTGCAGCCGCATCCTGGATGTGATTGCGTCGGAAGCGTTCGATCTGGGCCACGGAGTTACGGTACGAAAGACGTGCTCGGTGGGGTGGTCGGCTTATCCCTGGAGCCGGACCGCGTATGAGGCCATTTGCGCCGAGGAGTCGATCGCGCTGGCGGATGCGGCTTTGTATCGGGCCAAGGCCTTCGGCAGAAATCTGGGGGTGGGAATCGTGGCCACGGACGCTGCCGGGCAAGACCCCGAAGCTATTGATCTGGTTTCGGTGTGTCAAGGAAATCCTCCGCTCGCACGAACGATAAGGACTGAGTGCCCGGGATTCGGGGACGTTCCCGAATCCGATATTGAGTCTATGGAAGCCGAAGTTGCGAAACTCGCCGACAAGTCCAGTTCGTAAATTTTGTTTGAGTCGTCAACCGAGCTAAACATTCCCACCAAAGCGCTTGACCTCTGCTGGCCCGTTGACTACATTGAGTAGCCGGCCTCCAGACTGCCGAGGCGCAATCACTCATGACTGCAAAAACTCCTTCGCGCAAAACGGGCCTTCGCCAGAAGGCACAACTGATGTCCGCATCCGAAATTGAGCGCACGCTGGTGCGGCTGGCCTATGAAATCGTAGAAAAAAATGATGGGGTCGAAGGTTTAGGGCTGGTCGGAATTCGCCGTCGCGGAGTGCCAATCGCAGAACGACTGGGCAAGATCATTACACGCATCGAGAGCGCCAAGGTGCCGGTGGGGACTTTGGACATTACGTTTTACCGCGACGATCTGTCGACGCTTGGCCCCAAGCCAGTAGTGCAGGAAAAAGAAATCGGGTTTGATATCGAGGATAAGAATATTGTGCTGGTCGACGACGTGCTGTATACGGGGCGAACCACGAGGGCTGCGCTGGACGCGCTCTTTTCGCACGGCAGGCCGCGGCGCGTGCAACTGTGCGTACTGATTGATCGCGGACATCGGGAGATTCCGGTCGAGGCGACTTTCGTCGGACGCAATGTGCAGACCACGGCGAGCGAAGTCATCGAGGTCAAATTGATCGAGATCGATGAGGCCGAGAAGGTTCTGCTGATGGAAAGATAAACGTTCAAAGATCTACGTCATGGAAAAAGGACGGTGGCTTGAGCCATCGTCCTTTTTTTTTCAATGCGAGTTGTGGTGCAATTGCCGCTATGCGATGCGAGTACAAACCGCTTTGGTTTCAGTATAGAGTTCGAACGCGTCGTGTCCCATTTGTAGCCGCCAAAGGGCAGCGCCGCGTCGAAGATGTTATAGCAGTTGATCCAAACGGTGCCGGCGCGAAGCTGTTCCGCCATGCGGTGCGCCTTGCCGAGATCGCGTGTCCAGACGGCCGCGGCCAGGCCGTAGTCACTGTTGTTGGCGCGAGAGATGATTTCCTCGGGATCGCTAAATGGCATCGCTGCCACCACGGGTCCGAAGATCTCTTCCCGCACGACCTTCATGTTTTCCTGCGTGTTGACGAGCACCGTGGGTTCGACAAAGTATCCGCTATCGCCAGCCTTGTGGCCGCCAACGATCGCTTTCGCGCCTTCAGAGAACCCGGCCTCCAGGTATCCGCAAACCCGATTCAGCTGCTCTTCTGAGACCAGCGGGCCCATATGGGAGGCGGGATCAAGACCCGAGCCGACTTTAATTTTTCGGGCCTGGTCCGCGACGCCCTCGACGACCTGATCGAAGATCGATTTTTCCACATACAAACGCGAACCGGCACAGCAGCACTGGCCGTGGTTGAAGAAGATGGCGCTGGCAGCGCCGGGAATGGCGGTTTCAAGATCGGCGTCCTTGAATACGATGTTTGGAGACTTGCCACCCAATTCCAGAGAGACTTTCTTGAGGTTGCCGGCGGCGGCGTGGACGATCAGCTTGCCCACTTCGGTCGATCCAGTGAAAGCGACTTTATCGACATCGGGATGCGCGGCCAGCGCGGCTCCTGCCGTTTCGCCATAGCCCGGGACAACGTTGACCACGCCTTCGGGGAAGCCAGCTTCCATGATGAGTTCGCCGAGACGCAGCGCGGAGAGCGGGGTTTGCTCGGCTGGCTTCAGCACGACCGTGCAACCGGCAGCCAACGCGGGACCAAGCTTCCAAGCAGCCATGAGAAGCGGGAAATTCCACGGAATAATTTGCCCAACAACTCCGATTGGCTCGCGCAGCGTGTACGCGAGATACTTTGCGCCGGGCGTGTACGGAACCGAGAGAGGAATGGTGTTGCCCTCGATCTTGGTGGCCCAACCTGCCATGTAGCGGAACAGGTCAACCGCGAGCGGAACGTCCGCGGCCTTGGCAATGTTGAGCGGTTTGCCGTTGTCGAGGCTCTCGATGTAGGCGAACTCCTCGGTATGTTGTTCGAGCAAGTCGGCGAGTTTCCAGATCAGACGGCCGCGCTCGGACGCGGTCATGCGGCGCCAGTGGCCGTTATCGAAGGCGTTGCGAGCGGCTCGCACGGCCTGATTGATATCCACGCAATCGCCTTCTGCGACCTGCGCGAGAACTTCGCCCGTGGCGGGATTGTACGTGGGGAAAGTCTTGCCCGACGCGGCATTCACCCACTTGCCGTTGATCAGCATTTTTCGTGGTTTATCGATGAACTCCGCGACTCGCGGATGAATTTGCGGGGAAACTGCGATGCCCATAGGTCCTCCTTGGTCTGACAAACGTGGTCAAACAACTACTCGCAAGAGAGCTCGAGAAGAGCTAATGATGCCGGGCGAATGAAAGCGGACCGGGGTATGCTAGCGCCACACCGGGACAAATGCAAATCGTCCGCAAAGGAGGATGGCGAAGCTATTCGCCGTATGGCACCCAGATGTTTTTCACCTGAGTGGCATGCTCGAGAAACCAGCGGCCTTCCGCCAGCTTTGAGTTGAACCAATCGATGGCGCGGCCTTCGTTGGTCCATACTTGCTTCAGGTTTCCGGTGGACATCGCCTTCGCATTCGCGACCATAGCTTCGTTTCCATAACACCAGATGGCGTCAACGTCGTCGTGCTCCGCGAGTGTCTTAAGCAGTTCCGACGCGCGACCCGTCACAATGTTCACCGCACCGCCAGGGAGATCGCTGGTGTCGAATAGCTGATAAAGGTCGCTGGTGATGAGCGGAAATTTCTCCGAAGGAACCGCGATCACGGTGTTGCCCACGGCGAGCAGTGGTAGTACGAGTGACAGGAAACCCAGCAGAGGCGCATCCGCAGGGCAGATCACACCAACGGTTCCAATCGCTTCGTTCATCGCAATCGCGATATTGCGGAACGGCGGATTGTGAACGGCGCCGTCGAACTTGTCGGTCCAAGCGGCGTACGAGAAGATGCGCTCGATCGAGAGAGCGGCCTCGGCAGTGGCTTGCTCCTTACCAACAGCTGCCGAAAGTCGATTAACGATTTCGCTCTGTCGCTGGGAAAGATTTTCAGCGCAGTAGTAAAGAACCTGGGCACGATTGTGCGCCGTCGCCTTACCCCAGGATTCAGCCTTTCGAGCGGCTTCAACCGCATTGCGAATATCTTTACGATTGCCAAGCGGAGCTTCGCCCAACAGTCGACCACCGGGCGAATGCACTTCCATGCTGTACCCAGAGTCGGGACGCGTCTGCTTACCACCGATATAGAGCTTGACGGTGCGGTCGATGGCAGGCGTGCCAGCGTCGGGCTTCCCATCATGTTCAGATGCCGGGGCGACAGCGGGACCGCTCGGGGTGGGCAGTGCGGGAGCATGCTTGAACCATGCCGGCTCCAAGTATTCGAGCAAGCCTTCTCTGCCGCCTTCGCGGCCGTATCCGCTCTCGCGATATCCGCCGAAACCGCAGGCGGCGTCAAACATATTTGTGCAGTTTACCCAGACCACGCCGGCCTTCAGCTGTGCGGCCACATGCAGAGAGACATTAATGTTCTCGCTCCA
>JBEKRY010000128.1:0-13550 GCA_049517555.1 Candidatus Sulfotelmatobacter sp. | reverse complement strand
CAAGCAGCACAGTCGCGATTCCGATCGGCACAAAGGACGCATAAGCCGCCAACGTAAGGGCTCTGGAAGAAGTTGAAACGTGGGGTGAGTCAGACGGGGACATGATCAGAGCAGAGCAGCGATGGGCGACACGCCATGCGGCTACTATATCGGAAACGCACCGCTAGGCGGACCCGCGCGCCTTCGCCGTGGATTCCCTCACCACCAGCATTGGTTCAATCGCGATCTCCGAGGGATATTCCTTCTTCCCCTCAATCCGTTCCAGCAGAACCTGCGCCGCGACCTCTCCCATCCGCTTCAACGGTTGTTGCACCGTCGTCAAACTCGGAGTGTGAAACGCCGCCCCCGGAATATCGTCGAAGCCCAATACCGAAACATCCTGAGGCACACGCAGACCTTGTTCCTGCAGCGCTCGAATCGCACCGATCGCAGAGATGTCGTTGTAAGCGAACAGCGCCGTAAACGGCTGTTTGCGCGCCAGCAGTTGCTTGGTAAAGGGATAGCCCAGCATCGGCGTCGGGTCGTCGGTGTCGATCTGCACCGTCAGTTCAGGATCGACCTTCATTCCAATCTCACCCGCCACGTGGCAGATCGCATCCCAGCGCTCCTTCGCATCCGAGCTCAAGGGATTCCCTTTCATAAATGCGACCCTCTCATGGGACAACTCCTTCAAGTGATGCAGAGCCAAAACCGCGGCTCTGCTGTGATCGAGCGTAATGTTGGTGACTCCCTTCAGCTTTTTGTGGCCGGCAACTGCGACCGTCGGCAGCGCAGGCTCCTCCTGCACGGTCGTATCCACGGTGATGATGCCCTCGACTCCCCGCTCCGACAGCAATTGAGAATATCGATTCAGCAGCTCGGCATCATGCCGGTGCACCACCGTCAGAAAAAAATACTCCCGTTTTCTCAGGTACTGTTCAATGCCGCTGATGATGGGCGAGCTGTAGGAGTCGCCAATCTCTTCCGCAATCACTCCGATGGTATAAGTGCGCTTGTTGCGCAGCGTGCGCGCAAAAAAATTCGGCCGGTAGTTGAGTTCCTTGGCGGCCGCGTGGATTCGGTTCTTGGTTTCCTGCGGAATGGATCGAGCCGACGGCGAATCGTTCAGTACCGCCGAGACCGTACCTGGCGTAAGTCCGATATGCTGGGCAACGGCCTTGAGCGTAATAACTTCTGGTGTTTGGCCGGGCTTCTTAATTTGCCCCATGATCTTTCTAAGCCGCTTGATTCACTAACCGTAACTCAGAGCGATATCTCTGTGAAGCCCGTTAATAGCCCAGGTATGTCACGCCCTGGCGTACCGTTGGCTGTTCGGCTTCGACCCGCTCAAAGCAAAAAACAAAATGTACAAGTAACAAATCACCGGAAGAAAGAACGCGTGATGAATGCCGATATGATCGGCAATCCACCCTTGCGCCACCGGAATAATCGCCCCCCCGACGATCGCCATAATCATCACTCCCGACCCATCCCCGGTAAGCGGACCCAGTTCAGCCACACCCAGCGTGAAGATGCTCGGGAACATGATCGAATTAAAGAAACCGACCAGCAGGATGCTATACATCGCGAAGTGTCCCGTCGTCAGCATCGAGATCGCAACCAGTGCAGCGGCGCAAACGGCGCAAACGCCCAGCAGTCCCCTCGTACTCACCTTTTGCAGGAGCGCCGAACCGATGAAGCGGCCGACCATGGCGCCGCCCCAGTAGAAAGTCACGAAACTGGCTGCAACCTTCGCCGTCAGACCGCCAATCTCGGGCTGAGTGAAATAGTTGACGAGAAAACTTCCAATGGAAACTTCGCCCCCCACATACACGAAAATGCCGATCGCCCCGAAAATCAAACTCGGGTGCTTCCAGATCGAGTCGTTCACTTTTTCGCCGACTTTATGCTGCGCGTGCGCGATGGTGGGCAACTTGAAGCTGCCAATAGCAACTGCCAGCACCACCAACGCAATCCCAAGGCCCACGTATGGCGCCTTGACTGACGCGGCTTCATGCAACCGGTAGGCTTGCAGGGCATCGGGCGTCATCGCTCTTATTTCCTCAATGGCTTTCGGGGCCGCGCTCAGAATCAGTGCTCCTCCGAAATAAGGCGCTAACGTAGTGCCGAGCGAATTAAACGCCTGCGTGAGGTTCAGCCGGCTCGAAGCCGTCTCCGGTTTCCCCAGCACCGTGACATAAGGATTCGCAGCCACCTGCAGGCAAGTGATCCCCGCCGCAAGAACGATAAGCGCGCCCAGAAATAACGGGTACGACGGAACGCTCGCCGCCGGCACGAACAAAAAGGCTCCGAGTCCCATAACGAGCAGGCCCGCGACCATCGACTTCTGGTAGCCCATCCAGTCGACTAGTTTGGCCGAAGGCAGAGAGAAAATAAAATACGCACCGAAAAATGCGAACTGGATGAGCTGCGACTGAAGGTAATTCAAATCGAATATCGACTTCAGGTGTGGAACCAAAATATCATTCAGGCAAGTAAGAAATCCCCACATGAAGAAAAGCGTAGTCACCGTCGCCAGCGGAGCGCCGTAGCTTTGCCCCGTACCCGGCGCCGCGGCCGTCGTAGAAGTGTTGGGGGTTGCGATCGCCATGAGTACTGTACCCACCCTCCAAAGATTGTATGAACCAGAGTTCCGAACTATTTCCGAACTATAAGGACGCGCCATCATAGCATCGCCGGCCTGCGAGTCTATGCATTTTTCTTCGTTTCGGCTCGTTTTCATGCCCTAGAAAATCGTTTCTCTAACCTTGACATTCCAGCGCCCTTGCCGGAGACTGCAATCGTTTCCGCCTGTCGGGTCTCTTCGTCAGGCCACACTCATGCGCAAATATCCCGTCTTCGCCGCCGCCGCCTCGTTTTTCCTGCTGACTCAAACAGCGCTCCTGGCCCAAAGCGCTACGCCCACCGGGATGTCTACTGGGACGTCCGCCGCGGTCGTGTTCAGCGAACCCGGCTTCCCCGCAGCCGACTCTGCCGGCCCCTCCGCCCGACAAGTGACGGCAATATTGCCCGGATCTCACCTGGTCGATGCCGACCACCTTCGCGATGCCCTGTCCGCACCATCAACCCGCCTCTTGGTCCTCCCCTACGGCTCGTCGTTCCCCGAACAAGCCTGGCCCGCACTCAAGCAATTTCTCGATCGCGGCGGCAATCTTCTCGTTCTCGGCGGCATGCCCTTCACGCGCGCCGCCTACCGCGATTCCAGCGGCTGGCATCTTCGCCCCTACAGTGTCCGCTTCATCCGCCCGCTCATGATCGACCAGTTTCAGGAAACTCCCGGCTCCAACGGAATGCAGTTCCAGCCAAATTCCGAACTGCCCATGCAACTTCCCGCGTTCGCGTGGAAGCGCGCCTTCAGCCCCGTAATTCGACTGAGCGCGGTCGATCTTTACCATCGTGGCGGCGCCGCTGGCTCCATCGACGCACGCCTCGACTCGCTCGCCTGGGGCACAAAAGACGGCCATAAGCTCTCCGCCCCCGTGATCCAGATCGATCACTACCGCAACGGGTTCGACGGTGGACGCTGGATTTTCGTAAACGCAGAACTCTCGCCCGAATTCTTCGACAACCCCAGACTCGTCCAATCCCTTGCGGAACGGGCTCTTCAAGGTGCCGAGGAATTCACCGTGCGTCCCGCGTTACCGCTCTACCTCAACGGCGAGCCCATACAGTTGCAAGTGCAATGGCACGCGTCAGTACAACCCGAGCAGCCAGTCTCCCTTAAAATCACGTCCTTCCCCGAAGCGCAGCCCTCGGATCGCACAACCGTGACTTCAGCCCTCGCGCCGGATACAAGCGTTGTCTTGCCCGCTCCCGAAGGCAAGGGCCTCTACATCATCGAGGCGCAACTACTCGAGGGCGACCGCGTCCACGCCGTCTACCATTCCGCCTTCTGGATCCGCGACGAATCTTTCCTGCGCTCCGGTCCGCATCTCGCCGTCAATCACGACTACTTCGAACTCGATGGCCATCCCCTCGCGGTCGTCGGCACTACTTACATGTCAAGCGAAGTGCAGCGCCTCTATTTCGAGCATCCCAACGTGTACGTGTGGAATCAGGATCTCGCCCAGATTCACGATGCAGGACTAAACATGATCCGCACCGGCTGGTGGAGCGGTTGGGACAAGTTCTGCGATGAAAATGGTCAGCCCTACGAGCGCACCCTTCGCACGCTCGAAGCCTACCTCATGACCGCGCGCAAGTACGGCCTTCCGGTGCAGTTCAATTTCTTTGCATTCCTGCCCGACGTTCTCGGCGGCGCGAACGCTTTCCTCGACCCCGCGGCCATCCGCCGTCAGCAGACTTTAATTTCGTCGGTAGTCGCGCGCTTCCACGACGTCCCCTACCTCGCTTGGGATCTCATCAACGAACCCAGCTTTTCGCAGCACCTCTGGAGAACCCGCCCCAACGGCGACGCGATCGAACTAGCCAGCTGGAACCATTGGTTGAGCGAGCGTTATCCCGACCGCGCGAAACTCGCCGCGCTGTGGAATGTTCCTCCGGATTCCATTTCAGGCATGACCTCTCTTCCCCGCGAAGATGAGTTCGCGCCGCGCGGCATGTACACCGGAACCAACTCGCTCCGTATGCATGACTATTTTCTGTTTGCGCAGGAATCATTCGCACACTGGGCGCGCACCATGCACGACACCATCCGCGCCGCGGGCTCGCAACAACTCGTCACCATCGGCCAGGACGAAGGCGGCATTCAAGATCGCCTCTCCCCGGCATTTTGGGGAGCGTCCGTCGACTTCACCACCAATCATTCCTGGTGGCTCAACGACAACATCCTGTGGGATTCCCTCGCCGCCAAGCAGCCCGGCGAGACCATGCTGATTCAGGAAACCGGACTGCAGCGTGAGTTGAACCTCGACGAGATCGCACGCCGGACGCCAGAAAGCGAGGCCGCTCTTCTAGAACGAAAGATCGCAGCATCCTTCATCCAAGGCGCCGGCGCGATCGAATGGCTGTGGAACACAAATTCCGACATGACCGAGAGCAACGAAACTCCGATCGGCGCTGTGCGCACCGATTACACCGAGAAGCCGGAAGCCACTCTACTTCGGGCCTTCGCCCAGTTCGCGCCGTCGCTGCAGCCACATCTCCGCGATCCGCAACTGCCTTCCGTCGCGATCATTACTTCGCAGGCAGCCCAGTACTCGGCGCTCGCGGAGTTCCAGTTGACGGCCCAGCAGCGTGCCGTTCGAGCTCTCGCTTATGACGTCCACCTGCCCGCGTTCGTGATCGCGGAAAATCAAATCGAGAAACTGGGTTCCCCGAAGCTGGCGATCCTGCCGTCTCCACAGGCGCTCAGCGAATCCGCATGGCAGGCACTATTGAACTACGTTGACGCGGGAGGCAACATCCTCATCACAGGCCCCGTCAATCGCGACGAGCACTGGCAGATTGTCGACCGACCCTCCGCACTTGGCCTGGCGGCCCACACCGAACCATTGACATATCACGAGGCCACGATTCGAATCGGCGAGCGATCGATTCCCCTGGCCTTCAATCAGCAGGATCAGAACTGGCTTGACTCGCTGCACTTCGATGACTTATCGACGCTGAAGGAAATTCCTCGCGGCAAAGGTCGCATCTTCTGGACGTCCTACCCGGTCGAACTCTCGGAAGACCCGCAATCAACTTCGGAACTCTACGCCTACGTTGCGGCCCGTCTAAACATTTCGCCTATATTCAACCAGCAATCTCCGCTTCCACAGGGTGTCCTCGTGTTCCCCACAGTCCTCGCGGACTCCGTGCTCTACGTCTTTGTGTCAGATTCCGCCACCGACGCCCCAATCAACCTGCGCGATCAGATCACCGGCGCGCCGCTCAAGTTCTCTCTGCCAGCCGAGCACGCCGCGATTGCCGTCATAGGAAAAAAAGAGAAAGGAATTGTGGCCAAGTACGGCTTCTAGCTGCGCCCTCAGGGCGATTCAACTGAGGGTGCCCCGCTCTCGATCGAACGATCGCGCACACTCCAACCGTGCGTATTCCGTACCGCGGCCTCCCGGCTGACTTGCAAAGTCGCGATTCTCTGAATATAAGAAGTACGCGCGAACTCCAGCACGTGCCAACTGAGCCAGGTATCAACCTCTTGTTCCCTTCACGCCGCGTTTTTCTGAAATCTCTCAGCCGTTCCGCACTCGTGCTCTCGTTCGAGGGCGTCCTGCAGTTGGCTCGTCCGCGCTGGATGCGAGCCAATGCGCTGCCGCAGAAAGCCGCTCCGCCAAAACAGGAATCGCAAATCGAGAGCAATGATCTGGGTGTCAGCTTTCTCAACGTCGCCCGCCAGTCCGGACTGAATGCGAAAACCATCTTCGGCGGCGAGCGCAAGAACAAGTATCTGCTCGAAACCACCGGCTGCGGTGTTGCTTTCTACGATTATGACAATGACGGATGGCTCGACATTTTCCTGGTGAACGGCTCGCGGCTCGAAGGTTTTCCCGCCGGCAGCGAACCCACGTCGCATTTGTTTCGCAACAATCGCGACGGCACTTTCACCGACGTGACCGCAAAGGCCGGAGTCGCACACACCGGCTGGGGGCAGGGTGTTTGCGTAGGCGACTACGACAACGACGGCTGGGATGATCTCTTCATCACCTACTTCGGCAAGAACGTTCTCTATCACAACAATGGCGACGGCACCTTTACTGACGTCAGCCAGAAAGCCGGCGTAGCCGGCAATCGCGCGCGCTGGAACACAGGATGCGCCTTCGTCGACTACGATCGCGACGGCCGCCTCGACCTGTTCGTTGCCAACTATATTGATCTCGATTTAGCGACGGCGCCGCTGCCTGAATCCGGCCCGTGCCTCTACAAGAGTGTTATGGTCGCCTGCGGACCGCCCGGCCTGCAGGGCGGCAAGAACATCCTTTTCCGCAATAACGGCAATGGCACATTCACCGATGTTTCCGAGGCATCCGGAATTCTCAGCACCAGCGGCACCTACGCCCTCGGCGTGCTGACGGCGGATTTCGATAATGACGGCTGGCCCGACATTTATGTCGCCAACGATTCCGCGCCCAGCATTCTCTACCAGAATCAGAAAAACGGAACATTCAAAGACATCGCCATTGCAGCCGGATGCGCCCTCAGTCCCGACGGCAAGCCGCAGGCCGGCATGGGCGTCTCCGCGGCGGACTATGATCTGGATGGCAATCTCGACATCATCAAGACAAATTTCGCCGGCGACACGCCATCGCTCTACCACAATCAAGGCGCCGCCAATTTCGAAGACGCCACGTTCACAGCCGGCCTGGGCACGCACACGCAATATCTGGGTTGGGGCTGCGGATTCTTCGACATGGACAACGACGGCTGGCCCGACATTCTACTCTGCAACGGCCACGTCTATCCGGAAGTCGAACAGCTCAAATCGGAAGCCGGTTACGCGCAGCGCAAACTCCTCTATCGCAACCAGCACAACGGCCACTTCGCCGACGTTTCTCTGCAGGCCGGCCCCGGCATCTCCGAGCCGAGCGCGTCGCGGGGCGCGGCTTTCGGCGATTTCGACAATGATGGCGATATCGACGTGGTCGTCAACACCGTGAACGGCTATCCGCAGTTGCTCCGCTGCGATTCCAGACTCCGCAACAACTGGATCAAAATTCGCACTATCGGGACGAAATCGAACCGCAGCGGAATTGGCGCGCGCCTGCTTTGTGTGACCCGTCCCCCAGCAGAGTCGCAGCCGCATCGCCAGATCGATGAAGTCCGCAGCGGCGGCAGTTACCTTTCACAGAATGATTTGCGGATTCACTTCGGCCTGGGGACGGCCGAGAAAGTCGACGTGCTCGAAATCCGCTGGCCCAGCGGCCAAGTCGACACGCTGAAAGATATCAAGGCCAATCAACTGATCTACGTCAAAGAGGGCGAAGGAATTACCCGCACCATGCAGTTCGCGAACGCCTTCAAAGGAAGATAGCTGACCTCCAGCTGTTGCCTTTTATGGTGCAGACCAGTACTTGTTAAAGCCGTCGTAGTCTGACGGCAAACTCGCGAGAATCGTTCTCCTCAGTTCCAGCATGTCCACTGACCCTTGTTTCCGATATAGCACTTTGCCGTCAGGAGCAATCAAAACTGTGTAAGGCACGGCTGACTCCCACGTCGGGTCAAAAGCGGCCTGCAATGCGGCTGTATCATCGGACGAAAACAGCAGATTGCGGCTCGTAGCATGCATCTTCTCCAGCACGCGTAAAACGGAGTTTTTCTCGTCCGGCATGTTGGCCGCCACCGTAACTAATTCCAGGTCGCGCACACCATACATTCGGAAGGTATCTTCGAAATCCGGAAATTCGTGAATGCACGAGCCGCACCACGTGGCCCAAAAGCTGATCAGCAAAGTTTTCTTCGTCGGATTGGTCCGCAGCGTCTTTAGGTCCGCAGCCAACGCCATCTCAACCTGAACCGGCTGAGATTCGATTTTCCCCAGCGCCGCCAGTCGCGATGCCTGCTTCTCTTTCCACTTGGTCGAACAGCCGAATACACCGGTGTGCGTCACAATCACTTCTCGATGAGCCAGAAGCGCATCAATGGCATCGCGCACTTCGTGCGTCTTTACCAGTTCTACGCGATAACTATTGTCCATGCGGCCTTCATAGCGCAGACGCCGATCGCGATCGAAAACAAATGCGTGCGGTGTGGCCTGTGGGCCATAGGCGTCCGTGACCGTCTGCGTTTCGCCATCGTAAAGGTATGGATAAGTCAGGTGCTTGTACTCCGCCCGGATCTTCATCTCCTCCAAACTGTCACTGATGTCCGAGGAGTCCAGTTCATCGATCCGGATGGCCTGCGGATCATTGGGTTGGATCGCAACCACCGCGACGCCGAGGTCCTTATAGTCCGCCGCCAGCTGCGCAATGCGGCGCTCATACATTTGGGCGATCGGGCAATGGTTGCAGGTGAAGACCACCACCAGGACGGGGCTGGAAGAGTAGTCGGCGAGCTTATGGATTGCCCCATCGACGCCCGGAAGTTCAAAATTCGGCGCCGGTGATCCGAGTGCGAGGATCGGGTGGTGGGTCTCCTGTGCCCCGGCGGTTGCCGCAAGCACGCATAGCACGACGGCTCTCCACATATTATTTCTCCGATAATAATTTATACCGAATTGCGGCAGAAAAAAACGGCAGGGCCGACCCCCTGCCGTTTTCGCTATCCTGCAATGTTGCCGCAGACTACTTCTTGTTGACCGACTTCTTGAGTTCAGCTCCAGGACTAAACTTCGCGACCTTGCGCGCGGCAATCTTGATCGTCGCACCGGTTTGCGGATTGCGTCCGTTCCGCGCTTTTCTCTGCGACACCGAGAAGGTGCCAAAGCCTATCAACGCGACTCTGTCGCCTTTGCGGAGCGCACCCGTAATGCTGTCCACGGCGGTATCAATGGCAGTCGTAGCCTGCGCCTTGCTGATTTCACATGCGCCTGCGATCTTGTCAACCAGATCGGCCTTATTCATAGTCTCTCCTCGCAGGTCTCTTTCGTGCCCAGCCTACCGGGAGGAAACTGGCCATGGCTGAGTTGGGAAACCTGACGGCTTGTATTCTCCTCCGTCTGCGCCGAAAGTCAACTGTGAAAATCCGCGCCGGAAGCCTGTTTCACACCCCATCGGCCCGAATTGGGGCTGCCTGAGCGGCTTTCGGGCACTCCCGGCACGGTTTTCCTAAGGTCTCCACAGCCCACCCCCTTCCTTCACAGGATGTACACAGGCAGACAAGGTTTGCAGCTTGCGCAGAAGCCGCCCTTGGGTGCAAAGTCAAAGAGGAGATTTCGTTTGAAGATGATTGACCAAAACACGATCGGCGAGAAAATGATTGGCGAAAAAAGTAACGGCCCCAGGATGGGAGCGCCCCGGCCGATCAAGACTGCCGCGGACGTTTGCCCGCTCTGTGAAGGTACCGGATGGAAAACGGTGGGGACTGGCACCGGCGCCCGAAGTGCCAACGACCGTGTTAGTAACGCTCGCATTAGCAACGATCAGATAAGCAACGACCGCCGCGTTACCCGCTGCGACTGTCGTTTGCGCGCCCGAGGAGAATCCCTGCTGTCCGCCGCCCGCATTCCCCGCCGCTACGAGCACTGTGAACTCTCCAACTTCGAGTTCGACGGCCCCTATCGCTCCCTGGCTCCGGCTCGCATGGCGGC
Organism: Candidatus Sulfotelmatobacter sp.; assembly: GCA_049517555.1. Lineage (GTDB taxonomy): Bacteria > Acidobacteriota > Terriglobia > Terriglobales > Acidobacteriaceae > Sulfotelmatobacter. Next base: position 3,409 of record JBEKRY010000128.1, on the reverse strand, counting down.
CTGCAAGTTCGTGGAAGAGTATCCCATCGACAAGACGGGCCTGCTGGTGATCGGAACCATCGGCGTAGGCAAAACTCACTTAGCCGTCGGAATGATTAAGGAACTGATACTCGGCAAAGGCATCTCCTGCCTCTTTTACGATTACCGCGAATTACTGAAGCAGATCCAGAATTCCTACAACGATTCCGTGAAAACCACCGAACTGGACGTGCTTCGCCCCGTATTTGAAACAGAAGTCTTGGTGCTGGACGAACTGGGCGCCGTCCGGCCCACCGAGTGGGTGTGGGACACCGTAAGTCTGATCCTCAACACGCGCTATAACGACAATCGAACTACGATTATCACCACTAACTACCCTAACCTCGCCGAGCGCGATCGACCGGGCAGCAACGTAAGCAGCCGCAGCTCCGAAGCCGCCAGGTACGCCGCCGAGAAAGAATCTCTGGGCGACCGCATCGGCGACCGCATGCGTTCCCGTCTCCTCGAGATGTGCCGCATCGTAACCATGGAAGGCCAGGATTACCGCGAGCGCGTCAAGAGCGCCAGCTTTCGCTGAAAGTATAGTTTCCTTCTCCGGCAAAATCGAGGCATTCTTGGATTTAGATCTATCCGTTTGAATCCGTGCAAATCCGTGGCAAGAGAAGTTCTCCCAGTGTCCCGGTGGCCGATTGCAAACTAGAATGAATTCGTGCTGACCGAGCACCTCGAATTCGCGCCCGAGCAAGATGCGGAAATCTTCTCCGCCGTCCCCGCAGCCCCCGCGGTTTTTCTTCTACGCGGAGAGGACACCCACGCCGAGCCGTACATCAGCAAGACAGCGAATCTGCGACGACGTCTGCAGCGGCTCCTCGGGCCAATCGAAGAGCGCACGAAGAAACTCAACCTGCGTGATCGAGTCCGTCTGATCGAGTATTCCGCCACCGGTTCCGACTTTGAATCCGGCTTCCTGCTCTACCGCGTTCTGCGGGCCGCGTTTCCCAAGACGTACTCCGGCCGCATGCGCTTCCGCTTCGCACCCCTGGTGAAGCTGCACCTCGAAAATGAATACCCGCGCGCCTCCATCACCACGCGGCCGGGCCGGCTCGGCGGACGCTCGCTCTACTACGGCCCCTTTATTTCGCGCCCGGCCGCGGAGAAGTTCATGAACGATTCGCTCGACTTCTTCAAGATGCGGCGCTGTGTCGACGACTTGCATCCCGACCCCAAATTTCCCGGCTGCATCTATTCCGAGATGAAAATGTGCCTGGCGCCCTGCTTCAAGGGATGCAGCGATGAAGCATATGTTGCCGAAGTAAACCGCGTGCAGGCCTATTTCGATTCTTCAGGCGATTCGTTGCTACGAGAGCTCTCAGCCGAGCGCGAAGCCTCGTCAGCCCGGCTCGCCTTCGAAGACGCGGCGGCGATTCACGTCCGCGTAGAAAGAGTTAAGCCCATCGTGAGTCAGCTTCCCGAAATCGTGCAGCGCCTCGATCGTCTTTCCGCGCTCATGATTCAGCCGTGCTCGGTGGCGGGCTCGGTCGCGTTCCTGCGTATCGAATGCGGTCGCATCTCTGGGCCGGTCGCGTTCAGCATTCAGCCGGCCGAGCACGCAAAATCGCAGTCGATGGAAGCGCGAGTACAGGAGACTCTGCACTCCTTCGCGCCAGAACAAGCGGAGAAAGCGAAGTCGGCTCTCGAAATTATGGAGCATCTAGCCCTGCTGAAGCGCTGGTATTATCGCGGAAGCCGGACCGGCGAAATCTTTTTTGCCGACGCCAAAGGTGAACTCCCCATGCGCCGCATCGTTCGCGGCATCTCAAGAGTATTCCACGGCGAAAAGCCGGAAGCGGAAGTTAAGCCCACGGAAAGCACACAAACCAGATCAGACCTCTAAGCTCTCCAGGTCACAAAACAAAACGGGCAGCGTCAGCCGCCCGAATCCTTACATGTCCTCTTGCCCTATCCGTGTGAATCCGTGGCAAAGAAGTTTTAAATATCAGATTAGATATCTAAGTTCTTCACATCCAGAGCATTCTCTTCAATGAACTTCCGCCGCGCTTCCACATCCTCGCCCATCAGCGTCGTGAAGATCGTCTCGCATTCGGCGATGTCCTCCAGTCGCACCGCCAGCAAAGTGCGCCGCTCCGGATCCATCGTCGTCTCCCACAACTGCGGCGCGGTCATCTCGCCAAGCCCCTTATAGCGCTGAATGGTGAAATCCTTGCGCCCTTCGTTAATCACATAATCGCGCAGGTCGCGGACGTTCGTCTTCTCCACGACTTCGATTTCCGCCTTGCGCTTGGCCGGCTTCGCCGTCTTCTTCTCGGCCTTCTCGTCGTCGCCGGACGCGGCCTCATCCTCTGAGCCTTCCGCGGCCGCCGGAGCGGCTTTCGCTAGGGTCTCGACCACAAACGGCGGCTCCATGTAGGGCTCAATCTGCTTGTACTTCGAAATCAGCTGTCGGCACTCGGCACTCGAGGCCAGCACCCAATTGATGACGTGTTCGGCGCCATGCTTGTTGACGAAGTTCACTTCCCACAAGTTGTGCTCTTCGTCGAAGCGCAATCCCACGCTCTTGAAACCCTCTTCCTTCTGCAGCTTCTTCAGTTCTTTTTCCAGACGCTCGAGTTTCTTCGGCGGCGTATTTTTGTCGCCCTCAAAATCGGCCCGCTTGGCCAGATCGAGTTTCGGAATAAGCTCAGTGACCCGCTCATTACGCACCCGCTTGTCGAGCTTCTCGAAGAAGCCGAGATATTCGTCAAGCACGGTCATGAAGCGCGCCAGATCCTTGCCTTCAATCTTGGCAGCGCCCTCGCCGTAACGCACGCTCAACCCGTCGGCCGCGCGCTTCACCATCACTTTCACAAATTCGCGCTCGTCCTTGATGTACTGCTGCGATTTGCCTTTCTTCAGCGAAAACAACGGCGGCTGCGCAATAAACACATTCCCACGCTTGATCAGCTCCTGCATGTGCCGGAAGAAGAACGTCAGCAGCAGCGTGCGGATGTGGCTCCCGTCCACGTCGGCGTCGGTCATCAGGATGATCTTGCCATAACGAACTTTCGTAGGATCGAAATCTTCCTTCGAGATTCCCGTCCCGAGCGCCGTGATCATGGCGCGAATTTCCTCGTGCGCCAGCATCTTGTCGTAGCGTGCTTTTTCGACGTTCAGGATTTTGCCCTTCAACGGAAGAATCGCCTGGAATCGCCGGTCCCGTCCTTGCTTGGCCGTCCCACCGGCCGACTCGCCCTCGACCAGAAACACTTCGCAGCGGTTTGGGTCACGCTCCGAACAATCCGCCAACTTCCCCGGCAGTCCGCCGGAATCGAGTGCACCCTTGCGGCGCGTCAAGTCGCGCGCCTTGCGCGCAGCCTCTCTCGCGCGCGCCGCGTCGACCGCCTTGTTGATGATCTTTCGCCCCACGGTCGCA
>JBEKRY010000127.1:0-16450 GCA_049517555.1 Candidatus Sulfotelmatobacter sp. | reverse complement strand
GTCTGACACGCACTACTCGATGATTTTTCGCGACCAGGCCTATTACCAGAGACGGTGGCAAATCGGCTCCGACGGAAATGAGACGAACGTCGAAGAGATGAAGATTGACTACGTGATAGGTGCAGGCGACCACTCGAGGTCCTACCTACACCGTACCGCACGAGGAACGTTGATCGAACTTCCTCTGGGTTGGTATACGGAACGAGGTGGATATTGGGGCATGAGTCCAGGATTCGATTCCCGTCATCCGCAGACCCGGCGATTGGTTTCGTATGGATGCGTATTTTGTCACGATGCATATCCTCAAGTGCCCTCCGGTAGCGATGGTCCGGACGCTGATCCGGTATTTACTGCGGACCTTCCCAAAGGGATTGATTGTCAACGATGTCACGGTCCGGGTGGCCAACATATTCGAGCAGCCCAGGTAGGCGCTGAGCTTTCGGACATCAGTAGCAGAATTGTGAATCCTGCACGGCTGAGTTCAAAGCTCCAGATGGAACTTTGCATGCAATGCCACCTGGAGCCGACGAGCGGCCGCCTCCCAGCTTTAGTGAGACGATTTAATCGCGGGATATTTTCCTACATCCCAGGGCAACCCCTTGAGGACTATGTCCTCTACTTCGATCATGCCCCTAAAACCGGATACGATGACAGATTTGAATTCGTGAGTGTTGCATATCGACTTCGGAAATCTCGTTGCTTTCTAGAGAGCAAGGGGGCGCTGACATGCCTGTCGTGTCATGATCCACATAGCAAGCTCTCCACGAGCGAGGAAGCGACAGGCTACTATTCCGGACAATGCCGTCATTGCCATGAACCCGTCATTAGCACCTTGGTTGCCCAGGGCAAGCACCCGGATACAGCTGACTGCGTTTCGTGCCACATGCCAAAAAGGAGAACTGAGGATGTAGTTCACGCAGTTATCACGGACCATTTCATTCAGCGCAAAGTCCCAAGGGGTGATCTTCAGGCAGACCTTCAGGAACGTCAGTTGACTGATGAGGAGGAATACCACGGAGAAGTAGTCCCATATTATCTGTCGCCCCTGCCGAAAACGAGCGAAAACAGCCTGTACCTTGCTGTAGCGCAAGTGGCTCGTCAGAATAATCTGGAGAAAGGAGTAGTCGACCTGGCCCGAGAAATGAACCAACAGCCTCCTCGCGAGGCGGAGTTTTACATGGCACTTGGGAATGCCTGGAAAGATAGCGGAAATTCGAAAGCGGCCGTTGAAGCGTTTGAAGAGGCAGTTCGCATTGAGCCAGAATCTGTTACAGCATTACGGTGCTTGGCCGCTAGTTTGAAAACATCGGGGGATGTCTCACGAAGCGAGCAGATATTGAACCGGGCGCTCGACTTGGCGCCTCTCGACGGCAGCACATGGAATCAATATGCGATGCTTGAGGCCGACCTTGGGCGAACCGGTCGCGCAATCGAGAAACTTCAGAAAGGGCTTGCGCTAAATCCAGATTTGCCGGAGGGCGACCTGAACCTTGCCACCCTCTTTGTCCAGGAAGCGCAGATGGAACCTGCCGAAACCGCCTTGAAGCGTGCACTAAGCATTGATCCGTACGACGCAGCTGCTTACGATCTGATGGGGCGGGTGCTGTCAGGGAAGAATGAAATGTCTATGGCTCTCTATAGCTTCCAAAAAGCAACGCATCTTCGTCCGGACTATGGACCCTACCTTTATAACTATGCTCTGGCTCTGATGGCCGCCCAGCGTTTAGACGAAGCGCGGACACAAGCGCGGGCCGCAGTGAACGCGGATCCTAATCTTGCTGAAGGCCACGTATTGTTGGGTAGACTTCTCGCTGGAGACCAGCGATTAGCGGAGGCGGTGACCGAGTATCAGCAGGCGGTGAAACTACAGCCTGGTTTCAGTCTGGCACACCTGGACTTAGGGTTGCTTCTGGCCAGACAAGGAGATCTGCAGAGCGCGACTGAGCACCTACGCAAAGCCGCAGCCGGCAAAGACCCGAATGTCGTCCGCCAAGCAGCCGAGGCCCTCCAGCGAATCAGCAATGACTAGGCTGCCCACCTGAGGTCATGCGGATTTTCTGTCGGGGTTTGAGAGCATCAGGTCTCTTAGGAAGCGCATAAAATCATGGTTGACGAAACCAGGCGATTACACGTTTTGACCGCTGGTCAATGAGTGCAATCGCGATTTTTCGACAGTTGTTTTGGACAACGACTGGTGCTTGCCTGAATCGACCCTGGCGAAACTACGCTGCTTCGCCCGGCTTTTCCCAGTCCGGCCTGACGTAGCCGACGTTGGCCATGATTTGTCCCATCTCGCGATATTGGTTCGGATCGGTTGGTTGCCACGTATCCAGGCCATCTACATAGCGGTTGAACATGCAGAAGGCCGCCGCGATGAGAACCGTATCGTGAATTTCTTTATCCGTGGCACCTTGCTCGCGCGCTCGCGCGACGTCTTCAGACGTTACGTGCTTGCCACCTTTTTGGACCTTACCCGCAATCGCAAGCAGCGATTTCAGTTTGTCGGAGATTTCGGCGGTGGCGTAGTTGCGCTTGACGCGATCGATCAGGTCATAGTCTCCACCCAGATGTTCCGCCGCTGCCGCTCCGTGCGACAGTTGGCAGAAACAGCAGTCGTTCTGCGAAGAAACGTAGGTTGCGATCATTTCGCGTTCGCCCGGGGTAAGAGTGTTCGGGCTGCGTAAGAGCACTTCGACGAGTTCGCGCAGCGCCTTGGTGCTTGCAGGGCTGATTGCCATCGGGCCCAGGATGCCTGGGGCGCCTTCGGGTACTTGAATGTGGGCCATAGGTTTGTCCTTTCCGATTCCTAAATCCCAAGAACCTTCCCCGCCATTGCTGTCCCCTCGACGCGGTTCCTTATCTTCGCGAAGGCTGTGTCCCGTGACGTGGACGGAAGGCTGTGTCCCGTGACGTGGACGTGTCATCGGCGAAGGGCGAGAAGCCACAGTCGTCGGTTGTCCCCAACGATTCGATTGGGATCAGCTCGGCGGCTTCAAGAACGCGATCGCGTACTTCCTCGGGAGTCTCCACTCGGGGATTGATCGGATCCGTGACACCAACGAAGAGCATCTGGCCGGGCTTGAGCAGGTTTCGAATTGCCGTTAGCACACGACGCCGGTCCCGTTCGCTGGCCAACTGAACATAGAAGCGACCCACTTTCAAACGAAACAACGCCGGTAGCAGGGCTGTGTAGTCCACATCGGCGCTATGAGTGGAGTCGTGATCGCCTCCGGGGCAAGTGTGCACGCCGATCTTCTGACGCTCTACATCCGAAAATCTATCGAGCAAACGGTTGTTCAGATCAATGAATGTATTCAACAATCCGCCGGAGGGATCAAGCTTGAGCGCCAGGCGCCCTTCCGTGAAGTCGATTTGGACGCAGGCCGCGTTGGCGTCCAGACACTCACGAATGTCCCTCTCTGCATCTTGAACCAGTTCTTCCAGGAACGCCTCGCGCGGATATCCGTTCAGGCCACTCTGCGGATAAAGCAGGCTTAAAGCCGACGCCGAAATTACAGCCTGTTTCACTGGCCGGTGAGCGTGTTGCTGCGCAGCCTGAAGGTAAGTAACAGCGTGCACGCCGTAGCGAAAGGGGCCTCTCGTGAGCCGCGGCAACTGCCGGATGTGACCGTCGGCAAAAGGAATCGTGACGCCATCTGCGGCGAGGTTCTCCAGGCCGCTAAGGGGATAGGTTGCGAAACTCGGCTTGGTCTGCTCACCATCCGTTATGACGGGCGATCCAGTTGCTTCCAAGCGGTTGATCGTATCGCGCAATGCCGCTTCTTTTGCCGCATGAAGCTGCTCGTCCGATATCTGCCGCGCGGCATGAGCCTTCATAGCCGCCAATAACTCTGGGGGACGGGGTATGCTGCCAATGGGTTCGGTCGGAATCGGCATAATTGTGCACGGTGCTGCGCGCCTGATTCAGAAAATCGCAGCGCAAGGCGAACTTGTCGCACTTTGCCTGCCGGGAGACAGGTTTCCCCATCAACCTGACAAGCGGTTCCGAATGACGGAAACCTTATACGTGCGACCGGGGTTTCCCGACAATACTGGAAAAAGACTAGCCTGGCGCGATGCCTTGGGCTGCACGCTTTTTCCACTCTTTACGGTCTGACCTGGACGTTCTATGCCGCTGCGGGGCCATTGGGCCAGTGATACTGGGGCGTACATTTGACGCGACTGGTTCTTATTCCTCTTTGCTGATTCTTCTTGCAGGAGTGCTGGCAGCAGCAGCCGGACAAACCTTCCCTGCTTCTGCGCTATTCAGATTCGTTCGCTCAAAGGAGCAGGAAGATGGGGGACGCCGGTCCGAAACACTAGCCTCGAATTGCAATTCCCGCTGAGCGGCAAATCTGTGTGATGCAGCGCATGTCGTGCAGACCTTCTTCACCCGCGATTTCGAAGCAGAGTGATAGCAGAAAAACACTAGAGACTAGCAGTTCCATCGCACCTAGAATTTTCCGGCCGTCTCGCTGTGCCGAGAGGACCCCGCCGCAATTGGTCCTCGTGCAACAAGGAGTTTCCATTCATGTTCAGACCGGTTCCCAGATTGCTTTTGGCGTTTTTCACGTTTTTGATGGCGTGCAACATCTCCTCGTATGCGCAATCCTGCCCGGCCATGCAGCATCCGATCTTCAGAATTGAGGTTGCTCGCGGACTGGCGAATGAGCGGCTCTCAGGGCGGCTCGTTGTCATGATGTCGACTCAGTCCAAGCCCGCCGATAAAATCACCCCCAGTTATGGTCCGGATGCTCATTCCGTGTGGGTCGCCGCGAAGGAGATCCACGCCCTGACGCCTGCCACACCAGTAGAACTGGATCCTGACGAGCTAGCGTACCCGCAAGACTTCTGCACAGCTCCGGAGGGCAGTTACAAAATTCAGGCCGTACTGGACGTCAACCACGAGTTTGCCTATCACAACGATGCTTCCGATGGCGATTTCGTGAGCAAAGTTGTGGAGCGGAGCTTTCGTCCTGCTACGGATGAAGTCATTTCAGTGACGCTTGTGGAGCGCAAGACGGATGCGCCACTTCAGCTTGCTCCCCGAACCGAGTTATTTGATTTTGTGAGCCCGAAGCTGTCTGAGTATTGGGGACGCCCCATTCACATGCGCGGCGCGGTCCTGATGCCGCCGAGCTACAGCAGCGGCAAGGGCCGCTATCCGACGGTTTATATGACGCATGGATTCGGCGCGGACATGAGATATCTGGCCCAGCGCAGCGCCGGCAACGTCAACAAGTTGATGGAAGACAAGAAAATTCCTGAAATGATCTGGGTTTTTATGCTGGAGGCCTGTCCGGGCGGTACGCATGAGTTTGCCGATTCGGTGAACAACGGGCCGTGGGGAACGGCTCTGACCACAGAACTGATTCCGAATCTAGAGAAGAAATATCGGATGGATGCGAAGCCGAGCGGGAGATTTCTTACAGGGCATTCTTCGGGTGGATGGGCGGCGCTGTGGATTCAGGTGAGCCATCCTGAGTTTTTCGGCGGCACTTGGCCGACCGCGCCCGACACCACCGACTTCCGCACCTTTGCCGCACAAACGGACCTTACGAAACAGCCGCCGCCAAATTTCTATCGCGCCGAGGATGGTAGTCCGCGGATGTTCATCCGCCTGGATGGAAAAGATACGCAATCGATGGAAGACCTGGCCAGACAAGAACGTGTGTTGGGTGATTATGGTGGACAGCTGGCTTCGTTTGAATGGGTTTTCAGCCCACGCGGCAAGGATGGCCGTCCGATGCCGCTGTTTGATCGCGATACCGGCAATGTCGATCCGGAGGTCGCCGCGTATTGGGAAAAGCACTACGACATTGCGAATTTGCTACGTACCAACTGGAAGAGGTTGGGACCGTTGCTGAATGGAAAGATTCACATGACGGTGGGAACCGCCGACACATTCCATTTGGATGAATCCGCCCGCCTGCTGGAGCAAACAATCAAGGACCTGGGAGGAAAGGCCAGCTTCACTTATCCCGAAGGACGCAATCACTTCGACCTGTATCAGGGCGGATTGGCCGAGAAGATCGCCAAGGAGATGTATGTCGTGGCCCGACCTGCAAGCGGCCACTGAGTGCATTCTTTAGGAGTCCTATGAGCAGACTAGCCGGCTTCCTATCGAAACACCTTTTATTTAGGGCGGTGTCGGCTTTTGGAGCTTGTCTTGGCGTAGCTCCGTTCGCGTCGGGGGCATCATGCACCGGCCCGCCACCTCTGGAGTTTCGCATTCAGTCCCATCCGGACGCTGCGACCTATGCCGAACTGGGCAAGTGGTTTGGACATAACAAGCAGTATTCTTGCGCCATCGAAGCTTTCCGAGCCGGCCTGCTGCTTGAACCGGATTCCGCCGAGCTCTCCTATCTCCTCGGCCTTACTCTCTATACGAATGGCGACCCGAAGGCTGCCATTACCCCGCTACAGCAGTCTATTCCACGTATGCCGACGGCCGTAGAGCCGCACCTTCTATTGGCGGCAGCATTCGAGGAGTTGCGGCTTAGAGACAAGGCTAAAGCTGAATACGAGGCCGCGATCCAGGTTGATCCACATTCCACGAAGGCGCTAAGTGGACTCAGCAAGCTGTTTCTCGCTGACGGCAACTACTCCGCGGTCATCGGTCTCCTTCGCTCTGCTGCTCTCGACGAAGCCCTCACGATGGATCTGGCGCACGCTTACGTCGAAACTCATATGCTCGATCAGGCAGCGCAAATTCTAGTGCAAGCGTTGCGTATGAGCCCATCGTCCTTGCGCCTTACCAACGCACTGAGCACCGTTTATGTCAATCAGGAACATTTTCGAGAGGCGGTGCAGGTAGCGGAAAAGTCTGTCCGTCTGCATCCGGACAGCATGGAAGCGCAGAGCCTGTACTTGCGCGTTCTCGTGCTCGACCGTGAAATGGATACAGCGCGACCGTTAGCGAAAAAGCTGCTGGCCACGCATCCGCACGATTTCGAGGTCTTGTACTTGAACGGCATGCTGGAACGTGAGGCAGGCCAGTACAACACCGCCCGGCAAAACCTCGAAGAGGCGGTCACGCTGAACCCAACTCATTTTCAAGCCCGCTATGACTTAGGTATTGTGCTGGCCGAGCTCAAAGATCCTGCAGGAGCCAAAGTGCAACTGGAAAAGGCGCTCGCCCTCGGGGCCGGGTCAAACGAATCGCAAGTGCGCTACAGGCTGGCAGGCGTTCTGCGTACGCTGGGCGAAAATGAACAAGCGGAGGAACAAGCCAAGATCACTGCGGAACGACTGCAAGAAGAGGCTGATCAGCGGTTGGCGGTCGTCAAGGCGGAAGAAGCGGAAGTCGCGCTCAAGACTGGGAACCCTCAGAAAGCGGCTGCGTTATATCGTGAAGCTGTTGAAGCCACACCCAACGATGCCTTACTCAATTACAAATTGGCTATGGCTCTCGATCGCATCGGCGATACCGCTGCTGAACAGGTCGCCTTGCAGCAGGTGGTTAAAATCGATCCCACATTTGCGTTGGCCCATAATCAGCTTGGTTATCTTGCCTCACGCGACGGAGATTTCACTTCTGCGGTAGAGCAGTTCCGTGCCACGGTTCAGTTTGCGCCCGGTTATGCGGAAGGATGGGTGAATTTAGCGGCAGCGCTCGGCATGGAATCTCAGCTCCCTGAAGCCCTCGAGGCAATCACCAGAGCCATTAAGCTCGATCCAAAAAATGATCAAGCACGCGAGGTTCGCCAGAGGCTGAAGTATGCGCAAGGCCAACGTTGAAAGCGGTTGCGCTTCGATCCATCAGCATATCCCTTGTGACGGCTATCCATACTAGATTGTGTAATCTCCGCTCGCCTATGACTACGTTCAAAAGCGGGAAGGCCAGCGGACTCCGTTGCGGATGGTTGAGCCAGATACCCTTTGGGACTTTGCTGCTAGTCCTATTCATCTCCATTGGCGGTGTGGTCAATGGCCAAACGGCGCCAGCCACGTCTCCTGATAAATCGTCCATGCATCAACATTATGATGCGGCTTATCGTTTTCAATCTTCCGGAGACTTTGTGCGGGCGGATAGTGAACATACGCTCTTTTTGGTCGCGGCTCTGGGCCACATGGCGAATTTCTACGCCAACACGGGAGACTATGCGCACGCCGCCCCCTTGTATGACGAAGCCCTGACTCTTTCTCCGTCCGATTTCGGCTTGCTGATGGATTATGCGGGCGCGTCTCTGGATGCGCGCGATCCGAAGAAGGCAGAATCTCTTTTGCAGGCGGCACAGAATCTGGATATGAAGAGCACGACCAGTCGGCAGAAGGCTGCGATTCACCGCATGCTGGGCAGCGCGTCCCAGGCGCTAGGCGACACAAAAGCGGCGATCGAACAATTCGAGGCCGCCATCGCCCTTGATCCAAATATCGAAAACCTGTGCGCCCTCGGCGATGCCGAATTGGAAGAAAACGGGCCTAAGGCCGCAGCCGCGATATTTGCGAAGGTGGTGGTGCAGTTTCGCGATACGGCAGCGGTTCACATGCGGATTGGCCGCATCTATGCCTTGGGAGGACTTTCGGGTCAGGCAATCGAGGAGTTCGAGAAAGCCCTCGCGAAAGACTACAAAATGCCAGGGGCGCACTACTCGCTCGGCGCGGCGTATATGAGCAATTCGGCGAGAGATCTCGCTAAAGCTGAGGCGGAATTCCGCAAAGAACTAGCGCTTCATCCCAACGATACATTCAGTTACCCGCAGCTGGGACGGATTGCTCTAAGGCGGCACGACTACCGCGAGGCTGAAATCGATTACAAACACGCCATAGCTTCAAACCCCCTGGATGCAGATAATTTTGCCGACCTGGGCAAGCTTTACGAGGAGACGCAACGGCCGTCAGAAGCAGAAGCCGCATTTCGCCAGGCCATCGCGCTGACGGTAGACCCCGCGCGCGACAATTACGCGATTCAACGGACGCACTATAAGCTGGGCCGCCTGCTGCTGGCCAACGGAAATACGGCGGAAGGAGAACGCGAACTCGAGATATCGAATGAACTGCTGGCCAAGCACGACATCCTGTCGGGATCGAAACTGAGCGGCGAGCAGGTCGAGCGGAGCCCGTTGGAGAGGACACGGGTTGCAACGCCCGCCGAGACGGCGGAGTTGAAGACTTTCGCCAAACAGACGGGACCTCTTATCGCGGGAAGTTACAACAATTTGGGAGTTCATGCGGCCATGCGGGAAGAATTTGCCAAGGCTGCCGGATATTTCCAGTTTGCGGCCAAGTGGAATCCGGCGCTCTCAGGAGTCGATAGCAACTGGGGCAGGGCCGCGTTTGCGGCTCATGAATGCGAGCAGGCGATCGGCCCGCTGCACCGGGCTCTTGCAGCGCATCCCTTGGATTCTGAGATGCGCGCGATGTTGGATCAGTGCGAGGGCGCTCCTGCGGCGGTCTCACACTAGAAGTGATGTGAAATCGACGAGGTACATGCGTGTCCCTCGGGGGCTAAAGCCGCATTGTTTTTGGCTCCGCGCGGCACGGCCGAAGCGGTGCCCTTCCCGGAGCGAATAAGGCGTTGACGTTGGAGCGGATCCTTAAAACAGGAAACCTGCTACCTGCTCGGCGATCTTCTGGGTCCTTTCACGAAGATCGCTTTCTCCGGTGGGAGCAAGATTCGAAGTGATTTTTACGATGAAGGCTCGTTCGCGCACTCGGCTGACAACTTGTTCGGAAAACTGATTCTTCCCGCGCAAGCTGCAAACCAGAGCTTCGTTGCCGATGGCGCGGAGCGGCGCGGCATTCGGTCCGCATTTCGCGGAGTAGGGCGCAAACTCGCGGGCTGGATTCTTCATGGTATCCACTTGGATTCGCAAGCTGATGAGCGCGGCACCCTCCTGGTGGGTGAATTCGCAGGTGGCGTCCGCGTTGTTTGTGCCGGAACGAGTGACAGTGAAGGTGACTGATCCTTTCAGCGCCCCTGCGGCCGTCGCGGCGTTGAGCCAGGGGCAGTTTTCACTCGTCTGGCATACTGCCGGCAAAGAGAAAGCCAGAGCTAGAAACAAGATCCTGAGTGGCCAATGACTCTGCCGCACGTTGCACCTCCGTGAAAGTTAGCGGCTAAGAGAAATAGCCTCGCGCAGTTGTTACCTGGCGTCTGAAACCGCAACTACGAACAAGCCAGTTATGGCTTGTTCGTAGCCGCACTCGAAGACGCATGCGGCGGAATGGCCGCCAGATCGAGAGAAAGGTCCTTGTGCATGTGCCACGGTACGCTCTCTGTCGAAATCTCAGGATGATCCCGCAGAAACTCCAGTGAGTACGTGGGCGAATTGGGATCAGCCTTCTTGTCGGCAAAGAGCGTTGCCTGCTCGGAGGCCTTGTCGTCCATTCCCAACCGGGCATAGATAAGAGAAAGATTGTAGTGGGCAGCGACATCATCCGGTTCGATCGTCTGCAAGGTTTCGAACTGAGCTTTGGCGTCCTGCAGCCGGTTTAGACGGTAGTAGGATTTTCCCAGTTCTCTGCGGGCGTCCGAGGACTTCGGATATTGCGCGACCACTTTCTCCAAATCCGCCACCTCGGCCTCGGAGTTCCCGGTACGGCGTTCCACCAGTGCCATGTAGTAAAGAGCGCGCGCATTGTCGGGGCCGAGCGCCAGCGCTTTCTCCAGGCTGCCGCGAGCGGAGCCATATTTTTCCCAGAGAATATTCGTAAGCGCGATGTTGGTGTAGCCGTCGGCGTAGTCGGGCCGAAGCTTCACGACCTCGGCAAAGGCGCTGACGGCGTCAGCATATTGCTGCTGATCCAGGCACGCGATGCCGAAGTTATTCCACCGCATCCATTCCGGGTTGTCTTGCGAAACCAGGTTCGGCGAAGCTTGATTTTGCGGAACTGGGCTCTTCGGGGCGGGGCTCTGCGAGGTTGGATTCTGGGAGGCTATGTTCTGCGGAGCCGGCGGGGTCACGGCGTTTTCGCCCAGATTCAAGGTCCGGGTGCGCTCCATGATCGCTATGATCGGGTAGGCCGGATGGTCCTTTCCGAAGACGTTGTTCAGATAACTCTGCCGCAGATGCCGGTAGTTGACGCGCGCCGTCACGTTCAACGGGCCTTTGGCATTGGCTGGAATTCGGAACTGATAACGGACAAGGACGGAACGCCCCGCGGGAACGGTGCTGTCGTAAGCGACCGAGTGGATGGTCCAAACCTTGTGATTGTCCACGAACTGGCCATCGGTATTCACGGGCCGGTTGGTGAAGCTGTGCGCCCGCGGGTCGAGAGAGCCATCCGCCTGGAGGAATCCGCTGTGATAGATCTCGGCTCCGTCGCTGTCTTTCACCTCAAACTCTACCCACGCCTCGTACAGATCGCGCACTTCAGGAATGAGTGAGTGGCCGATGTTCTTGTTCTGGACGACGACCATAGTCTCGACTGTGTCGTTCGGCTTCAGTTGGAAGGGAACTGAACCGAGTGGCGCAATTAGCCCATCGCTATAGGAAGTGTTTTCGGCGGCCCAAGGGTCCACCTTCTTGATCGCGAAAAGATCCACGTTCAGATAAGTGCCCGATTGGAGGAAGTCGATGGTTTTATGTAATTGCTCGTCGAAGCCGTAGTAGAAAGGGACGGCCGTGTTGCCTGCAGTCCAGCGATGAGAAGCGAACGTCCCGTTCTTTTGGCCGACCTCAAAAAGAGCCGGAACGGAACGCTTCATGTGGCAATTCTGGCAGGTAGTCAAATCTGCGGTATAGAACGTCAGCGGGTTCCGCTTTGAGAATTTAGAGTTCTGCCACTCGTCAAAGACGGTGAACGCGCGAACGAATTTGTAATCATTCAGCGGAGTCGGTAAGTTGGCCTTGTGGCAGGCGGAGCAAAATTCTGGCGTTCGGTAAAAGTCCTTCATCACGGTCTTGGCGTGGCGCTCGGGGTGATCGAAAATCATCTCGTAAGGCACCTGGCCGGGAATGCGATTTCCATTTTCGTCCGATGTGACCGCCGGAACCCCCAACACGAACCCGCCGTTGCCCACCGTAGGCTGAAGTTTTTGAACGGAATGGCAGGTTGTGCAGGTGAGGCCCTCTTCGTCAAACGCGCGATCAACTTGCGAATTTTGAGTCAGCGCGCCCGACAAAACTCCAATCGGATTGTGACAACTATCGCAATGGCGGGTGAATTCAATGCCCTTTGTGCGCGCCAGAATGTTCACGCTGGTGCGGTAAAACGGCGTGCGGAATGAGTTCGAGTGCAGCGCCTGACGCCACTGGCTGTAAGCCTCCTGATGGCATTTGGAGCAATACTTCGCAGTGGGAAAGGCTCCCGGCTGGATAAAGTCGTCGCCCACAACCTTGGCATTGCCGGGTGTCGAAATATTCCCCTCGCCAAAATGGAAGTTGTAGGTCTCACGAACGTGGTCCGCGTAGTCTTTTCGAGTATTGTTTGAGTCCGCCTGAGTCTGGGGACTGTAGCTGCCGGATTTTTGATTCTCAGAAGCCTGCGGCGGAGAGTTTGAGTCTTTGGCGGCGGGGTAAGAGTTCGAATCCTTGCTGGCGGGGTAGTTGTCTGCTTGCGTCTGTGCTTTGCACGGCGAGACGGAAAAACAAATGCATACGAGGATCGCCGCAAACGCAGTCTGATGCGCAAGTCGAATTCTCATCGACGCCTCCCACACAAAACCTGAATTGTCCCCAACCCCAGAACTACCTAAGACGTGCGACCTCTACTTCACAAGACTCGGCGCAACGCTGTCGTAAACGCTGGGCACCAACCCCTTGCCTTCCTCCACAACGTAGAACCGGTCCACCGCCGGCAGAGCCACAGACTCCACCGCTCCGCTTGGCCAGCGAATTTCAACCTTATCCACAGCGGTCGAGTCCCCAAGACCAAAATGCAGACGCTGATCGTTGGAGGATTCATAGCTGCCGCCGCTGAGCACGTCTTCGCGATGACGAATGCCACCAGCGGTGAGGTAGACAACGGTCCCGATCGCATCCCGGGGGCTCTTCGGACCGCCGACCAGCTTGAGACCGACCCAGTGGTTCTTGTCGGGATTCACGTTCTGCAATAGTGCCGGGACATGATCGATACAGTTGATGACGACGTCGATCTTGCCATTGTTGAACAGGTCGCCGTAGGCTGCCCCGCGGCCAGGAATGACGATCGCAAGGCCCGTGCCTTCAACCGCGGGCATGAGTTCAAACTTCTCGCCGCTTTTCAGGTTGTGGAATAACAACGGCCGCTGAGCCCACGACGTGCCCCAGTTGTGATGATCGACCTGCGGAAAAACATGTCCGTTGACGGAAAGAATATCTTTCCAGCCATCGTTGTCGTAGTCGACGAACTCCGTGCTCCAGGTCAGGAACGGGTAAGTGACGTCTGCCATGCCCATCTCGGTAGCGATCTCTGTGAACCGAGCCTTGCCTTCATTTCGAAATAACGGTTTGTAGTCGTCCGAGAACGTCCCGGTGTAGAGATCAAGCAAGCCGTTGTTGCGATAGTCGCCAATCGCCATGCCCATGTTGGCGACTTCCTGGCCGTCCTGATTCAACGCAAAGCCGGAAGGGATGCTGACGTCTTTAAAGGTTCCGTCTCCCTTATTGAGGTAAAGATAGTTCGGAGTCGAATCATTGGCGACCAGCAAATCTACTTTGCTGTCGTTGTCCACATCCACGAATACGGACGTGAATCCATAGCGGCTGTGCCCTTCGTCGGCCACGCCCGCCTGTTTACTCACGTCGGTGAAGGTTCCATCGCCGTTGTTGTGGAACAGGTGATCGGGCTCGCCTTTCAGCCCGCGGGGACCACACATCACACTGCTGCCGCGGAACTGGCAGAACGAGATCGCGTTGGGAGCGTTGTTAGGCGTGGGTGGAAGATGGTCCATGTCCCAGTGAATGTATCCGGGGACGAATAGATCCAGCCTGCCGTCTCCGTCGTAATCGCCGAAGGTGGCTCCTGTCGACCAATTTCCTAACGCGACACCCGCTCCTTCGGCTACGTCAGTAAAAGTTCCGTCGTGATTGTTGTGGTAAAGACGGTTCTTCCCATAATTGGAGACGTAGATGTCGGGCCAGCCATCGTTGTCGTAATCGCCGATGGCCACTCCGAAACCCCAACGATCATTCGTGACCCCAGCTTTTTCGGCGACGTTGGTGAATGTTCCGTCGTGATTATTGTGAAAGAGCGCGGCGTGCGGCGACTCGGCTTTGCCGTTCAGAGCCTCGAACGTAGAGCCGTTCACCATGTAAATATCGAGCCAACCGTCGTTGTCGTAATCCAGTAGGGCAACTCCAGAACCGGTGGTCTCGAGAATGTAATTTTTCGCTGGGGTCCCCATGGTGTGGCGCCACTTGGTCAAACCAGCTTTTTCGGCGATGTCCTTGAATATGACCGGGCCGGTTTTTACAAAGCCGCCCGCGGTAATCGGACGTTTCTCGGAATCGAGAACCGGCGCGAATTCCCCCCGAGTGGCCGAACCGCCAGACTGAGGTTGGGCGCTCGGGTCGGTGCCAAAGGGCGACGAGACGCCAGATCCCTGCCCATACGCACGAACTACCCCACATAGACAGAGAAACAGAACTACGGTCTTGTTCATAAGCGAACTCATCGGGTTGTATCAACGCTTGATGCTGCGGGGCAATATGCGAAATCTATTAGTTAGGTCTGGTGGATCGCTGAACTGCCGGGATGCAGTCGCAACTTCAACTACTCGCGGTAGGACCGACGCACGACGTCGTGATCGGCAGGCAGAACACTTCCTCTCGCTCGAACAAAGATTCAGTGAATGCGGAGCGCCATGTTCTTCGCCACCTTGTCTTCGGATTTCTGGTAGAGCTTCTGAACGGTGTCAAACTCCTGATCCGCGGCTGCCGTATTGCCGAGCGTCTGATACAAACGGCCCAGCTGATAGTGCGCATCGGTCAGCGAGGGATCGAGTGTAACGGCGCGACGAAACGCGGCCTGGGCATCCTTGTACCTTTCTTCGCGCAGATAGATCGAGCCCAAATCCAAATAGGCGAGGCGGATATCCTGATTGATCTTTGTCGCTCGACCCAACAGCAACAGCGCGGCATCCGCGTGATCGCTCTTGAGCGCAATGTCCCCCAAATAGGTCAAGGCCAGCGCATTACCGGAATCGACGGACACTTCACTCTCGAATTCTCGCTTAGCCTCGTCATACTCGCGCGCCTTCCAATACAGATAGCCGAGCCCAAAGTGAACCCGGGGCTCGTTGGGGGCGATCTTCCTGGCCGCCTCGAATTCGGCAACCGCATTCGATCTCTGCCCCAGCCCGTCATACGCTTCTCCCAGGAGGATGTGCGCTGCGGCAGAGTTGGGATCCTGCTTCATGATTTGTTCGAAGTGTTCCTTGCCGCAGGCATAGTTCTTGAGCCACAGGCAACACTCAGAAATAATCTCGTGAAGCTCCAAGTTTCCCGGTTCCGCTTTCGAAATGGGATCGAGATGCTCGACCGCCAGAGCGTACTCCTTATTCCCGTAGTAGCTCATTCCCAGCAGAGTGCGCGCCTGGGTGTTGGACGGATCGGCGATCAGTGCGGATCTGAAAGCCGGGATTGCCGCATGAAGATTACCCTGCTTGAATTCAGCGAGCCCTAGATTGAGCTCGATTCCGGGGAGGTGAGGATTGAGCGCTAGTGCCTTGCGATAGGAAGACGCCGCCTCTTGATACTTTTTTTCTCTGGCAAGAGCGACCCCCAGATGCGCGAATGCTCCGGCGTCCTGTGGGTTGCGTTGCGTCACCGCCCTCCACACCTCGGCTGCCTCCCCAAAATTACCTTGTTGCTCAAACGCGAGAGCTTGCTCCGCAGTCTGCGCGTTCGAGACGCAGGAAAGCAGTGCGAGTAGAGCGATTGGGCCGAATGGAGAACTCAATTTCTTCATCTTAATAAATTGTCTGACTTCCCTTTTGAGGTGGTAATGACGGTTCGCCGCACATAGTCGTCACTGGGCTATTTGCATACACCCGAAAAATCTTCCCTGTCGCAGATTGCTTTCTGGTTCCGCAGGTCGCTTCCCGCCACGAAATGTTACGTGCGCAGGGGCTGCCAGTCTCTAGCCTTTTTCTGTTATTGCTCCGGTTCAACGCTGTTGTTCATAAGCACGCCAACCTCAACCAGGCCTGCGGCTTGGTCGTGGCGGAAGAAGGGACGATCATGAACTGCACTCAACAACGACGGCGATTTTGATTGCATGATGCAACTGTGCACTTAATGGCAGGCGGCTCGCGAATGTTGTTAAAAGTGCCATCCAGGTTTTAGTAATGGCAGTCGCGTTTGACTGTGACGCCGGTCACTGAATCTCGTTGGGCGCTGGAATAGAGTCAATTCAAGTCCAGATGCACCCGGAGGTTTCAAAAACGTCACATTTTCCGAACCCCCTCCGAGGGCTGTAAGCCCAGTAGGTGGTTATGAAGGGGTGACTGTCCGGGGGCCGGAAAACTGGTCACAAGTGAGCAGTCTCAAGGAAAGATTGAGATTAGAGTTGTTCGAGTTCA
>JBEKRY010000126.1:0-14286 GCA_049517555.1 Candidatus Sulfotelmatobacter sp. | reverse complement strand
GGTCTCGGCGAGGACAATGCGCAAGGCCGTGGGAAGCAACTTCGCCCCGTCTTGCAGTTTGAGCGGAGCAGCGATCTCGGGCGGCCCGGCCCGGCGAGATTGCTCAGCGGCCTGCAGCGCGATTCTGCGCCAGCGCTCCACACGTTTCGCCGAAGCCGCGGCCAGGTGCGCGTCCGTGCGGCCGGCGATCACCGGCACGATCCGCGAGACTCCCAGCTCTGTACATTTCTCGATTGCCCACTCCAGGCGGTCGAATTTGAAGATGGCGAGCAGAAGAGTGATGCGGGGAGTGCTGTTGAGGTCAGATGCTGCGGGCACTTCTTCTCCCAGTTCGAACTCGACGCGACCGTTCCCAACCGCCACGATGCGTCCTCGCCGCACCATGGAACCGGTTGCGACATCAAACTCCTGTCCCACGCGGGCGCGCAGAACGCGAACCAGATGGTCGGCGTGAGTGCCTGTCAGCGCGGCATGGTTGCCCGAGAATTCTTCGGCGATCCATCGGCGTCGGGTCATGGCGGAAGTGTATGTGGGAGTGATCGGCCCGAACAACCTCTGAAGGGCGCTGACTTGGCTGGCGGAGCGCTGCGATAAAGCTCCCGCTCATCCGAGGGCTTCAGCCCCTGAGGTGCTTACCAACAACCGTTTCGAGCTATCCGAACATGTCTTTCATTTTACTGAGCAACGAGCGCAGCATAGGCTGGTTGTCGACCTTCGAAATAGCGTCGAGTTCCTGCAGCAATTCCTTCTGGCGCTTGTTGAGTTTGGTCGGAACCTGCACGTGCACCTGGACATACAAATCACCCTTGCCGTGTCCGTTCAGCACCGGCACACCTTTGTTGCGAATGCGGAAGGTTGCGCCGGGCTGAGTTCCATCCGGAATCTTCAGCGCATGCTCGCCCTCCATGGTGGGCACGCGGATTTCTGCTCCCATGGCGGCTTGCGTGATCGAGATCGGAACCACGCAGTGCAGGTCGTTTCCTTCCCGCGCAAAGAAAGCGTGCTCTTTCACGTGCAGCACAACGTACAAGTCGCCGGCCGGGCCGCCGAACTGCCCGACCTCGCCCCCGCCAGAAAAACGGATGCGCGTTCCATCTTCAACTCCCGCGGGAACTTTGGCATCAACTGTACGCTGGCGCAGAACGCGGCCTTCGCCTTTGCACTTCACGCAAGGATCGGTAATCACGCTGCCTGAGCCCTGGCAAGCGGGACAAGTGCGAGCGATGCTGAAAAAGCCTTGCTGGTAGCGGACTTGACCGCGACCGGCGCACGACCGGCAGGTCGTCGGACCTTTCCCAGGCGCAGCACCGGAGCCCCGACAGTCTTCGCAAGCCTCGTGGCGGCGAACCGTCACGCTCGACTCGGTTCCGAAGAATGCTTCTTCGAATTCCAACGTCAGGTCTTCGCGCAAATCGGCGCCACGCTGCACCCGGCTGCGACGCCGCCCAGACCCTCCGCCGACGCCGTCCCCGAAGCCGAAGAACTCTCCGAAAATCTCGCTGAAGTCATGGAAAACCGTCGGATCGAAACCCGAGCCTTGCCCAGACCCACCGCCCAGCCCAGCATGTCCGTAACGGTCGTAGACAGCGCGCTTGTCAGTGTCCGCGAGAATGGCATAGGCCTCACTGACTTCCTTGAACTTTTCTTCCGCATCGGGATTGTTGGGATTGCGGTCAGGATGAAACTGCAGCGCGAGCTTGCGGTAGGCGCTCTTGAGTTCGATCTCCGTGACCGTGCGGGTCACGCCCAGCACTTCGTAGTAATCGCGTTTTGCGTTCGTCGTCAAGCAAACCTTTCGTGAGAAAAATCCAATCCCGCCGTCATCGACAGCAAAGTTAAACCGGACATGTACCGGACATGTAAAGGCGAAATGTCATCCCGAGCGAAGCGAGGGACCTCGGTTCTTGCCGGGAATGAGCATACCGCCCGCGCAAGCAAAGACCCAGGTCCCTCGCTCCGCTCGGGATGACAATCTTTATTCGGTGACAATCCGCTTATTTGCAGTCAAAAACAATATCGCTTGCCCCACACCCCGCTCTTCAAGGGTTCTTCGCGACCTTCACCATGGCGGGACGCAGCAGGCGGTCTTTCAACTTGTAGCCGCGCTGCAATTCCTCGAGTACTTCGTGGTCGGCCGCGTCGGAGGTTTCCACCATCTCGATCGCCTCGTGAACATGCGGGTCGAAGGGCTCGCCCTTGGCAGGAATGGCCCGCACTCCGAGTTTTGTCAGTGCATCCTGCAATTGCTTGTAAATGAGTTCCACGCCGCTGCGGAAGTCACCCGCTTCTGACTTCACTTGCACAGCACGCTCAAAGCTGTCGAGGATGGGCAGCAGCAACTTGATGGTATCAGCGGCCGCGTAGTCGCGAAATTCCTGCTGCTCTTTGCTGGCTCGGCGGCGAGCATTTTCGAATTCCGCTTGTGCCCGCGCCAGGCGGTCGAGCAACGAGTCGCGCTCGGCCTTCAGCCTTTGCAACTCGGCTCCAGGTCCCGAAACCTCTGCTGTGGCTCCGCTGGCGGCGGATTCCGAAGCGCGGTCATCCCCGTCCGCGGGAGGAAGTTCGCGTTCCAAGTCGAGTCCAGCCATTTCTGTTTCCGATTTTCCGTTTGCCTTCTTCATAACTTTATCTTGAACTCTGTTTCTTCATAACCGATCCACTACTCTGACTCATTCAATATTTTGTCGAACAGGCGCGCGATGTAAGATACCGCCGTGATCGTGTGCTGATAATCCATGCGCGTAGGCCCGATCACCGCCAGCGAACCCATGACTTCATTTCCCGCGTGCGCAGGCGCTCCAATCAGCACGAAATTCTGCATCGACGGCACAGCCTCGTCGAGTCCAATCACCACCCGGACCGCCTCCTGCTTCACGTCGAGATAGGCGCCGAGCAGCTGGACAACTTTTTCTTTCTCTTCCAGCGTCTTGAGCATCTCCTGCAGCCGCTGCCGGTCGTGATCGCCGCTGATCAGGTTCGACGCGCCTTCGACGAAAACGACTTGCGACCCCTGTTCAGCCGCCAGCGCGCCTTGTTTATAAAGTTGCTCGATCGAGTTCATCAGGCGGTCGTATTCGCTGCGCTCCTGCTCCAGCCGTCGCGCCAGCTCGACCCGCATCGATTCCATGGTCCAGCCGCGAAAATTCTCGTTGATGTAGCGAGCCGCCAGGTCCAGTTCCGACTGCGATAAATCCAGCCGCAACACCCGGTCCCGCACCAGGCCGGAACGAGTCACCAGCACGGCCAACACTTTCTGTTCCCCAAGGCGCGAGAAATATACATGCTCCAGCGCATTCTTCGGACCACTGGTCGCCACGGTCACGCCCACGTTGCGCGAAATCAGCGAAAGCACCCGCGACGTCCGCTCCATAAACTCCTGCACGTCCGTAATTCCCGCGAGCGAGTCGGAGATCAGGGTCTCTTCCTGCGGTGCCAGCCGGGCCGTCCCGGAAATCTGTTCGACGTAATACCGGTACCCCTCGGTGGTCGGAACGCGCCCAGCGGAAGCGTGCGGCTGCTCAAGAAATCCAGCGTCCGACAAGTCAGCCATCACGTTGCGAATCGACGCCGGGCTCAGCCCCTCGCGATTCGACCGCGCCAGCGTGCGCGACCCGACCGGCTCGCCCGTTGAGATGAAAGTCTCAACCAGAGCCGTCAGAATTTCGCGTTCGCGATTCCCGATATTTGGGTCAGCAGGCATTCACGGATATGTCAGTTGTCTCGGTCCGAGCGGCGGCCGGGGGAGAAACCGCGTCCAATTCATTCTACCTAACTATTTTAGATGCAGAAGCTTGGCTTTTTGGACCAAACTTGCGATCCCGTCCTGATTCCAGGATCCGAAGAACGCCATCAAGACCCTGGACAGAACTCAAACTCCTCTTCGAAACCTCGACAGATTGAACCTCGAAACCAGCGTACTGATATCCTCTATCTTTTCCCATGAAATCGAAACCCCACATCGCAGTCATCGGCGCCGGTGCCTTCGGCGGCTGGACCGCCCTGCATCTCCTCGAGCACGGCGCTTGCGTCACCCTGCTCGACGCCTGGGGTCCGGGCAATTCGCGGGCATCTTCCGGCGGCGAGACGCGGGTCATGCGCGGCTCCTACGGACCCGACCAGCCCTATACGGAGATGGCGGCGCGAGCGCTCAAGCTCTGGGCGAAGTATGAACGCCGCTGGAAGCGCCAGTTTCTGCATCGCGCCGGCGTGCTGTGGATGGCTTCCAGTCACGATAACTCATTCGAGCGCGGGTCGATAGAACCGCTGCGGGCAGCGAAGATTAAATTTCAGGAGTTATCGGCTTCGCAACTGAAAAAGCGCTGGCCGCAAATTAACTTTGAAGAGATCGAGTGGGCCATCTTCGAGCCCGAGTGCGGATATCTCGACGCCCGCGCCAGCTGTCAGGCGGTCGCAGAAGCGTTCGTTGCGGCAGGCGGCAAGTACCGCCAAGTCGCAGTGCGGGCCGACGGCCTGGAAACCAGCCCTTTGCGCAGCCTCACGCTGTCAGACGGCTCCCGACTGAAGGCCGACTTCTACGTCTTCGCCTGCGGCCCCTGGCTCAGCAAGCTGTTTCCCCAAACCATCGGCGACCTAGTGCAGCCAACCAAGCAGGACATTTTCTTCTTCGGCGCGCCGGCCGGCGACGATCGTTTCACCGACACCCACATGCCCGTCTGGGGCGATCACCGTGGAAGCTTCCGCTACGGCATCCCCGGCAGCCTCTCAGGAGATGCCCGCCGCGGCTTCAAGATCGCCGACGACACCCGCGGCCCCGCCTTCGATCCCACCCACGGCGAACGCGTGGTGAATCCCGAAACGCTGAAAGACATCCGCGAATACGTCGCCTTCCGCTTCCCTGCCCTGAGAAACGCGCCGCTGATCGAGACTCGTGTCTGCCAGTACGAGCAGACTCCCGACAGCCACTTCATCCTCGACCGCCATCCCGCGAATGAGAATGTATGGATCGCCGGCGGCGGATCCGGCCACGGCTTCAAACACGGCCCGGCAGTGGGCGAGAGGATGGCGGAACTGATTTTGAAAGACCGCGAACCGGAAGCAATCTTTCAACTAGCTAGATTCAACCGCTAAAGCTTTGTCATCCTGAACCGCGGCAAAGCCGCGGTGAGGGACCTTACGACGCGCTTAAATTACCGGTGCAGTGCGAGTGCGGAACAGTGATTACGACATGGAGCACTGGAAGATCTCTCCCACTGCATCGAGATGGCCAGCCGACGTAAAGTCCCTCACGCCGGCTTGCGCCGCCGCTCAGGATGACAAGGCATTTGAACCTAAGCAATAGCCTACTGAATCTGAATCACGCTAGCCGGCGCGTTCGCCCGAATCTCATCGACCCGCGTCACAACTCTCCGCGCAAACTCATAAATCGACTTGGCATGCGGCGAGTTCTCCCCCTCCAGCACCACCGGAGTCCCGCCATCCCCGGACTTCCGCACTTCCGGATCAAGCGCAATCGCGCCCAGAAACGGCGTGCTGAACCGCTCCGCCATTTTCTCCGCTCCGCCGCGAGAAAAGATGTCCACCTCATGCTGGCAGTGCGGACAAGTGAAATAACTCATGTTCTCGACCACACCTACGACATCCACTTTCATCTGCCGGAACATTTCAATCGCCTTGCGCGCGTCCTGCAGCGAAACATCCGACGGAGTCGACACCACCACCGCCCCCGTCAGCGGCACCGTCTGCACCAGCGATAGCGCAATATCCCCCGTCCCCGGCGGCAAATCGACAATCAGATAGTCAAGTTGCCCCCACTCCACCAGCCCCAGAAACTGCCGGATAATCTGGTGCAGCATCGGCCCCCGCCAAATAATCGGCTTGTCGCCGGGATTCAGAAATCCCACCGAAATCACCTTCAGCCCAAACGCCTGCAGCGGCTCAATCCGATTCTCCCCCACCATGCGCGGCTGGTCGTTCACGCCGAGCATGAGCGGAACGTTAGGCCCGTACACGTCCGCATCCAGCAGCCCAACCTTGTGCCCCATTTTGACGAGAGCGACGGCCAGGTTCACCGACAGCGTAGTCTTGCCCACGCCCCCCTTGCCCGACCCCACGGCGATGATGGCGTCCACCCCCGGCAGCGGCTGCGGCCCCGCCGGCGCCGGACCTCCATGCTGATGCGGCATATGTGAGCTCAAAGAATCACACTCCAGATAAGAATTGCGAAATTAGAGATGAGGAAAAACCCTCTCCGATTATACAGACGAAACCACACCCCGATCGCGGACTCGGTCACGCGATTAGCCATTATAATGAGCCTGCAGGGCCCGAAGTCATAGGTAGAACACTCATGAGAATTGTTCTCCGCCTTTGCTTTCTGACGCATCTGGCAATAGCACCGATGCTCTTGCCCGCGCAAGAAGCGCCGCCGCACCCCCTCTACACAGTAGATGTATCGCAATTGGTTTCTAAGGAACTGGATATCGTCCCCACTGGCACGCTCACATTCCTTACCGAGCACACCCTGGCAGTTAGCCTATGCCGCAATTTGCGATGCTATCTAGAGACGTTGGATCTTGAGGGCGACAATCCGCGGACTATCGCTCGGTCCGATGAATTCCAGAATTACTCCGCTCTTTTTCCCTTCCCCGATGGCCGGTTAATTCTCAATCAGGTACAAATCGGCGGCAAGCGTGCCGCTATTCTCCTCGACTCCGATCTGCGCGCACCAGTATTGATACCGAAGGCCACCGGCGTCCGTCAGCCATTCATCTCAACGACAGGCAAAACGTTCGTTAAGCAGAGTCCGAATAACTGGGTAGCCTACAGGATGGGACGCCCATCCCAGCGAATCCGGGCGGGCACCGGATTGGTACTATCCGTATCCGACGAAGCGGTGGCGTATCTTGATCACGGCTCAGTAGAAATCGAGGGAATGGATGGCAAATTTCTTGGCTCGTTTACTGCACCATCTAGCATCGTCCCTATAATCCGAATTGTTCCTATGGTACGTTTCCTTGGGAACGACCGCCTCTGGTATGAATCGGGCTCCCACATAGGAATACTCGATTTCAACGGAAAGACTCTCCTAACGCTCGATAGACCGGACGGCTGGGGCGTCAGGATAGGACAATCTTCCGATGGAAATCGTCTGCTATTCGACCGCTACACGCGGCACGTTCCATTGACCCAGGGAATCGAGGAAGTAGCGATCGCCGCAGCCATAGGCGATGGGCCCGAGCAGAAACCCAACGGAGAGATGGTTCGCGTCATCGACACAGGGAGCGGAAAGAGCTGCTTCGAGTGGAATAGCGGCACCAACCTGCTGGTTTTGGGGGATCTCCATGCGGATATCGACCCTTCAGGTCAACTCGTCGCAATCATGACGCGAACAACGCTCAATGTGTACAAGCTGCCCGAAAGTTGCGCGCTTAAGTAAATTACGGGTCCCTTAGCTCTGGCGGTGGCCGGACTTAACAACGACTGGCTATCAACTCTAGGCATGGCTACAATTGATACTTAGGAATCTTAATGCGAATCTCGGTCGTGCTCGATGACGATCTCGTCCGCACCGCTCAAGACCTTACCGGGGCGTCGGAAAAAACGGCGTTGCTTCGGGAAGCGCTCAAAGCTCCCATCGAGCGCGAAAGCGCCCGCAGGTTGGCGTCCCTTGGCGGCACGATGCCGCGACTGAAAAACACTCCTCGCCGAAAAACTCGGGGACGCGCTCCGTCTTGAAAGGGCGCGGCCTCCAACCGCGCCGTATCGCATCGAATTGACACCCGCCTTTAGCCACTGAAGGAAACATCATCCGCACAAAATACTTCGTAAGCCTTTGAAACCGTGCCCCTAGGAGCTCTACCCTTTTCCACAGCCATCCACAGGCCAACTGTGTGACGAACAACCTTTACTGAGAAAAACGCAAAGCGCAGAATTGGGAATATGCGCGCAAAACCTGTCATCGAGCTAGCCCCGGCAATCCCGTCGCGGAATCCCGCCGCTAACTCCTTGTTCCGCAAGATTTTACCCATAACTCCTTACGCCTCAAGATTTTGCCCGGATTGCCGCATACCCCCAACCCGCAACTTAAAGAAAACAAATATTTTAGCCGCAAAGCATGAAAAAAATGTGGATCAATATCCCACCCTATACTGCGCTCCTATTCCGTGCTCAATACCCTCCGCCCTCCACTCGCACTTTCCCCTTGAACATGCGGAACAGGAGGGTGAAGTAGCTAAGCGCGAGGATCATCGCGGGAATCCACCAGGTGAGGCCGACAATCAATCCGTGCTTACCGGCCGCGGTGTTGTAGATAGTCAGGTTGAGCGCGGTATCGCTGCTCGAAGGCAGCACCACGGGATACAGCGCGAACGCCGCCCCCACCAGCATCCCGACGATGTACAGGGCCGAGGCCACGAATGCTATCTTCTCGCTGCGTTTGAGCATGGCATGCATCATGACCGCAAGCGCTCCGAACACGAGCACGGGGATGGCGAATCCAATGGCGTGATGCTTGTAGTTATCGAGCACGCCCGGACGAATGGAAACAGTTGCCACCAATCCGGCGACGGTGAGGAGCACTTGCAGCGGCCAAGCCCAGAGCGCGACCGTTTGGGCACGCCGGTTCAGATCGCCTTCCGTTTTCACGGCGATGTATAACGACCCGTGCGCGGTCAGCGTGACCAGCGCAATCACCCCGGTGAGAACCGTGTACCAGTCCAGAATGCCGGGATTCACACCGGCACGAAAGTTGGTCCAGAGGGGCTCGAAGAAGTAGTGATCCGGCCCGAGTGGAACGCCGCGGACAACATTTCCCAGAGCAGCGCCGAGGAAGATGATCAGCAGCGTGCTCGACACGCAGAAGATGACGTCGAAGAATCCAACCCACACCGGATTCTGCATGTGCGCCCGCAGTTCAATCCCAATGCCGCGCAGCATCAGCAACCAGAGCACGATCATCAGCGGCAGATAGAACCCGCTGAAACTGGAAGCGTAGAGCAGCGGGAAGGCGAAGTAGAGCGTGCCCCCGGCGGCAAGCAGCCAGACTTCGTTGCCGTCCCACACCGGGCCGATGGCACGCATGAGGCTGCGCCGCTCCTCGGGAGTCTTCGCAGCACCGAGGTAAATCACACCCGCGCCCAGGTCGAAGCCATCGAGCACCACGTACGCCGCCACCATTACCGCGACGATCATGAACCAAAGCGTTGCCATGAGAATCCTCATCCCTCGGGGGATCAATGTGCCGACATCGGCTCGGCTTCCGGACCCTGCTCAATTTCGCGGCGCACCAGGAACAGGAACAGAATTCCCAGCACCGTATACATGCCCATGAAACCGAGCAAGGTAAACATCCCGTTCCCTGCCGAGACCGTCTTTGAATATCCGTCCGCGGTGCGCATCAGCGAATACACCAGCCAGGGCTGCCGCCCCAACTCTGCAGTCATCCAGCCGGCTGTGTTCGCAATGTAGGGGAACGGCAGCGCCAGCAGCAGAATCCACAGCATCCAGTGACTGGAGAACAGCTTGCCGCGCCATAAAAGCAATGCAGCAACGACAGAAATCGCGATGAACAGCGTCCCCAGCCCCACCATGATGTGGTAGCTGAAGTAAAGTAACGCGATGTTCGACGGCCACTGATCTTCAGGAAACGCGTTCAGGCCCTGAACCTCGGCGGTCCACGCCCGGTAGGTCAGAAAACTGAGCGCGTTCGGAATCACCAATGGATTGTCGATCTTTCGTTCATCCACATTGGGCTGGCCGATCAACACCAGCGGCGCTCCCGGCTGGCTGGTGAATAAGGCTTCCATGGCGGCCAGCGTGACGGGCTGATTTTGGGCAATCAGTCGGCCCTGGCCATCGCCGGTAGGAAAGAGCTGCAGGGTACTGAAGATCAGACCGGCCACGACTCCTACGCGCACAAAGATGCGCCCGTACTCTTCAAACTTGCCCCACAGAAGATAGAAAGCGCCCACCGAAGCCATGACGAACGCTCCCGTAATCACGGCGCCCGACATATTATGCGCATACTGCCACCACGCCCATGGATTCAAAACCAGAGCCCAAAAGCTCGCGAGCTGCACCGATCCGTCGGCCGCTTTCTCATAGCCCACGGGGTGCTGCATCCAGGCGTCGGTGGCGACGATGAAAAATCCTGAGAGCCAAGAGCCCAGGAACACCGCGACCGCCGACCACCAGTGGGCGCGCGGGCTGAGCCGCTTCTCGCCGTACAAGAAGAGGCCGAGGAAAGCCGACTCCAGGAAGAACGCGAACATGCCTTCCATGGCCAGCGTCTGGCCGATGACGCCTCCCGCAAAACGCGAGAAGTGCGACCAGTTGGTGCCAAACTGAAATTCCATGGGGATGCCAGTCACCACGCCCATCACGAAGTTAATGCCGAAAATCCGCACCCAGAAGCGCGCCGCCTTGTGGTAGGTCTCATCGTTGCGGCGAAGGGCCAGCGTCTTGAGCACAACGATGAGCGGCGCCAAGCCCATAGTGAGCTGCGGGAAGAGATAGTGGAAGGTGATGGTGAATGCGAAATGAAGGCGATGAACCAGGAGCGCGCTATCCATGAAAAACCTCAGCTCGCCATTAGCTTAAACGGATTTCTGAAAACCCGAATGTGATTTCGATCACACTCTATTGTGAATATCAGCGGGCCTTGCGCCGCCATTCCAACTCCGAGCGTCGGATCTCGCGGCGCCTTCCGGCGTCATCGTAGCGGCGCTGCTGTTCGTCAGTCTCGGGAATCACGGGCGCAACCTTCAGGCGATTCCCGGAAGTATCGATGGCCACAAACGTCAAATAGGCGGACGCCACGTGCTTCGCGGTATCGGCAATGTAATTCTCGACATAAACTTTTACGCCGACTTCCATCGAAGTGTGGAAGACGCGGTTGACCGAGGAGCGCAGTATGACGAGATCTCCCACCCGCACCGGAACCAGGAAGTCGATGTGATCGACGGATGCGGTCACGACATGTTTGCGCGAGTGCCGATGCGCGGCCATGGCGCCGGCCAGATCGATCCAGTGCATCAGGCGTCCGCCGAGCAGGGCGGCCAGAGGATTGGCGTCATTGGGCAGCACGATCTCAGCCATCTCGGATTGCGAATCGCGGACCGGGCGAGGCGCCAGAACATCGTCTGTCATTCGCGTTGTCCTTTCGTGGTCACGCTTTCTTCTTCCAATAAGACTCCAGAAAACACTCCGCCATTTTCTGGATGCGCGCATCGTCGTGCCGCCGCACCCAGGCTGCCTGCGACAAGTCAAATTCCAGATCGCCATGCTCGACCGGCCTATAATCTCGCTCGCAAACATAACGGAGGAGAAGAACGCGAGCGGGAGAAGCGCCAACATTACGCGCCTCGACAGGCATCGCGGAATCACGCGGAACGGAAACTGCGAATCGCACCGCATCCCAAACCCGCAGTGGCGGCGACCAACTGCAACGGCTGGCATATCCCAGGTTGCAGAACGCTTCCAGCACGTCTTTTGGCGGAAGTTCGCCTTCATGGCCGGGAGCCGTGCAGGAACCACACCATCCGCTGCCCAGCGGAAGCCGCGCGGGATACGACCAGGAACCGTTTTCCAGTCTTGCCACCGGCATGAAGTACGGACAGGCCAATTTCTTCTCGCGCTCAGGAATTTGTTGGGTCTGGCAAACTATCGGGTCTGGCAATTGTAGTCAGTCAAACAGGATCTGGCGAATGCTGATCGGGCTTTGGAGTGGTGCAGTTCGATCTGCACCACCATCTGAGGCGTCCAATGCGCCGTGGCGTCCGATTGTAGTAATCTCGTGAGCAGGGGCTTGACTCGTCTCCGATACCTCCCCCGACATTATGGACCGCATCGCGATGCTTAACGAAATTCTGACGGAAAATCCTAAAGACGCCTTTGCGCGCTACGGGCTTGCGATGGAATATTCCAAGCAGGGCGACTTCGACCGGGCGCTGGCCGAGTTTTCGATTCTGCTGGAGAGCCATCCCGAATACACCGCCGGATATTTTATGGCGGCGCAGACGCTGGTAAAGGCGGAGCGAGTGGACGACGCCAAGAAGATGCTGAACGACGGCATCGCGTCGGCGCGCCGCACTGGAAATCTGCATGCGCAATCGGAGATGGAAGGCATGCTGGCGGAGCTGGGGTGAAGCCAGACCGTAGCGACGATCATGGAGCTAAAACAGTAATACTAGAGCCGGTCCAGCCCCATACGCTCGCACTATCATCGCCCTCAACCTGGACGGTGAGGCATTGATTAGGATTTTCAGAAATTGGCCCCTGAACCCGCATCCTTAAGGACTGCCCAGGTTCAATCTGCAAAACGTCGCCCCACGGTTCAATGCTCAACGGCAGCCGCTTCTTGCGTTTGTTGTTAAATGTAAATTCAAAGACTGTATCTGCCATGCATCCCCTCCTTAGCGCGAACTTGCAATCAACTTCCAGGAACTATTTCGATTGGACAGCGTCAGAGAGCGCTATTTCGCCATCCTGCCCATCGCCCACTCCACGACCGTCGGGAATAATTGATAGAGCTTGACCGGCACGTGCATGGTCCACGGGACGATGACTTCCCGCTTCCGCTTCAAGTATCCGCGCAAAGTGGCGCGAGCCACGCGATCGGCCGTGATGCCGCGCACCGAACCAGGGCGCACCTTCTTCAGTTCGTTTCCTCGAACTGCGTTTTCGCTGAAGGCGGTCTGCACGTATCCGGGACACACCGTCAGCACGTGAATGCCATCTTTCTTCAGTTCGACTCCGGCGGCTTTGCCGATGGCATTCAGTGCGAACTTGGTGGCGCTATAAGAAGCGTGAAACGGCAGGGGAATATGTCCGGCGACGCTCGAGATGTTGATGATCGTTCCCCGGTCCTCGCCTCGGTCCTCGCCTGCGCCCTGTTGCCGCATGACTGGGATGACGGCCTGCATGGCCGACATCGCGCCGAAGAAGTTGGTTTCGAATAATTCGCGGCAGGCTTGCATGTCGGTTTGCGCAACGGAATCCAGAAGTCCGTGGCCGGCGTTGTTGATCCAGACATCGATGCGCTTGAAATGGTGCAGGGTCAGGGCGAGCACGCGGTCGATATCCTCGGAGTGGCGGACATCGCAAGACAACGCGGCGGTGCGATCGGGAAAGCCGATCCGTGAACGAGCGGCCTCGGCCCGGGCCGCGTCGCGCGACAACAGAACCACGCTCGCGCCTTCTTCTGCAAACACTTTGGCAATCGCTTCGCCGATGCCCATCGAAGCGCCCGTGACCACAACTACTTTTCCCGCAAGTTCCATGCTCGCGTTGTATTCGACGTGGCGTGGCAAGTCAAGATGCTGGCTGGGCTATACCGGATCGACGGTGACGATATCGTACAATCAGGGAGCTCGCTTCGATTCTGCGCGCTCTCGAGGTTGGAGTATTCGTGGCTCTTCTTCCCTTATTTCTGCTCGAGGTCGTGCTGCTCCCTGGCACGCCGCTGCCCCTGCACATTTTTGAGCCGCGCTACAAGGAGATGATCGCATGGATCTGGTGGCCGAGGGCGGCAAGCGGTTTGAGGTGCTTGAGTTGAATCGCGAGCGGTCATTCTTACGGGCGGAAGTATTGCTGGTGCCGGACGAACCCGGTGCTGCGGCCGAAATGGATCGTGAGAGAGCCATTCAAGCTCACCTGGAAATTTTGACGCTGGCAGGCGCTGTACAGGATCTTGCGGCCGCCGAGCCGAACGCGCTTTCTTTTTATCTCGCGGGCTCGCTGCCGCTGGATCTTGACTTCAAACAGAAATTGCTGGCGATGCGATCGGAGAGCGGGCGCATCCAGGCGGTCGCGAGTTATCTGGAAAGTATTCTCCCCAACCTTCGTCGCGGGTCGCGGGCGCGCGAGAAAGCTGGCGGAAACGGGCACGCGCGGTGAGATGCAGGTCTCGCTATCTGATCGCCGGTTTTTGGTATTTCGACTTTGTGATCTTCCTCCCTGAGCGAAACACTCAATCCTCGCGGCGCGTATAATCGGGAAGCGATTTGTTTGTGGGGGTTCCTTTCATGAGCAGTCTTCCGCGCACGCTGGGCGAATTGCGCCGCAGCATTTTTTCCGAAGAGCGTTTGCGCACGCGCCACGTCAAAGACGAACTACGCGATAACCTGACGAGCCGGCTGCGTGCCGACGGCGACGCTCCCGTGTTTCCGGGCATTGTCGGGTACGACGACACGGTCGTGCCGCAGATCATCAACGCCATTCTTTCGCGCCATAATTTCATTCTGCTCGGACTGCGTGGTCAGGCGAAAAGCCGGATCCTGCGCGCCTTGACGACGCTGCTGGATCCGCACACGCCGTACCTAGCCGGAT
>JBEKRY010000125.1:0-13692 GCA_049517555.1 Candidatus Sulfotelmatobacter sp. | reverse complement strand
ACACGGGAGGGTTGAGTGATCGGTGAAGTGGAAGGCGCTGTAGTGGGAACCTCCGTCGCTGGAGCGCGCTGTGGAATCGTGGTCTCTCCTGCCCCGCTGCTCTTCAGTTCCGCCGCCAACTCATCCAGCAGGTCCACTTCGAGACGCCCGTTGGACGTCAGCAACTGATATCCCGAACGAGAGGGAATCGGATCGGGATACCAAGCCGTCACCTTGGTCGTCACGTGTACAACCGACCCTCCCGAAGCCGTGGCGCTCACCTGCACTGAGGACTGAAAAAAACCGCGCTGGTAGCGGTCAAGCGGGTGATCGCCCGCCAGCGCGAAACCATCCAGGACAGGAAGCCGTCCCGCGAGCGAAGGCTGCATTTGTTTCAGAACCTTCTCCACTGTCGTCTTGGATTCGGCGAAAGTGCGCTCGTAACCGCTGCCCTGAGCGCTTCCCCGGCCAGTCAGCAAGGTCAGAGTCAGCAAGGTGAGCATCAGCAAGGTCAGGAACGGAAGCCGCAAAAGCGCCAACAATCCGGCCGAGCGCGCTCTCATGCGTCGGGGCCGGTTCATGGCATGGGCTCCACTTCGTCGCGGGAAATCCAGCCATGCTGACCCTCGCGGGTTTCCACGCCATACCAATAGGGAGTCGAAATCAGAATCAGAACTTCCGTGCCCGGCTGCAGCGGGTTCAAGGTGCTGGCAGTGTGAAAAGGCGCCGACTTAAGCGGAGCGCCGGGGGATTTCACCAGCCGCTCCACCTGCTGGCGCAGCTCCTTAACATGCTGCTCCAGTGTCTGACCGGGTTCCTGTTCAACGGTAGTGGGCTGGGAGGCGACTGTCGTAGGGCCCGGATCTGCAGCAGCGGGTGTTGAAGGAACAGGCGCTGAGACAGCAGGCACGGAGGCAATAGACGACGAGGATGAGTAAGAAGGCGCCGCTGGAAGGGTGGTGGCGCCGCCGCCATTAGCCGCTTGAAGCTGCTTCTTCTGCAGCATTTCCTGCCGCTCATTCTCCGCTTCGACGTTCTGTCGCTGCATGAGATCGATGGCATCGAGCCGGTCGCGGATATCTTTGTACTCGCTGCCTTCGACCGAGCCGTCCGAAAGATGCACGATCTTACGGAAGTCTTCGACGAAGACTGCGTCAATGCGCAGCACGGTATTCTTGTCGCCCTGGGGTTGAAGCACGTAGCGCACAGCCACCGTACCCACATCGCCGCTGTCTTTGAAATTGCGCGGATCGATGGCCTGCTGCCGCACCTTATAGAAGACTTTTCCGGGACCCGTCCAATCCGGGAACGCGTGCGTGGAATCGGCGGGATGGGCGCCGCTGATGTACTGATCCTTGTTGTATTCCTTGGTTCCCCGGATGAGCCCGTTTTGCGTCACGTCCTGCACTACTTGTTCGACCTGGGCCTCGGGGAAGGGAACGTTGACGATCAGTGCCTCGCCGTAGGAAATCTTGCCTTTGTCCTTACCGTGGGCCTGAAGCAAAGGCACGGCAGAGAACTGCACGATCAACGCCGCGGCAAGAATCAGCCCCGGCCAGCGGGACTTGACTGCGAACTTCTCGACTCTCTCAGGGATCAGCCGGACATTGCCCAGCTTAATTGCGTCCAGCTTCACTGCGACCAGCTCAACGAGGAGCCGCTTTCCCATACGCTGAGCCCAGTTCCGCTGAGTCAGACGCTGCCGAGGTAGGTTCTTCTGAGCCATTTTTATTGAGGGTACTTTACGCTGACTCAGGATCATCACTCAGGATCATCACTCAGGGTTATCACTCTATGATCATCACTGCTTAATTATGGTTGCCACTCTACGATTACTGTTCGGGCTCGGGACGCCGCTTCCGTACAACCGTCATATCACGATTCGATGCTCAATACTTAATTGAGCATCGCAAGGCTGTCAACTTGGCGGCAGCGGGCCACCCCAAATCTCGTAACCCGGGGTCACTTTACAAATGACATTGTCAAAACTATGTAAAAAAAATCGATATACCCCCTTGCACTTCGTCGCCGAGGCATTGTAGGATTCATCCCCGGTACGGTGGTATGACCAAAAAAAAGTTCAGGGCCAAAAGCCGGAAGGCGCTCCAAATTCTCCTTTCCCTTCCGTCCAATTTCGTTTGCGTCCTTTCGTCGTTGACATCACGTTTCTTGGTTGAGAAAAATATCAATCCGTGTGAGGAGTCCGGCATGTCCACGTCGACGCGGTCTGGTTTGAGCCGTATTTCGCTTTCAACATCGCTTCCAGTGGTTGCACTGGTTGTGGTCTTTCTGGTTTTGACCGCCAGTCAGACCGCGAACGCCCTCCCCGCCTTCGCCAGAAAGTATGGCCTGCGCTGCTCGGCCTGCCACGAATCCTGGCCGATGCTGAATTATTTCGGCCAGAAATTCAAAGACAACGGCTATCAGCTGATGAACGACCGGGACGCCCCGATCTGGCAGAACCCCGGCTATTGGCCGGTCACGTTCCGCATCACGCCGATCTGGCACCGGGTGAGCACGGGCAAGGTTCAGGTCGATACTTACACCAACGGTGCGCCCGACGGCGGGCAGTCCATTCAGCGCGTCACCAGTTCTGGATTTGACCTGAGCGGCCTCGACTTCCACACCGCCGGAACTCTGGAGAAGAACATCTCCTTCTACCTGCTTCCGTCCTCCGATTCCACCGGCGCTTTCCACTTTGAGCAGGTTTTTGTGCGCCTGGATAACATTGGCGGCAGCCCCTGGCTCAACCTCAAGCTGGGCCGATTCGAATTGGACAACCTGCTTTCAGAAAAGCGAATTCTGACGTTGACCGGCAACGGCGGCATCTATCAGACGTATCACTTCATCCCGGTCGGTGACGGAAACATTTTCGGTCAGATCGGCGACAACCAGCTCGGCTTCGAGTACATGGGCCACTCGGTGAATGATCGGTCGCGTATTTCCGCAGCCCTGATCAGCTCGAGTGACGGAAACGTAAATCTGAGTACTGGCGCTAACTCCTACACCGGATTCTTTACCGGGAGCCAGGCCTTTGACACCGGCAAGCTGGGAGTGCAGCGCATCGGCTTCTACGCCATGTACGGAGAAGCCGCAACCTACTACCTGACGCAGGGCAGCGTGCCCCTCGGCGGATCGGGAATCTCCAACAAGGGCTTCAGCCGCGAGGGCTTCGTCGGGCAATTCTATTTCGGCCCGCATGTCGACCTCACAGTCGTCACGCAGCATGGTTCTGATAACCCGTGGTTCGGGCAAGGTTACGGCAATGCCATCGCCACAGACGGCAACGGCGGCACAACTTGCACGGGGGTGGGATGCCCTCCGAACAACGTGCCGGGCTCGGTTCTTCCTGTAGGATCGCAGTCGCCCACTTGGAATGGCTACACCTTCGAGGGTCACTACGTATACAGTCCGCAGTTGATCTTCATCGGTCGGTACGAGGCGGAGCGGATGTCGCAACAGGCGAACGGACCCACCTCAGCCAATCCTTCTGCCTCCAACCTCGGCAATATTTCGACCTACACCGTCGGCTTCCGCTACAACCCCTTCATGACCAGCCGTGCTGGCCTGGCCTGGCACAACGAATACAACTGGCTGCACCAGGATGGTACGGGACCGACTCTTGGTTTAGGTACCGTCAACCTGAACACAAGCGAACTGC
Source organism: Candidatus Sulfotelmatobacter sp. (assembly GCA_049517555.1). Taxonomy (GTDB): domain Bacteria; phylum Acidobacteriota; class Terriglobia; order Terriglobales; family Acidobacteriaceae; genus Sulfotelmatobacter. The sequence continues at coordinate 10,052 of JBEKRY010000125.1, read as the reverse complement.
TGATGGGACTCGACTTCGATTTCTAGAAAGGGACAGACATGCGAACAAGATTGCAGACATGGTCGCTTCTAGTGGGCGCGACTGCGGTTTTGGCGCTCCCGATGACTTCATGGGCGCAACTCACGCAGGCCGACTTTGAGCCCCGCCTGAGCATGGAAAGCCACATCGGAAACATCACCGGCCACGCCAAGGACGCCAAGGGCGACTACCGGCGGTATTGCGTCGTGTGCCACGGCGAGAATGGCGACGGAAACGGCGAGAGCTTCCCTTGGGTCGACCCCAAGCCCCGCGACTTCCAGCTCGGCATCTTCAAGTGCCGCTCCACGCCCACCGGAACCTTGCCCACGGACCAGGATCTTTTTGACACCATCGCCCGTGGCATGGACCGTTCGAATATGCCACAGTGGAGCACCTTCACCAAGCAGGAGCGCGCCGACCTGGTGGCCTGGGTGAAGCACTTCTCGCCGCGCTGGGTAGGCGAAAAACCCGGAACCCCCATCACGATTCCGCCTGAACCGGAAGTCACGGCGGAGCGCATCAAGGCGGGACGAGATGTCTTTGCCCGGGTGCAGTGCTGGAAGTGCCATGGCGTGCTCGGCCAGGCCAACGGACCGTCCGCCTCAACTCTCCAGGATGATCTCGGCCGTCCGATCGCAGCCTTCAACTTCACCGAGGGAGCCCGGCCAAAATGCGGCGATACCGATCGCGACATCTATCGGATTTTCATGACCGGTCTCGACGGTACGCCCATGCCATCCTTTGCCGACAACATCAAACCCGACGAGGCTTGGGACTTGGTGTTCTATCTGCGGACGCTCATGAAGCAGAAAAGCAAAGAAAAACAGATGGCAAAACAACTAGGCTTAAAGCCGGTTGATCCGAATGCCCCGGCGGGACAACAGTAGGAGCCCAAACGGGGTCGAGCAAATGAGGTCTACTTCAGTTTCCAAGGAGATTCTTTCAATGAGGAATCGATATCGCTATTCGGCTCTACTATCGGTCGTAGTATTAACCTGCTGTGCAGCGTTGTTCCTGGGTCGGCATGTCAGCGCCGCGGGAGAAGGCAAGATTACCGGCACCGTCAAACTCGACGGCCCTGCTCCGCACATGAAGGGCATCGACATGTCGAAGGATCCCTATTGCTCCAAGGCCCACGCCAACGACACCCCCACACTGCAAACCGTAGTGGCCGGGGCCAGCGGAGGATTGGAGAACGTGGTTCTCTATATCTCCGACTGGAGCGGACCCGCCACCGTGTCGACCACGGTTCCAGTATTTGACCAGAAGAACTGTATGTATACGCCGCACGTGCTGGCGATGGACGTGGGCCAGACCTTCAAGGTAACCACCAGCGATCAGACCACCCACAACATCCATCCCTTGCCCAATCCGATGACCGGTAATATCCCGTGGAACCAGTCCCAACCGCCGGGAGCGGCGCCTGTCGAAAAGAGTTGGAAGGCACCGGAAATGATCCCGGTGAAGTGCAACATCCATCCCTGGATGAACGGCTGGTATGTCGTCGTGAAAGGTCCCTACGCGACGACTGATGCGAACGGTAATTTCACCATCAACGGCGTGCCTCCTGGAAATTACACCGTGACGGCATGGCAGGAGAGCCTCGGCACACAGACGGCAAAGGTGACGGTCGCCGCGGGCGGCGCGGGAACTGCCGACTTTACCTTCAAGGCGAAGTAAGAAGAAGTCTTAGCAAGCCTCGATCGGTCGAAGAAACTAGCAAAAATGCTGCGGCTCTGAACAAGAGCTGACAAGGCCAGAGGGCAAACTCTGGCCGGAGGGCGAGGGATCATGGCAAAATTCTTTGCGGTCACCATCATCGCGATCGCGATCCTTTCCGCGATTCCTATCCTGCGGCACACCTGGTGGATGGCGGAGGATATCTCAACTCACGGCGCGCCGATTGACGAGCAGATGTCCGAAACCATGGCGGAGGCAGGAATTTCTTTCCTGATCTCCCAGTTCGTCCTGGCGTTCTTTATCTGGAAGTTCTCCAACCCCAAGCCCGGCGACAAGATCAGGAATTTCCCCGGCGGCGCCAAAGTCATGGTTTGGGCTGCGGTTCTGCTGGTCGGGACGGAAGTCATGGCCCTGGGAGTTTTTGGCGCAAAAGCCTGGGCCAACGTTTATTTCACGCCGCCGGCAGCGAACGCCCTGCCGATTCAGGTGCAAGCCGGGCAGTTCGCGTTTTACTTCCGCTACCCCGGGCCGGACGGAGTCTTTGGTCCCATTCATCCCGACCACATCAGTGAAGCCAACCAGAACTTCTACGGTTTGGACGTGGACCACGATCCTGCCTCGAAGGATGACATCGTGACCGCGGAGATGGCCGTCCCGGTGAACCGCGAAGTCCATCTGCTGATGCACACAAAAGACGTCGGGCATTCCTTCTTCGTTCCTGAACTGCGGGTGCAGCAGGATTTTGTCCCTGGATTGGATCTGTCTCTGCATTTCACCGCGACCAAGATCGGCAAGTACGAGATTGTATGTACACAGCTCTGCGGCCTGGGCCATTACAACATGAAAGCCTATCTCTCCGTGTTGTCCCAGCAGGATTACGATGACTGGCTGAAAAAAGAAGCGGCATTGCAATAAGGGAATACTGCGCGCAACGCGCTCATTGACTACGTGCGGCAACAAGAACTCCTGAGGTGATCGATGCACGACATTGCCAAACACGACGCCGTCGTACACCACGCGCCTACCAGTTTCATCGGGAAGCACGTTTTCAGTCTGGACCACAAGGTCATCGGGAAACAGTATTACGCTCTGGCTCTGGTGGCCGCCCTGGTCGGCATGGTGCTTTCCTGGTTGATGCGCATCCACCTGGGCTGGACGAACGCTGCCATCCCGGGACTGCATCTGCTCACCAAGAACGGCGCTCCCGGGGATCAGATGACGCCGGAGTTCTACCTGCAATTGATGACCATGCATGCCACCATCATGGTCTTTTTTGTGCTCACGACCGCGCCCTTCGCGGCTTTCGGTAACTATTTCCTGCCCATCCAGGTCGGCGCCGAAGACATGCCGTTCCCGCACTTCAACATGATGTCGTTTTGGGTCACGTTCGTCGGCTTTCTGGTTCTGGTTTCTTCGTTCTTCGTGGGTACGGGACCAACCCTTGGCGGCTGGACGCAGTACGCGCCGCTCAGTGCGTTGGGCGAAGTTGGCGGTCCCGGCGAAGGAACCGGCGTGGTTCTCTGGGCGCTTTCAATCGCAATCTTCTGTGTCGGCCAGTTGCTGGGCTCGCTGAACTTCATCACTACCACTCTGGATATGCGAACCCGCGGCATGAGCCTGTGGCGCTTGCCGCTCAGCGCATGGGCCTGGTTCATTACTTCCTGCATGGGCCTCACCGCTTTCGCCGTGTTGATGCCAGCCTGCATCCTGCTCATCCTGGATCACGTGGCAGGCACCAGCTTTTTCGCTTCCAGCAATATCGTCATCAACGACCAGATGCAGCCGCACTCCGGCGGATCGACCTTGCTCTGGCAGCACCTGTTCTGGTTCTTCGGACATCCCGAGGTCTACATCGCGATCGTGCCCGGCATGGGAATCGTCTCGCATGTTCTGATCACCAACATGCGCAAGCCCATGCTCAGCCACCGGGTCTTGATCTACTCGATGGGCGCACTGGCAGTGCTCAGTTACATGGTTTATGGGCATCACATGTTTGTCAGCGGGATGAATCCGGTTTCGTCGCTGGCGTTTTCGTTCCCCACGCTGGTCATCACCATTCCATCGACGATTGTGGTGCTGATCTGGCTAGGCAGCCTCTACGGAGCGAAGTTGCGAATTAACTCAGCGTCGCTTTTCGCCCTGGGATTCATTTCCATGTTCATCGCCGGCGGGGTCAGCGGCTTCTTCCTCGCACAGCCCTCGCTCGACATCATGCTGCACGCAACGTACTTCGTAGTCGGTCACTTCCATCTGGTGATGGGCGTGGCGGCGATGTTCGGGATTTTCGCCGGAACCTACTTCTGGTTCCCGAAGATGTACGGCCGTATGATGAACGAAACCCTGGGCAAGGTTCACTTCTGGATGAGCTTTGTCGGGGCCTACGCCATTTTCATGCCCTTCCATTACTTGGGCCTGGCCGGCAACGTCCGCCGCTACCAGGCGTTCTCTCCCGATTACATGCAGCCGCTCATCCCGGTACACAAATTTATTACGGTGGCCGCGATTTTCACCGGCGTGGCCCAGCTCGTATTCGTCTACAACCTGATCCACAGCCGCTTCTGGGGCGCGCCCGCTTCGGGCAATCCGTGGCAGGCAACCTCACTGGAATGGAGCACGCCGACCACGCCGCCGCCCCACAATAATTTCGGCGACAAACTGCCGGTCGTCTACCACGATCCCTACCAGTACGGGGTGGAAGGTTCGGCGGGCGATTACGTGATGCAGGCTTCACCGGAAAAAGTAAGCACGGCGCACGACGAGGCATAAACGTAACCGCGCGATTTTGAAGTTGGAGTCCTGCAGTTTTATGGCGACCACTACACACGAACCGCCAAAAATCGACGAGCAACCGGAGCGGCCGCGGCCGACCCGCAATTCCGGTAACGGCGGCTGGCGCAACATGGCCCCCGCGGATGGCAGACTGCCCGCCGTAAAGGACTACTCGCCGCCTCCGGCTTCGACCGGAATCTGGGTGGTGATCGCCTCGATCACCATGACGTTCGCAGCCTTCACGAGTGCGCTGATCGTGCGGCAAGGCTCGTCCTTGGATTGGGGACACCTAACCCTGCCTCCGATTCTTTACTGGAACACGCTGGTGCTCATAGCCAGCAGCATCGCACTCGAAGTAGCGCGGAAGCGGGTGGGCGCATTCATGACCGGGCCGCAGCCTCAGGCCGCCAAGCCGACTCGCTGGCTCTACATCTCTCTATTTCTCGGCCTGCTTTTTGTGGCGGGCCAATATGTCGCATGGACGCAGTTGCGTTCTCAGGGACTCTTTCTTGCCACCAATCCCAACAGTTCTTTTTTCTATGTGCTGACCGCAATCCACGCCGTGCATGTGCTGGGCGGGCTGGGCGGATTGGTTCGCGTAATTCGCAGGCTGAACCTTTCGATTCTGCGTAAGAGCACTCTGGACGCGACCTCCTACTACTGGCACTTTATGGACGCGCTGTGGGTATATCTGCTGTTGTTGCTGTGGATGAAGATCTAGCACGCTCGATCGATTGTCGATAGGCGATCGTTGATAGTCGATCATCGACAGTCGATCATCGACAGTCGATCGTTGATACGAAATTAGGAGGCGCCGTGAGCCAAGCCGAAGTGACGATGGGAGCACACGCAGGCCTGATGGAAGAACCGACATTCTCGGTTCCTGCGAAAAAAATGGCGATGTGGCTGTTCATCATCGCAGATACGGCGACCTTCGCCGGCTGCCTGGTGGCCTATGGATTTATCCGCAACGCCACTCCAAACTGGCCCAGGCCGTTCCACAGCATCACCAACGTGGCGCTGATGACGTTCATCCTGCTCACCAGCAGCTTGACCATGCTGTTTGGAGTAAGAGCGGCCGATAAGGGCGACAAGGCCGGAGCCTTTCGCTGGACCATGATTACCGCCGTCGCCGGAATTTTGTTCGCAACCCTGCACATCCGCGAATGGCTGGGAATGATTGGGGAAGGCGCGACTCTGTTCCACAATCCCTGGGGCACGCCGCTGTTCAGTTCGCTGTTTTTCAGCATTACCGGCCTGCACTTGCTGCACGTAACCGGCGGCGTGATTGCCTTGATCGTAGTCGGATTGCGCTACCAGGGCGGGCGGTACAAAGCCGACGACATCGAGATCACAGGCCTCTACTGGCATTTTGTAGATCTGGTTTGGATGTTCGTGGTACCGCTGGTCTATCTTCTGAATCTGGCTCACTGAATCTAGCCCACGAACCAACGAAACGAGGCGGGAGCAAACTATCATGACTACCGGCACGGAGCACAAAGCTAGCGGAGCGGGGAAGGATCTGGCCATCTACGTCTGTATGCTGGTTCTGGCGGGGATACAATTTCTCATTGCCTATCAGGACATCAGCGCATCCCAGATGTTTGTGCGGATGCTGATCGTGGCCATCATCGAGGCCGCGCTGGCGCTTCTGTTTTTCATGCATTTGTGGGAGAATCGCGGCCTGAAGTGGTTCGTCCTGGTATTCACGGTATCCGTGATCCTGGGCATGCAATATGGATGGACCGACAGCTTCCGCATATTGGACGGAGCGCCCTGGGCGAAGTAGCATAGAAGCTCGACGGTTTCTCGAAGAGCAAATAGAAGAGCAAGATGTAGAAGGGCAAGATGCAGAAGCGCAAGATGCAGAAGCGATTCAGATTCATCGGTCTCGGGCTTGGAGTGCTGCTGCTGATGGCAGCGCCGGCCTTTTCGCAAAGCTGCGCCCTGTGCTACACGCAGGCGGCCTCTTCGGGACAGCGCATGATTCAGGCGCTGAAAAGCGGCATTCTGGTCCTGATCGTTCCCCCCACCCTGGGATCGATTGGCATGATTTTCATCGTCTACAAGAAGCGCAATCAGGTTCGGCAGACGGACGCGGAAAAGCAAGACGAATCCGGCGGAGACTGGTAGTATGCAAGCCACGACCGTGATGACAAATACCGGCTCTCTCCAAAGTCTCAAGTCCAAACTCCGGGACTACTACACCCTGACCAAGCCCGAAGTGAACCTGCTGATTTTGATGACCACCTCGGCGGGATATTATCTAGCCTCGCGCGGTCCGTTCCACCTTCTCGGCCTGATCAACACACTGGTGGGCACGCTGCTCGTAGCCAGCGGAACCGCAACGCTGAATCAGTGGATGGAACGCGTGTGGGACGGCCAGATGCGCCGCACCGCCTCTCGCCCGCTGCCTTCGGGCAGGGTATCGAGCCGCGAGGCGCTGCTGTTTGGCCTGTTGCTCAGCATAGCCGGTGGCCTTTATCTGCTCGTGGCAGTCAATGCCTTGGCCGCACTGCTGGCAGTTTCGACATTGCTCTCCTATTTGCTCGTCTACACTCCGCTCAAGCGCAAGACGCCACTATGCACGCTGCTCGGAGCATTTCCCGGCGCCATGCCGACGCTGATTGGCTGGGCCGGAGCTTCCGCCGCCATCAACCGGCAAGCCTGGCTTCTTTTCGCCATCCTCTTCCTGTGGCAGTTTCCGCATTTCCTCGCCATCGCGCTGATGTATCGCGAGGACTACAGCCGCGCCGGCTATCACATGCTCCCTGACTTCGATCAGGATGCCCGCTTCACACACGCCGAGATTCTCGGTTTTTCCGTGCTCCTGATTCTGGCTACGATGTGGCCGCTCATGGATCGCGCGGGCTGGATGTATGGCGCGGGTATGGGCGTTGCGGGAGCTTTCCTGCTGTACTACGTCGGCAAGCTGTTGGCTTCGAACTCGAAGGTGATGGCCAGCCGCCTGCTGCACGCCTCGGTGCTCTATCTTCCCGTGGTCCTCGTGATCATGGTCGTTGCCAAGAAATAGAAGTAAGAAATAATGTGCGGTTTCACTCCGGCGCTTCCGTCCACAGTACTCTTCGCCCTTCCCGGCTGCTTTTCTGTGCCAGCACAAGTGCACGCATGGTGCGCAGCGCCTGTTCGGGTGTAACGTCCAGAGGAGCTTTCTTCTCGATCGCATCTCTCACATTGGCGTAGTACCCGCGATAATCTCCTCGTTCAGTCTTCACTTTGCGTGGCTCCTCGCCCACTCGGCTCAACGTTCCCCAGCGATCCTCGGATTCCACTCCCCAGTCTGGACCCCAGTCCGGGCCGTCGGGACAATTGGCACTGCGCAGGATTTCTTCCTGCGGATCCATTCCATATTTGATGAACGATCCTCCCGTTCCATGAATCAGCAAATGCGGCCCGGGAGCGTAGGCAATAATCCGCGCCCGCAAAGTCGCCCGAAGATGCGGATATTCCATGTGCACATCGAAGGAGTCGTCGATCTGCGAAGTCTTGCGCTGGCAGAATGCCGACGCCCAAATCGTTTCCGGCGTGCCAAACAAAACCAGCGCCTGATCGATCAAATGCGGACCCAGATCCCAAAGAACGCCAGCGGCAGGATGGTCGGGTTTCTCGCGCCAGGCGTTGGGCTTGGACTCAAGGCGGAAGCGGTCAAAGCGCGCTTCGTACTCGGCCACCGCACCCAGCGCGCCCGATTTCACGAGCTGCTTCACGGTGTGAAACTCACCGTCCCAGCGGCGGTCCTGATACACAGTGACGAGCCGGCCGCGCTCGGCGGCGAGACGCACCAACAGTTCCGCTTCCGCCATCGTCGGCGTGAACGGCTTGTCCACGACCACGTCGCGGCCGGCTTCGAGACAGGCTTTGGTATAGGAGAAATGCGAATCGTTGGGCGTGGCTACTACGCACAGGCCAATCGTTTTGTCCGAGAGCATTTCGTCGAGCGTGCGCGCCACCCGAACTTCGGGATATTTCTGCTGCGCATTCGATCCGTGCCGCTCCAGAATGCACGCCAGTTCCATGCCCGGAACGCCACGAATCACGGGCGCATGAAACGCCTGTCCCGCCAGACCGAAACCGATTAGGCCAACTCGCACCATGATCTTCCTCCACTATTCTGGAACTGCTCGCGATCGTATCTTACGACCGGTCCTTTACGCGTCGCACGAATTTCAATCCTGACCAGACTTCGGTCACTGCGCATACTTTCACGTCAACCAATCCAGCATCCAGCCCAATTTCTCGGACGACGTGCTCGTCGAGATCGGTGACCACGCCCGAACTTTTCTTGGGCCAGCTCACCCACAGCATTCCTGCGGGTGTAAGCCGACGGCTGATGCGGGCGAATTCCCGCGCCAACTGCGCCGACGATTTCGTGAAGAGCATCGCGAAATCGAGAGGCACTTTTGCTTCGCGCACGATTTCGCATTGGTCCAGTTGAGCTTTCAGTTCGGCACGCACATCCGCTGGAATCTCCGCGAGCCACACGCGAAATCCGGGCTTGATGCCAAGCTTTTTCGGGAGCGGCGTTCCTGAATATCCGGGCATTTGTCTTTGAGACCTACAGCCGTTGTTCGCCTCGCCCGCCGAACGCGATCCACCGGAGCCTTACTTCGTGAACTGCCCTTCGTGGTTGCAGCTCTTCGGTCTATTGTGTCGGCGAGTACCATCCCCGGCGCGAACGCACGCGCAAATTCTTCTTATCGTTGCTGACGATTTCGATGGTGCGATAGTGGCCGTCGGCTTTAAGGTCTGCAGGCTTGTAGGAAATGGCGTACTGGCTGCGGAGTTCTTCCTGAATCTCGGCAAACGCGTTGGCCACGTCGCGAATCTGGAAGGGGTGGAATGGGCGTCCGCCGGTCGCATCGGCGATGCGGTCGAGCACCTTGTCGCCCGGGCCGGACGTTCCGCTCACATTGGTGCTGATGGTGTAGACGATGGCTTCGGCGCGCTGCGCCATCTCAATGGCTTCTTCGCGGGTGACGTGGCTCTGGTTGTCCTCGCCGTCGCTGAGCAGAATAATGGCGCGCCGTACCGTGGTCGACTTCGGCGCCTTCAGCAGCTTGTCGCGGCAGGCGAAATATAGCGCGTCGTAGAGCGCCGTACCGCCTCCGGGACGCAGTTCGTGCACTCCATGCGCCAGCAACTCGGTGTTGTCGGTGAAATCCTGTGTGATCTCGGGCGTCACGTCAAACCCAACTACAAACGCCTGATCGAAGCGCGGACGAATCGTCTGGTTGAGAAACTCGATGGCGGATTCCTGTTCGAACTTAAAACGGTCGCGCACCGAATTGCTGGCGTCGATCAGCAAGCCGACCTGTAGCGGGAGGTTGGTTTCGGAGTGGAAGCTGCGGATCAAGTCCGGCGGCTTGTTGTCGTCGAGCACGCGGAAGTCGCCTTCCTTCAAATCAGTAATGCGCTTTCCGTGTTTGTCGGTGACGGTGAACACCACGTTCACTTCGTTGGTTCGGGTGACGATCGTGGGAATGTTCTCGTCGCCCGGAGCGTTGGGAGCATTTGGATCGGCAGGCTTTTGTTCTTGTCCGGCGGGTGTGGCCGAACTAGCGGCT
>JBEKRY010000124.1:0-20883 GCA_049517555.1 Candidatus Sulfotelmatobacter sp. | reverse complement strand
GCACCTCAGAGGTCGGACGGATTGATCATTGGGAATTATGTAATTGGGCAACTGGAAGACAAAATCCTGCCTATGGCGTTGACGGTTTCGACTTTGTTGTCTATGGGTTAGCTGTCATGACAATTCCGTATATCCGTCTTCGTCATGACGATGTGTTCCTGCAGGAACATTCGAGGACGTAGGGCAACGGGTGGGACTTCCTCGCGGCGGCCACAATAACGCAACGCAATAACGCAAAGATTGCAGGGATCCTTCGACTGCGGTTGGTCTTTGCGCTAAGCGCGCAAAGACCAATCCTCGCTCAGGATGACAATTCTGAAAACGATTCAGGCTATTTGATCGGAATTAACGCTGCCTGCGTGGTGACGCCGGGCAACTCGTCGCCGCGGAGGTATTTAGGTTTGTCTTTGGTTTCTTTTGCGTCGGCGGCTTTCATTTCGGGCATGGCTTCGTAGGGCTTGCTGTAGTCGTTGGCGGCGTTCCAGAAGAGGAAGCCGATGCCACCTTTACCCTTGGCGGTTTCTACCTGGATTTTGATGTATTCGGGGGAATAGGTTTTGGTGCGCCAGTGAAAGGCTTGCAGCCAGGGGCGGATGACTACGCCGGTGGATAGGTTTCCATCTGGATGGGTGATTAATTCGAAGCGGGCCATGGATTCGCCGATGAAGTGGGCGGGTTCGTCGCCGGGGTGCTGGATATTGTCCATGCCGAAAAAGTGGCTGGGGTAGATCATGGGGCTTAGGACGTCGCAGTAGTGGGCCATGCCGACGATGTCTTGTCCAGTGTGGGCTAGGTCGACCTGGCGCTGCCAGGCCATTACGCCGAAGACGTCCAGGGACAGGAGAACACCCGTCGGATGGAGCTCGGCGTAGGCTTTCTTTAGGAATCCGGTGATGACGTCGGTGCGTTGGGGGCCTTTGGGCTTGAGATTCTCGGCGTGCTTGGCGGTTTTTCTCTGGCCTTCGGCTTCCGGCTTTGGGCTTCCGGCTTCCGGAATCGCAGATGCGCTGGGTGCCGAGGCTTCGGCTTCGGGTTGATCTTTTTGGAATACGAACTGGGCGTCTTTTTGGTCGCCTTCGGCGGGGAATCTTACGTAGTCGAATTGGATTTCGTCTACGCCTAGCGTGGCTGTGTATTTGGCCAGGGCGATGTCATAGTCCTGGACTTTCGGGTTGCTGGGGTCGGTCCAGACTAGCTTGCCGTTTTCGCGCCAGGCTGTCTTATTCTTTCTGGACTGGACGGCTAGTTCGGGATGGTTCACGACCAGGCGCTCGTCGCGGAAGATGGCGATTCGGGCGATGGCGTGCATGTTCTGCTGGTGCAGGAAGTGGACTAGCTTGGGGACATCGTGAATGTAGACCTGATGCTGGCCGAGCAGCGGATGCTCGAAGGGGATGGTGACGCTGCCATCGGAATCTTTGATGTCGAAGACGACGGCGTTGCCGCCGACTTCGCGCCAATGCTTGATGATGCGGAGGCCGTGATCGCTGGCGGCCATGATGCCGGTCAGGTAGATGGCGCGGACTTCGAAGTCTTTGGGAACGGGGATGGTTTTTTCGGTGATGGGCGCGGCGAGGATTCCGGGGATGATGATGGGTTCGTTGGCTTTGAGAATGTTCGACGCGTCGGATTTATGGTTTACGGCGCGGATGGCGTCGGCTAGTTCGGATGTCGTCAGGTAGCTCGTTTTGCCTAGATAGCGGCGGGCGATGGTGGGGATGGCTTCGCCGCGCTTGGCGGTGTAGATTTCGGTGCCGGGAGCGGCTAGTTTCGTTTCAGGCTTGGTGGCGGGAATGTCGGCGGTTTTTGTGGTCGTCGCGCTCACGGGCTGCAGTTGCGCGGCTTGCGCTAATGATTCCGCGGCTGGCGTGACGGTTTGCGCTTGTGCGGCGAAATCGGAGGAAGAGTGAGGGCCCAGGCGCCATGCGGCGGCGCCGAAGAAAAGACAGGAGACTCCTGTGATGATGCGAACCGACGAAATGCGCAAAGCGACCCTCCGAGAAAGATTATCAGATGGGATAGTAGCTGTGGGGTTGTGTGGGTTGCTAGTTACGTGTGGAGTAACACGGTTGGTTTTTTGGGGCGGCGGGTGGAGATCTGAGCTGTCGACAGCCGATTCAAAGATCGATTCGGGCATTGATTCACGTCGATTGCAGGCCTTGACAAAGAGGTCGATGAGATCTCGATTCGGGGGTTGGCTTGGCCTGTGCTCCGGGCCGCTCGGCTTCGCCCTCGCGAGATGGGCGAAGGCGCCCGTCGCCACATGAGTCGAGGCGGCGCCGGCGGGGGTGCGGTACAGGTTCCTTCCTTGATGGTGCAAAGGTTTTCTCTTTGGGGTTGTGCGGTTCTGGGGCGGATTGTGAGGAATTGGGGTGGGAAGGCGCTAAGCCTTGGCAGATGTGCGGGTTGGCGGCGCTCAGGAGTATGCCGGTGGCGTGGCCAGCGGGTTGCTTAATTACAAGGCAACCGGATAAGCCATGAATCGGGAAGCTGGGAAACGGGATTTGGTGCTTCCAGGACATGGGCGGGGGCCACGGCAAGAGGCCTGGAAAATCCGGAAATAAACCGAGAAGAGCCGAAGAAAACGGCCTCACGAAAGGTAGAATGTCCGGCAGTCCGGGCAGCGATCTTATGAGAACGAATCTGGCAACAGTGCTTGATCCGAACCGTCGCAGCAACGATGCTGGAGAGTTTGATGCCGCTCTGCGCCGCCGCATTGTGGGGCAGGATGCGGCTGTCGAGAAGGTCGTTGAGATCTACCAGATGTTTCAGGCGGGGTTGAATGCGCCAGGGCGTCCGGTGGGGAACTTGCTGTTTCTGGGGCCCACGGGATCGGGCAAGACGCGCGTGGTTGAAGCCATGGCCGAGGCTTTGTTTGGGGATTCGCGGGCTTGCATCAAGATTGATTGCGCGGAGTTTCAGCATTCGCACGAGATTGCAAAGTTGATTGGCTCGCCTCCGGGATATTTGGGGCACCGCGAGACGCATCCGCTGCTCACGCAGGAAGCGTTGAACCAGTGGTTCACGGAGAAGCTGAAGCTCTCGATTCTGCTGTTTGACGAAATCGAGAAGGCTTCGGATTCGCTGTGGCAGCTTTTGCTGGGGATTCTCGACAAGGCGACTTTGACTTTGGGCGACAACCGGCGGGTGGATCTGTCGCAGTGCATCATTATTTTGACCTCGAACCTGGGCGCGAGCGAGATGACAAACCTGGTGGATGGCGGGTTTGGATTCGCGCCGAAAGCGGTCGAGGTGAACGAATCGTTCGACGACAAGATTCAGCGCACGGCAGTGGACGCGGCGCGGCGCAAGTTTACGCCGGAGTTCATGAACCGCATCGACAAGACGGTGGTGTTCAAGACGCTGCGCGATGAACATCTGTCGCAGATTCTGGACATTGAACTGGGCATGGTGCAGCAGCGCGTGCTAATGGCTGCGGGCACGAGCCAGTTCGTATTCAACTGCACGCCGGCAGTGAAAGAATATTTGCTGAAGGAAGGCACCGACCCGCGGTATGGGGCGCGCCATCTGAAGCGGGCGATTGAACGGAATCTGGTGTTCCCGCTGGCCAATCTGGTCGCGACTGGGCAGGTGAAGTTGGGAGATTTCGTCCGGGTCGACATGGCTTCGGAGAACAAGATGATCTTCGTGAAGGAAGCCGAGAACAGCATGGCGCCGGTGCTGCTGGAACGCTACGGAGCCGCTGCCGCTGCTCAGCCGAACGCGCGGGTGGCACGGACTGCGGTGAACAGCCGTCGCGGGGATTTCGGGACCACGCCGTCACCGTCGGTAGCGGAGAGCAAGTAACGCTTTTGGCTTTGGGCTCTTAGCTTTTGGCTAGGGGCAACAACAAAACCTCTCGCTTGACCGCATCTCGCGAGTGGATTCTCTCGATGGCGCCGGGATTATTCCGGCGCCTTTTTTGTTGGGGCAATGGTTAAGATGCTGGGGGGAGCGTTGCCACAGGAGGGATCGCGAAGGGATGAAGGGAAAGGGCTCGATCGGGATCGACTTTGGGACGACGAACAGTTCAATCGCCTGTGCCCACGGCTCGGGTGAGGTTCGGCTTGCTACATTTCCGTACCTCGGGGGACTGGGGGGTGGACTGACGGATTCGTATCGGTCGCTGCTGTATCTGCAGCAGACCAAGGAAGGCGGCCGGAATACTCTGAAGTCGTGGACGGGGCCTGAGGCGATTGAGCAATATCTCTCGGCCGACACGAAGGGGCGGCTGATCCAGTCGCTCAAGTCGTTTCTAAGCAGTCGCAGCCTGCACGGCACAGAGGTTTTCGGTCGCAGGCATACGATTGAAGAATTGATCGCAAGGATTCTCCGGGACTTACGGAAGAAGGCGGAGGAACAGTTTGGGATCAAGATCAGAGCTGCGGTGGTCGGACGGCCGGTTCATTTTGTGGGAGCAGAGAACGCCGATGATGACATCTATGCGGAGGGTCGACTGCGATTGGCCTTCGAATCGGCGGGCTACGAATCGGTGGAGTTTGAGATGGAGCCGGTCGCGGCGGCACATTATTACGAGTCCACGCTCGATCACGACGAGCTCATCCTCATTGGAGATTTCGGGGGTGGCACGAGCGACTTCTCTTTGGTTCACGTTGGCCCTACGGCTCGTCAAGGGGACGGTCGTCAAAAAGACGTTCGTCAAAGAGATAGAGTCTCGGACAGCATTGTTGGGAACGCGGGTGTGGGCATAGCGGGAGATGCTTTCGATGCGAAGATCGTCAGGCATCTCGTGTCTCCCGCTCTGGGAGCCGACTCGCAGTTGCGGTCGCTGGGCAAGATCCTAACGGTTCCGGGCTGGGTTTATATCAAGCTGGAGCGGTGGCACCACCTGTCGCTGTTGCGCGGCCGGGAGGTGCTGGAGATGCTGCGCGGGGTGCACGCGCAATCGCTGGAACCGGAGAAGATCGCCGCGCTCATTCACTTCATCAAAGAAGATCTCGGGTTTCATCTTCACCGCGCGGTGCAGAAAGTTAAGAATGATTTGTCGACTGCCTCCGTCGGCAAATTCGAGTTTTCGGACGGGTTTGTGGATCTGGCGGCGACGGTGGAACGGGCATCGTTCGAGGAGTGGATTTCGGACGAACTGGGGCAGATCGAACGCTGCGTTGATTCTCTGCTGGCGTCTTCCGGTGTTCTGCCCAAGGAGGTCGACATGGTCTTCCTGACGGGCGGGTCTTCGTTTGTACCGGCGGTGAGGAGGATTTTCGAAACGCGATTTGGAACGAAGCGAATTCGCGGAGGAAATGAATTCACCTCGGTAGCTCGCGGCCTGGCTTTGAAGGCGATGGATTCAGGGCCGAATTAGTAGTCGAGGGTCACCGAGTTGGCGGTCGTTTTTCCGCCGTAGTTGCACTGGGGTGAGAGGCCGCCGTAATAGTCGGTGATCGACCATCCTGGGTTGGCGATTCTGACGAGGTTATAGTCATAGAGCGCTACCTTGGAGAATGTAATTGAGCCATTCGGAGGGTAGTCGCTGCATTGGGCGATGTCATAGACCTCGAGCGCGCCGGACTGCGCCCAATTGAAGGTTTGCCCTTCACTCGGCGTATTTGCCAGCGTTGTACTCTTGCCTAGGGTCGCGTCTTGAGTGCCGATGTCCCACTTCGAACAAGACTCTACGCCGGGCGTGCAGGTGGACTTGATGGTGCCGTTGATGGTGTCGCCGACATTGACCTGCACGGGCTTGCTGTAGTTTGCCGTGCCGCTGGGGCAGCAGTTCCAGCTGGCAATCGTCCACACTTCGCCGAGGAAAGAATTCCAACCTAGCACCGGCTGAATAATCGTTTCGTCCGTCTGTAGGTCGACCATGCCGGGAAATAGATACACCGTCTGGCCATCATTCGTAGTCGGGGCGGGGGGTACAACCCAGCTCGCGGTGAGCTTGCCGTAGGAGGTGCTGGTGGTGGTGCTGCCATCTTCGATCCAGCTGTGGCCGATCGCGGGTGGCTCGTTGCTGGACTGGCGTCGGGTTACAAGGTCCCCGTGGGCGGTGTAATGCGGATAACTGCAAAGCGGAGCGATTGCGTCCTCGGTGCCGTCATTATGCTGGACGCGTCCGTCGGCCAGAACTGTTTCTCCACTGGCGAGACCGCGCACACACGACGGGTGGAAGTAACCAAACGGAGTGATTACGTAACCTTCCGGTACCCCCAAGGGCCGATTGGGTCCTGCCATTTTTTGGGCCTGAGCCAGCGGGATGGCGGTAACGGCGAACAATATTACTAGCGCTGCGGCAGCGATGCTTTGCAGGATGGAGGGATGAGGGGTCAGGCTTGGTGTGTTCGAGCTGGGCTTCAGTAATCCTGATGTTTTCAAGCCTGATTTCTTCAATGTTAGTCCCTTCATTCCATGCCTCCGCGGTTGCTTTGATGCTGAAAACGGAATCCGCCTATGTGAGCATCCCATTGGCATTGGATGGCGTCAAGATGAAGGATTTTGCAACCCGCGGACGCTGAAAATGCAGGTTTTATGCGGGTTCGACGGGGTCTCCTGTGTCTCGATTTGCAGACCGGTACCTGGTTGCGAGGCGGGACTAATCGATGATCGAACTCACTTTCTAGAACGAGGTGGTTGCGATTTCTAGAACGAGATGGTTGCGATGCTGACCTTCCCGGAGTCTGGCAAGATTGTGCCTGCTGTAAGAGTGCCGGTCGCGGTCTGCAGTGCGTAGATGCCGATATCGCTCTGGTTGACGGCATAGACGAGCTGGCTGTCTGGACTGAAGTAGATGGGCGGAGTTCCGGGGATGGTGGATGGACTCGGGTTGAGTTGCTCTGCCGGAAAATCCACATTCAGAATGTAGGTTTCGTTCGCCGTCTGATCACCGAAGAAGATGTTGGCGTTTGCCGGATCGATGGCCAGGCTGGCGACGTCATCGGTGCAGAAGCCACTATCAGAGCCGCCCAGAGGAGGACAAGAAGCCTGCGTCTTCCCGTTCGATGCGGTAAGCGTTACTACTATTTCGCCGCTGGGCGGGCCGCAACAGACGCCATCTTCCGCGGAGAGAATGTCCGTCACGGCGACGGCGCAGGTGGTTCCGCATTCGTAGGCCTGCGCGTAGAACATGTTTTGCAATGGACCCAGCCGGCCGGTGGTCTGATTTACTGCGTAGTAGTCGTAGCCGAAGATCGACGTGTAGGGGCCGCCGTCGAGATAGTATCCGAAGAGTTTCCCGCCCCCTTGCCCGAATTTGAAGTTCCAGAAG
Organism: Candidatus Sulfotelmatobacter sp.; assembly: GCA_049517555.1. Classification (GTDB taxonomy): domain Bacteria; phylum Acidobacteriota; class Terriglobia; order Terriglobales; family Acidobacteriaceae; genus Sulfotelmatobacter. The sequence goes on along the minus strand of JBEKRY010000124.1, from coordinate 13,658 downwards.
CCAGTGTACTCATTCGCATACGACGCGACGACCTGGTCCGTGTTGGTGAGCTTGCCGGTGGACTGATCGATCATAAACAGAATGATCGAATTCGCGCTTCCCTCGTAATCGGGCCAGCCGAGCGCGGCATAGGCGAACTTGCCGTCGGGGTTAATGAGAAAAGTATTCACCGGATGGGCGAACGAGAAAGGGACGTACTGCAAGGGTGTGCCCGAGGGAGCGCCGTCGGCATCCGTCGGGTAGAGCCAGACGCCGGTCGCGTTCCACAGATAGAGATAGTGGCTGGTCCCGATGGAAAGCGGAATCAGAGAGCCGCTGGCGACATTGATGGAGTTGCCGACTGGAGTTGTGGCAGCCGTTGTGGGATCGACACTGTACGTGTATAGCATCACGTTCGATGACCCTTGCGGTCCAGCAACATATAGCAACTCCTTTGTGCCGGCTTCGGCGGGGCTGACGAGGACGGCCAGAGATAGAGATAAAGACAAAGAGAGGGCGAGAAAGCGGACGACAACGAAGGGCTTCAACACGGAACACCTCGCGGGGGAGCGCTGCAAATCGGGTTTGAGATGCAACCGATACCGAGAGGGGTTGCAGGCGAATCGGGGGGTGACGCAGACGATGATATTCCGCTGGAACCTAAACTGCGCCACTACTGGACGCGGCGATGAGTGCGATTTTCAGCCGGCCGGGACTAAAATGTTTCGACATGAGAAGGTTGCTCGCCATTCTACTTCTGCTGGTTTTCGCAGGGGCAGATTCGGTCGTGGGACAAGGGAAGCCGCAACTTTCATCTCCTCCCCAACCCACGCTTATCGAAACCAGCGCATCGGATCCCGCCTTGTCTGAGGCATGGGGACCCGGCCGTTACGTTCTTGTAGATGTGGTTGCGACGGACCCACAAGGCAGCCCGGTCACCGGCTTGACGAAGGATGATTTCCAGATCTTTGAAAAGGTCGATTGGGTCATCCAGGCTCCAGAAAAAATTGCAGACTTTCGAGCAGGCGGCAAGAGCGCCGCACCCCAGACCGCATTACCCCGGACCGCAACGGCAACGCACAAGTTCCCGAGCGCTTCCCCCAAATCACGGGGAGAGGTGACCGCCTCCGGCAAATCGGAAGCAACCCTTACGGTTCTGTTACTCGACGATCTCAACACGGATCTGTTTTCGCCATCGGTTGGAGAACAAGTTGCCGGCATGGCCGATCTGGACTGCGATCGAGTCCCGGTTGATCCGACCTGTGTCACCGTGCCGATTGCCGTTATGCTGCTCGGCCCGAAGCTCAAAATGCTGCAAGACTTCAACTCTGATCGCGGTGTCTTGCGATTCACGTTACACAATGCCTTCGCGGAGAAACCGTCCCAGACTGCTGGAGGGCCTGATTCGGGTGCGACATCGGCTGGCGCGGGCGAGAATTCCGTACAGGCCGACAAGGCTTCCGTCTCATCTTTGATCGTATCCCAGATCGTATCCCAGATCGTATCCCCGATCTCATCCCCGATCGTATCTCCCGTCCGAAATTGGGATCGCCTGCCAAGTAATTTGAGCGCTCGGGAGCGCCGGGTGCAGATGACGATGGATGCGATCCGCGCGATTGCGCGACACCTGGCGGGGTATCCGGGGCGTAAGCGGCTGATCTGGGTCTCGTCCTCGTTTCCGTTCAGCATTGCTCCCGACCCCGGGGCCAATCGTTTCGACGATCCTCTGAGCTATCGCATCCAGGCCGCGGAGGTGACGAATGCGCTCGCGAACGGGCGCGTGTCGGTGTATCCCGCGCGGCCCGGACTGTTTCCGAGGCGTCCCTCGGCCGGGCGCTCCTCCGCCAACACTTCTCCAGCGCCGCACGACCAAGCGGAAGCGGCGGGAATACCCATAGTGGCAAGCGCCGATTATTTCGCCGCGACCGCGCCCATGGAAGAATTCGCCGGCCAGACCGGCGGTGAGGCCTGTATCGACGACATCGATCTCGCCGATTGCTTCAACCGGGTTTTACGCCACGGGCTCTCCGATTATGAAATCGTGTACGCACCAACAGCCGCGGACTGGAAAGACGGGTTTCATCGCATCGAAGTCAGTACACCCGTCCGCAGCGTGCACCTGGACTTTCATAAATACTATTACGTGCGAGGTGAGGCCCCGGGCGGTGCGGACATGGAACTAAAGCAGGCGGCGTGCGACGACCTAATGACCGCAACCTCACTCAAGTTGACGGCCGATTTTCAGTCCGCTCCTGGCGAGCGCCCGAAGTATTTGCTGGCGGTGGATGGCAAGAGGCTGACTGCTGACTCTTTGGCGGGCGCTTTAGCGAGCCCTGGTGCGGGCTCTTTAGAGAACGACGGCCCGCGGCTTCGTTCCCATCTCGACTTTGCGGTATGCACTTTTGATGCGCTAGGAAAGCCACTGCAGCATGTGCAATATACCGCGCAGCAGGACATGAGCAGCGAGGAATTCAAGTCCGTCCAGAGAAATGGGATCCGGCGTCTGGTGGGATTTCAGCCTGTGGAAGCGACCGCACTTGTGCGTTGGGTAGTGCGGGATTCGCTGACGGGCAATTTGGGGTCGGTCGATCTTCCATACGTCAATCTTCCCTACGCCGATCCGCAATACGTCGATCCACAACATCAGGCGCCGCCTTCCACAGTAATCACAGAAGGCGAGAAAACGGATCATTCCGCTGCGCCGGTAGCACCTGCTGCTCATACTTCATCCGACGGAGTGAGCGAAGATGTTCGTCCGCCGGAGCCTGACCGGGATTTCAAGCCCTATTGTTCGGCCATCGCGAGTCAAACCGAACATTCCCCGGCGCTGGCTGAGCTTTGCCAGTTTACCCTCTCTCTGCCTCGAAAGATGCCGAACGTAACCTGTGATCTGGAAACCCGGCGCCACTGGCCGTCTTTCGATGGCGCCCATAAGGATGTCGTAACTGCGACTGTGTCCTACGAAGATGGCCAGGAGCGCTACAGCAATATCAAGGTTGAAGGCAATCCCGCGAACACGTCGTTCGCAGTTTTGAACAGCAGTTGGTCCATGGGAGAGCTCGCCGCGATTCTGCAGACGGCCTTCGCGCCCTTGAGCGACGCCGGCTTCCGGTTCAGCAAAGAGGTAAAGCTGAACTCGATCCCGGCCCTGGTTTTCGAATATCGTGTCGACCAGTCAAGCAACGAACTTTACTATTCGCACGCTCAGTATCTGAGCGGATTAGGAGTTACATTTTTTCCTGCTTACCGCGGTAAAGTTTGGCTCAACAAGTCCAATTTCCAGGTGATGCGAATGGAGAGAGAGACTGCCGACATGCCGGCCTCGTTTCCCATCACCCGCGCCACTACGAGGATCGACTATGTCGACGTGCCGTTGGGAGATGGAAGCGACTTTGTTCTGCCCGCTAAGTCCGATATTGAGATCTGCTCGGGACAGGTATGGACCGAATGCTCGCACAACGTCGTACGCTTCAAGAATTGGCACAAGTTCCGGGCGAAGACTCGCATCCTGTCGACGGAAGGATCGCAGTGATTGCCGGTCGCGAAATCAGTGCCCGGTGAAGAAGCGACTGCTATTTTGGCGTGGGCGCAGCCTGGGCAACTAAGGCTGCTAGCGGAATCTCCAGCGTACCCGCCTTGCTTGATCCCAGGTCGTAGACACCCGAGCGCAGGTAAACATCCGAAGAGGGCACGTCGATCTCCAGACTGAACGAGAGACCGCTTGTCTGTATGGCGGCGTAGCGATCGGGTCGCACAGTCAGCTGGAGCATTCGCACCATCCAGTTGAGCGGCTTGCCGTCGCGGTCATAACCGAGAAGAGTGACTTCGAGGCTGCCGTGGCGCACTCCATCGGGCGCAGGTTCGAGCGTGAGATTATCAGCGGGAACCGTGAAATTCACCGCATAGCGGGTGACCGGCCCTTTCAGATTTTCATTGCTCCCGGCCCGCGCAGCACCCGGCGCCGGCTGTGGGTTTGCCGGCAGCACGCGCATGCTATAGACAATCGCGGTCGAGTCCGGCGTGCCATGATCCATCAGCGGCCGCAGCGGATCGCCTGTGGGCTTCGCTTTAGCTGCCTGCGCCGAGGTTTCGTCCGTCGCGTAGTATCCGCGGCGATAGGCGAGGCGATAACTTCCTCCACTGACCTTTACTTCGATGCGGCGCAAGCTTCCGTCCGTCTTCTTGTTGGTCGGCGAGTAGGTGATGGTGTAATAGTGCGTTCCGTGGTTGAGTGCGCGGTCCAAGGCTTCGTTCAGGTTGTTTATGCTGTAGAGCGCCTCGCCACCAGTGTCTTTCGCCAGTTCGTCCATGGCGGCGAAAGCAGCGGTTCGCTGCGTGCTCCCATTCTGAAGATCGTTGACCTGGTACTGAGTCACCTGCTGCTCAGCGGCCGCGCCGACAGTCTTAGGTCCGCGCGGGCCGCTGAAGTCGTAATGAGGGTCGACGGCAACACCTTGCGCGCCGATGGGATAAATTGCAACTTGCGCGGCGGTCAGCAGATTCGCGGTTCGCGCCACTTCCTCCTGATATTGCCGCGTGGGATCGGATACGCTGCTGAAATCAGGAAAGATGCTGAGCGGGAAAAAACCCGAGAACCAGATCACATTCTTGCGCCCCGGGATTCCCTGTAGATAGAGTGCAAGCTGCTGCAGCGCTTCCAGGGTCATTTGAATTCGCACGTCGGTCTGAGACGACGCGGTCTCTTGCTGAAACTGTTGGAGCGCGGCCGCCGATGCCTGGATCTGCGTCGATCCGGTCGCAGCTGCCATCTCCAGAATCTGCGCGGCCGCTTCATTGTTGGCATCCGTTTCGCCGGTCGTCTGGAGGAGTGGCGACGGCTGCGGATTGGCCGTCGACTTCTGGCCGTTGAAGGCCGCCATCAGTAACGCGGGATCGCCGGTAAATCCCTGAATGAAGCGCAGTCGCTCCGCCAAGGTAAAGATGGCGAGGCGAGTACCGGGCCGGATTCCCTTGATGTACTTGATCATCTGCGCGTGCACGTAGCTTTGGTCCTGCATCTGGGTGTTGAGCGCGTCGAGCAGCAGGATGTTTGCCGCGTCGCCGGCTTTGGCCAGCGGCAGATTGGAGAATGTATTGGGCGGCAGCTTGGCCTGAAGCGCCGACATATCTGGCAGCCCAGCGTGCTCCTCGAACGAGGTTAGGGTCTGAGGATGACCATCCTCGAGAATTTGGAATTGTCCCTGGGGCAAGCCGGTGACGGGTTGATCGTTACTGTTCGTGACCACCACGTCCACCAGAACCCTGTGCACAGTGGCGCGGATGGTGGTTCGTTGAGTGGAATCAGCAGTGGAATCGGGATTTGCCGTCTGGCCACAGGCGGGAAGAACTGAAAACAGATCCAGCCCAAGCAATCATCCGCGGATCGGGAACATGCTGAACTCCTCTGTAGGCCAAGCCTACATGAATGTCGGCGGTGTTGGTGTATAGAAATGTATTTTGCGGGATGATCGAGGAAACCACGGCGATCGCGCGCATTAAGGGTGCCTAGGTTCTTGCTTGTGGCGGCGATCGTGCCGGCGCTGGCAAGCACCCAGGTCCCTCGCGTTGCTCGGGATGACAACGTCATCGGGCTGCCCGTCGTCGCGAGACTTCTTTACTTGAGTTCCTCACTTCGCCCGATAGACGGTTTTTCCAGCCACCATCGTCCACAGGACTTTTGTGTCGCGCATTTCTTCGGGCGAAACTGTCAGGACGTCGCGGTCTAGCAGAATCAGGTCGGCGCTCTTGCCGGGGGCGATGGTGCCGACGGAATCCTGCATATTCATGGCGCGGGCGGAGTTGCGGGTGTAGGCGTAGAACATGGCTTGGCGGGGCATGTCTTGCGGGGGGTCGAGGACGCCTTCGGGGCCTTTGCGGGTTTCGGCCTGATATATCGCATAGAAAACGTTGGCGGTGGAAACGGGCCAGTCGCTGGCTCCGGAGATGATGCCGCCGTTGTCGAGGATGGAGCGCGCGGGATATTGCCACCGGTAAATTTCGGGGTCGACGTAGGGCTTCACGATTTCGATGGTGTCCTGGCTGGCCTCGGCCCAGAAAAGTTGCAGGGCGCTGATCACGCCGAGGGCGCGGAAGCGGGGGAAATCTTCGGGCAGGACAAACTGTTCGTGGGTGAGAGTGTCGGGCAGGCCGGAATTGCCGTTGGCCTGGCGGGCGGCGGCAATGCCGTCGAGCGCGGCGTGGACGGCGCCGTCGCCGATGGCGTGGACGTGAACGATCAAGCCCTGCTTGTCGGCGGCGATGCAGAGTTCGGCGAATTTTTTCGGATCAAATAAAAGCTCGCCGTTGTGGCCGGTGTTTTTGTAGGGCTTGCTGAGATTGGCGTCGGCGGCGGGATCTTTCGCCAGCACTCGCGGGAAGGCTGCGACCTGAGAAGTGAGTTCGCCGTGGTCGGCGAGGAGTTTGTAGGCCTGCAAGACGTAGTCCGCAGCCAGGGGATCGAGCCAGGCGGTGATGCCGAGGCTGTAGTTGTATTGGAGGGCGGCGCGGGCGGCGGCGAGCAGGCGGTCGGGGGTGGGCTGGGGCAGGAGGGGTTCGATTTTGTCGGTGCCGGCGTCGACCAGGAAACCGTTGGGCTGGCCGTCTTTACTCATTCCGTAGTAGCCGCGTTGGTTGGGGGAAAGATTCTTGAGGAAATCGGCGGTGATGCCGGCGCGTTGGAGCAGGGCGCGATTGGCCCAGGGGGTGTGGCCGTCCATGCCGCGGAGGAGAACGGATTGCTGGGCGTAGGCGCCGGTGCTGAAGTCGGCGTTGAGAGTGTCGGGGTGCGACCAGAATTCGAGCGGGAGTCCGAGGATTTCGAGGATGTCGCCGCGCATGCCTCTGCCGCTTTTCTTAGCGTCGGCGACGAATGGGGGCAGTTGCTTCAGGGAGAAGACTGTGTCGCTGGCGTCGGCGGAGATCAGGTTGAGTCCGCCGTCGATGGAGTGGCTGTGGGAATCGATGAAACCGGGGAAGAGGGTTTTGCCGGCGAGATCGATGCGTTCGGGAGTGGCGGAGGCCGACTTTTCGACTTCTGTGAGATTGCCGACTGCGAGGATTTTGTCTCCGCGAATAGCGACGGCTTCGGCGTAGGGATTTTGCGGGTCGCCGGTGAAGACTTTGGCGTGGAAGAAGATTTTATCGGGGGATTGCTGAGCGGGAGCTGCGGGAAAAAGGAAGAATAGGGTAAGAAAAGCCAGGAAGCAGCGCGATAGTCTCAACTGAGTGCCCTTTCCGACAGCCAGCGTAATGTGAGATTTCAATTCGACGGAAGAGACACTATACACGGGTTGAGAGGACGGCCGCGTAGGGGTCCTTCGACTCCGCAGACCGATTCGCTATTGCGAATCGGTTTGCTGCGCTCAGGATGACAGGGGGGTGGGGACGGGGAGGGACTGGTGCTGGGATTCTGTGGGCGAAGGGCGCTGCCGGGCTTTGCCCGGCTGGACGGACGAATGCGGCCGTCCCTACGTGAGCCGTGACGGTGACTATTCTTTGACGCCGCGTGGTTTCAGGAAGACGTAGGACAGAGTTAACACCGCTAGGCAGGCCAGGCCGCTGTAGAGGTTTATGCGGGGGTAGAGCCAGGTTTGGATCAGGGCGGTCGTAACCATTACGAAGCCTAGGATGGATCCCCATTGGCCAAGCGGGGAGCGCAGGGGGAGTGCGGCGAGTTCTGCGGGCGTGCGGCGGTGGCGGAAACTTATGTGCGCAGCTAACGAGATTAGCCAGGAGAGGATCATGCCGGTGAACGCGGCGCCTACGATATAGCGGAAGGCGTTTTCCGGAGCCCAGAGAACCAGCGCTAATGCGAAGAGGATTCCGAAGGAAGAAATCAGGACGGCGACTTGTGGCGAGCCTTCGTGATTCAGGCGGCCGAGGCGGGCGGGGGCCCATCCGGTGCGGGCTAGCGAGAACAGCATGCGGGAGGCGACGTAGAGTGCGGCGTTGGCTCCGGAGAGTGCAGCGGTGAGGACGACGAAGTTCATCACACCGGAAGCGTGGGGAATTTTCACGGTTTGGAAAGTCGTGACGAAGGGACTTTCGGTGACGCCGGCGTGGTTCCAGGGCATGAGGCCGAGAAGTATGACCATGGCGCCGACGTAGACGAAGGTCAATGTAAGAAAAGTCAGCCAGACGGCGCGAGGAGTTTCTTTCGACGAGCGCGATTCGCCGGTGGTGACCGCGACCATTTCGACTCCGCCGAAACTGTAGATGGCGAAAGTCAAGGCGACGAGGGGCGACCAGAGGCCTTTGGGAAAGAATCCACCATGCGCGTTGTATTGCGGGGTGACGCGGCCGCCGGTCAGTAACGCTGCTCCTATGAGAATGAAGGCGACGATGGTCGCGAGCTTGATCATCGACAGCCAGAATTCGACGCGTCCGTAGGAGCCGACGCTGCGCAGGTTGAGCGTCAGCAGAATCGCGGCGAAGACCAGAATCCAGATGTAGGGATGCACGCCGGGGAGCCAGGCCAGCATGTAAGTAGAGGCGGCGACCATTTCGGCGCCGATGGCGAGGGAGAGGCCGATCCAGTAGCCGGCGCGGGCGATGAATCCGGCAAAGGCGTTGAGGTAGATGTCGCCGTAGACGCCGAAACTTCCGGCGGCGGGGTGAGCGCAGGCGAGTTCGCCGAGGGCCATGGCGACAGTCCAGTTGATGAAGGCGGCGGCGATGAAACTCAGGATGGCGGCGGGGCCGGCGATCTCCATGGCTGCGCCGGAACCCAGCAGGAGGCCGGTGCCGATGGAGCCTCCGACGGCCACCATGGCCATTTGTCCGGCGGAGAGCTGGTGGCGGAGGCCGTCTTCATTAGTTTGTACAGGATGAATCTGTGGCGAAGCAGGCTCCGAAGGCATGGAGCACCATATCAAAAACGCAGCGCGTTGCCCAAGGATGGGCGCCGGCGTTAAGACGAGGCGTTACTTTCGTTCCTCGCAGAGCGCGCAGAATTCAAGTGCCGCGACATCAACTTGTTATTCTTTTCCACATGGGACGGCCTTCTTCCAGGTATTCGATTGATGCGGCGTTCGGGCCTCGGCGGTGAAGCATTCGGGTTTCAACTCGATCGGCATCGCTGCCCGCCTGATTTATGCGCTGCTCGGCCTGATCACCTCCGTCTACTGCATGCTGGCGTATTTGCCAGACATGTACGTTTCGTTTATTCAGGCGCCTTTGAATCCGTGGGTGCCGGTATTTATTCGGCTGCACTCCTATATTTATGGCGTGTTGTCGTTGCTCCTGGGAATCACCATTTTGGCGGAGCGTCGGACCGGGCGGGAACGCCGCATGGTGCTTGAGTTTTTGGTGGTGCAGGCTGCGCTGGCGGTTTTCTTTTTATGGAAGAGGCCGTTTTCCAATCTCGGAAATAACTCGCTCAGCTTTCTGTGGAGTCTTGCCGTACTGTTCCCGATATTTTGGCTGGGCATTCTCGATCACAGTGGCGAATCCAAATCGCCGCAGGTCGGACGATCAAGTGTCGGACGATCGAGTGTCGAAGCATCGAATCAAGCATCGCACTTACCCATTTCGATCGTGTTGCAGGCCGGTTTAGCGATCGGGATATTGCTTCCGGGGATGCTGTGGCTTTCCTATCTCGTTGCGGGACGGGGCGGAATGCTCAACCGCGTTGGCGTGCTGGCATGGGCGTGGGCGATTGGGATTCAGCTGTTGTTTGCGGTGTTCGCAGTTTCTTGCCTGAATCTGGCGCTGTCCGTGTGCTCGCGGATGCAGGGACGGCACTGGCGGGCATTTTGTTTTTATGGGTTCGCGTCGGTGGCTGTTGCGTGGTTCTTCATACGAGTTCTTTTACCCTGCATCCCGTTTGCCGGGCGGGAGGCGGATGTCTATTCGGCAACAATCGCGGTTACGATCGTCTGTCTTACCGGCGGTTGTTGGCGCAGGATTCAAGCCTCCAGAAGCTCTGTGCAGGTTGCGAGCGACGCGGGCTCGCAACCAACGCACCTCCGGCCAAGGGACCTCGATGTGCCGAACCTGAATCCGCGCTTTGAAAATGGAGCTCTGATTCTGGTCCTGCTGACGGCGATGTATGTCGTGCCGAGCTACATCGGGGTTATGGACTGGAACTTTGTCCTGGCGAGAATATGGGCTGCGGTGTTGTGGCTGGTCATCACCGCCTTGCTTGTGCGCTTGTCATCCTCCGGCTCCAGTTCCAACTCGAGAATAGCCAAGCGGTATCCAGTTCTACTCTTGGTAATGCTCTGTGTGGGAACGTTTGTGGCTTCGCGGTTCTTGCAGCGAGACTCGTGGTGGATGCGTGCGGTACAGGAGAAACATCCGGCATGGGTGGAAGCCATCGGCCATCAGACGGCCTCCGACGCATCCTTTGGGGCGATCCTTGACTTGTGGGCAGGGTCCGAAGAGAAGCCGTGCGACGAATTCTGCCGTTTTCTGCGCGAGCAGACCAATATCCCGGCCTACATTTCGGTGCGGCCCGTCGATATAAAGCTGGTCGACCCTCTGACCGTGGCCCCAGATCCAAAACCTAACATCTTTATGATCGTGGTCGACAGCCTGCGCAAGGATTATGTATCGCCTTACAACCCGGCGGTGCAGTTCACTCCGCATATCGCCGACTTCGCGGGCGAGAGCGTGGTCATGAGGAACGCCTTCACTCGCTACGGCGGGACTTCTCTTTCTGAGGCGGCGATTTGGTCGGGGAGTCTGATGCTGCACAAGCAGTTTGTCCAGCCGTTTCAGCCCATGAACAATCTGGAAAAGTTGGTGGAGGTGAACGACTACGACCGTTACGTGAGCATCGATCCCATCCTTCGACCGTTGATTGGGCACTCTCCGGATGTGCACCAACTGGATGCGAATGTCAGCTACTGGGCGGATCAAGACTTCTGCCACACGTCCGTTGAAGCCGAGGAAAAGATCGACGAACGTCCGGACAAAACCCGACCCATTTTTCTCTATACCCAGCCTCAGAACGTGCATCTGGTAGCGTTGATGCACGCGCATTACACGCGCCCGCCCCAGCCCGGGAGCTATCCGGGATTTCAGGCGTTGGCGGCAAGCGAACTGGGCCGCTTCGACGAGTGTTTTGGGCGTTTCATTTCCTACCTGAAGTCGAGAGGACTCTACGACAACAGCATTGTCGTGCTGACTGCCGATCACGGCGAGGCTTACGGAGAATACGGCCACATCAGCCACGCTTACGGCATGTACCCTTCGACGCTTCGGATACCGCTGATCATTCACCTGCCGAAAGCGGCGCGGAGTCGCTATTACTACGATCCTCAGGCGGTCGCGTTCAACATCGATGTGACGCCTTCGCTGTATTACCTGTTGGGCTACCGGCCGATTGCCAATGATGAGAAATTCGGGCGCCCCTTGTTTACGGAAACGTCAGAGGAGAATCGCAGCTACCAGCGCAACTCCTACCTGGTCTCAGTCTGTTACAACCCGATCTACGGCATACTCGGCGGCGATGGAAAGACTCTGTTCATCGCCAATGAAATGGACGGAGTGGACCAATATTTTGATTTGGTCCGTGACCCCGATGGAGTCGTGAACCTGATCGACAACAAGATTCGGGCCCGTGGGCAAACTCAGATTCGTGAACACGTTCAGGATCTCGCAGACTTTTATCGGTATCAGTATCACACCCCGACGCTGCTGGCTTGGGCGATGCGCTGAGCGGTACGGACCTGCAAATCGGAGCGATCTAGTTTGACTCGCCGGTAACGGAGACTCGTCCTGGTGAATGGTGCTGCAGTGCTGAAGGTTGACGAAGCGACAGATATCCGGCGGACTTATTTCGAGCCCAGCTCACCGTCGTAGTGCCGGATAACTCCGTAGCACTCGCAGGCGGAGTCCTCAAGTTTGTTGCGGTTGACGATCTTCACTGCGCCACGGGTGTACTCGATGAGCTTCTTCTTCTGTAAAACCGCGGCTGCCAGGCTCACGGTGGGACGGTCCGTCCCCAGCATGGTTGCCAGAAAATCGTGGGTGATGGGCAACGCCCCCGAACCCACTCTGTCCTGAGTCATTAACAACCACCGCGTGAGGCGCTGTTCAATGCCATGCAGCCGATTGCACGCGGCGGTTTGCGCAATCTGCATGCCTCGAATTGCGATATAGCGGCTTAGCAGCAATCGCAGATGGGGAGTGGATTCCAAAGTTTTTTGCAAAGCCCCGACTTTTACCTGAAATCCGTCCCCGGTGACTTGTACCACCGCCTGCAGGGAACCTCGGCTCAGGCCGACCACTGCGGGTGTTCCTGTAAAGCCCTCATTGCCGACCACGCCGGCTTCAGCTGTTTTTCCATCTTTCATTACGACTACGAGAGAAATCAAACCTCGATTCGGGAAATACGCGACTTCGATCTTTCCACCGGCCTCGTGAAGGACCAGATGGTTGGGCAGACGGACGTATTCGAGGTGAGGGCGGAGTGAGTTGTACTCAGTATCGGGGATGGATAGAAGTATTTTGTTGCTGACTGGCTTTCCAGCGGGATTCGTTCGCTCGCCAGACTGCACGACTTGGAGGTCTCTGCGCACCAGAAGAGAACTGAAAAACCTCGAGATGCGGGGACGAACTGACCCGCCATGATTTAGGAAAAGGAACTGTGTTTATTCCTACTGCGGGCGGAGTATACAGGGTCGAGACCTGAGGTCTCTGTAGGGTATCTTACATTGGGCCGAGGTCTGCTATGCGCAAGGGATCAACGAGGGATCAATCAGAAGGTTCCGTAGTAATGAGCACTACGATCGGCGAGGAATGTAGGATGCCCGACAGACCGGCTGGAGTGGCACGGGTAAGATGTGCCCTCCATGAGCCGAAAGCTAGTGTGGATTGAGCAGCCGCGTTTTCGAGGTTTTGGTTGTTCCGAATGTGGCTGGCAGTTCAGACCATCGGGAGATCCGACCGGCTCGTCGTTCGCTGAAATGATGCGCACCTTCGAGTTGCAGCGTGATAAAGAGTTCACGTCCCATATTTGCGCTGATCACTCTACTGATCACTCTAAAGAGAGTTAGGCACCCACCGGTACGAATAAAAGCAAAGCTTCGCGGCTCGTGCAGAGGAGCTAAGCCATGCTCCACGCTCTTGGCTTCGATACGAGCGCGGTGGTGCTGCCGGCCAACAGTGGGTTCCCTTGGACTTCGCTCAGGGCAGGCTCTCACTTCGTTCGGGATGGCAAAGCTTCCCGAGTGTGACCTTCGTAATCGCCGACGGGCGTTACCGCATTGCTGGGGGCGGAGGGCGATCCTAGAATCGAAGCAGGGTGTAGTCCGCCTGAATCCGCATGGCTGATACCACAAAACGACTGGACCGAGCCGAGATCGCCAAACGCGTGGAGCGCGCGGAGAAGCTTTTGCAGAAGGGTAAGACGGCGGAGGCTTTGGACGAGTATCTGCTGGTTCTGCGCGACGATACGGACAATGACGTGGTGCGGCAACTGGCTGCGGACCTGTGCCTTTCGTTGGGGCGCAATCCGGATGCGGTGAAGCTGCTGGGGGATCTGTTCGAGCGGCAGGTGGGAATGGGCGATGCTACTCGGGCCAGCCTGACTTATAAGAAGCTGGCACGGCATGGGAGTCCGACGTGGCAGCAGAAATTCAGCTTTGGGCGATTGCTGGAAGGGTCGAATAAGAAGCTGGCTGTGGGCACCTACGAAGCGGCGCTGCTGGATTTGACCAAGCTGGGGAAGAAGC
>JBEKRY010000123.1:0-13833 GCA_049517555.1 Candidatus Sulfotelmatobacter sp. | reverse complement strand
ACGATGTCGCCCGGAGGCGGCAGCGTGCGCCACTCTTCAGGACGCCCGCGCATGTGCATCAGAACCGCGCCGCATTTGAGCTCGGCAATCGTCTTCGCCATCTGCGGGTCCCAGCGGAATCCGCTGACGTCGTTCACAATCTCGGCTCCGGCGCCGACGGCCGCGTGCGCCACTGCGGCTTTGTACGTGTCGATCGAGAAGACCGCTGCGGGATGCCTCCTCTTTAAGTCGGTAATGACGGGAAGTACGCGGCGAAGTTCTTCTTCTGCACTGACGGCTGTACTGCGATTCGGGGTAGAACTTTTTTTCGCTTCGACTTCCGCAACCCCGGCTTGGACGTGCGCTCCGGGACGCGTGGATTCGCCGCCGATGTCGATGATATCTGCGCCTTCGTCCAGCAAACGGCCGGCATGGTCGATCGCCTGGTCGCGGTCCATGAACCGGCCGCCGTCGGAAAACGAATCCGGGGTGACGTTGAGGACGCCCATGATCAGCGTGCGCTTGCCGAGTTCCAGCGCGCGCGTCCCCAGGTTCCATTGAAAGACAGGTCTCATGCGGCACGATTCTAACCGAAGCGCGCAGGCTGGACTGGGGGCGCGAAGGCGCTATCGGCGCCGCACCGCGGCCTCGCGCTTGCGCACAACGTAGGCCGCGGCGGGGCCCGTGCCGGTCGGCGGCTTGCGCATTCCGTCGAGCAGTTCTTTAAGCACGACCGCATTGTTGTACGTCTCGTTTTTCGAGGCAAACAACAGGGTCAGGCGTTTTCGCTTGTGAGCCAGTTGGTAGAGCCGAAACAGCGCGTCTTGCGCTTCGGGTTGCGCCAACTCCTTCAAATATTTCTTGCGGAAGTTCGACCATTGAAAGTCCTGCGGACGCTGGGGTCGGGCATGGTCTGACCGGGCATGGTCTGACCGGGTATGATCCGATTGGGCATGGTACCAGCGGCGGAGTTCATCGGAGGGGGCCAGGTCCCGCAGCCATTCGTCGACTGCGGCGCGCTCCTTGGTGAGGCCGCGCGGCCACAACCGGTCGACCAGCACTCGCACGCCGTCGGTGCGCGATGCCGCTTCATAGACTCGCTTGATCGACACTGCCATCTGGGAGTGAAAGCCTCGCTTTGCTACTTTGCTCTATCATTGTAAAGCGGCTGGCAGCGCGGTGTATGGCACGATCGAGGGGTTTCTGATGCAATTGAAAGATAAAGATAAGCGCTCAATGAAGCAGTCGCTGCAAAACAGCCGTGCCGGAATTTCCTTGGGAACCTTGGCCATCCTGCTCGCGCTGGCAGCGACCTTTGCTTGCGACGTGGAGCGTCGCAAGTCTGACGCTGAACTGGGGCTCAACCCGCAACAGTCCACGGGCCGCAAAATCTACGACTCGCATTGCGACCGGTGTCATGAACCGTACTCCAGTCGCGGCAAGAAAGGTCCGGCGCTCCAGGGAGTTTTCCAGCACAAATATCTTTCTCTCAGCGGGCTGCCTGCTAACGAAGAGCGCGTCACCGATATCATTCGCCTTGGCCGCAACGAAATGCCGGGCTACAGCCAGACACTCAGTTCGCAGGATATTCAGGATCTGCTCGCGTATTTGCATACGTTATAGCTGCGGTGCGGCGAACAAAAAGCATTGCGGGGATTCATGGGATAATCCGGATGGTGCAATCCTGAGATGGGCAATCCTGAAATGAAAAGCACGTCGAAGTCGGAGCTTTTGCGCGAACTGCCTTCTGTCGACGCAATACTGCGAATGCCCGCCGTGGAAGCGCTCGCGCGTGATCACGGAGGTGCGCCCGCGACTGCCGTGGCCCGCGCCGTGCTCGCGCGACTGCGGGAAGCAGTCGCTTCGGGACTGCTGGATGGACCGGGACTGCAACTTGCTCTGGACGGACTGGGCGACGCGGTTGAGGATCATCTGCGTCGGGCGCTCAGCTATTCGTTGCGTTCTGTGGTCAACGCGACCGGCGTTATCCTGCACACCAATCTGGGCCGGGCGCCGCTGGCCGATGCTGCGCTCGACCACATCCGGCAAACTGCGGGACGATTTTCCAATCTCGAATTCGACCTGGAGTCGGGCGCGCGCGGCAAGCGCGACACGCACGTAGACCGCCTATTCCGCAGCCTGCTGAGCGATGGCGCGACCTCTGTCTCAACCATCGTCGTAAACAACAATGCCGCGGCGGTCCTGCTGGCACTCAACACGCTGGCCGAAGACGGCGAGGTAATCGTCTCGCGCGGGGAACTGGTCGAGATCGGCGGTTCCTTCCGCATTCCCGATGTCATGGCGAAATCGGGTGCAATGCTGCGCGAAGTCGGTACGACGAATCGCACGCGCGTGGCGGACTACGAAAGCGCCATCACCGAACGCACGCGGTTATTGTTGCGCGTGCACCGCTCAAATTTTGAAATCACCGGCTTCACCGAGCAGGCATCCACGGCTGAACTGGTTGCGCTGGCACTCGAGCGCGGCCTGCCGTTGATGGAAGACCTGGGCAGCGGGGCGCTGGTCGACTTGCAGACTTTCGGCATTGGCGGCGAGCCCAGCGTGCTCGACAGCCTGCGCGCCGGAGTCGACATTGTCGCCTACAGCGGCGACAAATTACTGGGCGGCCCGCAGGCCGGACTGATCAGCGGCCGCGGCGGCCTAATCGCCCGCATGCGCTCTAACTCGCTGTTTCGGGCCCTCCGCGTCGACAAGCTTATCTACGCCGCGCTCGAGGCCACGCTGCTGGCTTATGTGAAGCGCGACTACGATGCCATTCCCGCGCTGAAGATGATGCGCCTGACGAAAGAGGAAATCAGGCAGCGCGCCGAGGCAGTGGCGGAACTGGCCTGCGCATCGCAACTAAAATCGAAACTGAAAATCGACATGGTTGATGGTCAATCAGTAATCGGCGGAGGCGCAGCGCCATCGTCGGTTCTGCCGACTCGTCTGCTCGCTCTAACTTGTGAAGGCCTCAGCGCCGACGAATTATGCGTTCGCCTGCGCGCGTCCGATCCGCCGATCATTGCCCGCGTCGAACAGGGGCGAGTCCTGCTGGATATGCGCACCGTGTTTGCGGACCAGGATCGCCTCGTTGTGGCTGCGCTCGCTGGAATCGCGTCCTAGCGCCTCGGCATCCAATCCGTTGTGGCCGTTCTCTACACTATCGGACATTCCACGCGTACGATCGATGAACTGATTTCTGCTTTGGCGGCGCATCGGATTCAGACTCTTGGGGACATACGCGCGTTTCCCATGTCACGCCGTTTGCCGCAGTTCAATCGCGAATCGCTGGAACAAACATTGCCGGCGGCGGGGATCGACTATCGCTGGATGAAGGGGCTCGGTGGGTATCGCAAAAAGATGCTCGAAGAATCGCCCAATATTGCTCTGCGCAACCAGAGTTTCCGCAACTATGCCGACTACATGCTCTCGCCGGAGTTCGAGCAGTCGATAACCGAACTGCTCGCTCTAGCCGAAAATTCCCGAACCGCCTACATGTGCGCCGAGCGCCCTTATTTCCGCTGCCACCGCATGTTAGTTTCTGATTGGCTGGTCGCGCACGGCCATGAGGTCTTGCACGTCGATGCCTCCGGTCCGGTGAAGCCACATGTACTGACCGCTGAGGCCCGCATCATCGATGACCGCCTGATCTATCGTGGAGATCGCCTGCTATAAGATTCAACGAAGGACATCTTGAATATGATCGTAGGCACAGGCATCGACATCGCTGAAGTTCCCCGTATTCGTCAGTCCATTGAGCGCTTTGGGGAGCGCTTCTTGCAACGCATTTTTACCGCCGGGGAGATTCGCTATTGCGATTCCAAGGCGAATCGGTTCGAGCGGTATGCGGCGCGTTTTGCCGCCAAGGAAGCCGCCATGAAGGCTCTGGGTACGGGCTGGAATCACGGCGTGCGCTGGCGCGATTGCGAGGTCACCCGCATGCCTGGTGGCCGGCCTACGCTGACTTTTCACGGCAGAGCCGGAGAATTCGCTGCGCGGCTGGGGACGAAAAATGTCGCCTTGTCGCTGTCGCATACCCAGGAACAGGCGATCGCGCAGGTCATTCTCGAAAGCTAAAGAGCGCCGCGGTGCTCACCACTAATCTGAATCTCCACATCTGCTAGACTGTCGCCTCGAATCCAAATATGCCCGTCGCCACCGCAACTGTTACTGCAACCTCGCACAGCACTGAAATTCCCGAAAAAACTCTGCTGGCTGGGCTCGCGCTCACCAGCTTCGCTGCGCTGCTGCTGGAATTGGCGTTGACGCGGCTGTTCTCCGTCGTCCTTTTCTACCACTTCGCCTTTCTCGCGATTTCAATTGCACTTCTCGGGCTGGGCGCGGGAGGCGTATTCGCGTATTTGCTGAAGAGCAGGCTGGCCGCTGCTCCCACACGCACGCTCGCTGCGCGCTTGTCGATGATGAATTCCGTGGTCGTGCTCGTGGTGTTGGAAATTGTGTTGCATGTTCCGGTTGCGCTGCAGGTTTCGTGGGCGAACTTCGAGCGGCTCACGGCGCTCTACCTGTCGGCGGCCGTGCCTTTTTTCCTGACCGGAATTCTGTTCGCGGTAGTCTTTGCGCGCGAGAGCAATCGGATTCCGCGGCTCTACGGCGCGGACTTGTGCGGCGGCGCGCTGGCGTGCCTGGCCGTCGTTCCTTTGCTGAATTTTGTGGGCGGGCCGAATGTGGTGCTGGTGGCGGGTGCTGCGATGGCCGCCGCTGGTGCGATCTGGGCTGAATTGCGTTCACAGCGCAGAAATGCAGCGCTACTGGCTCTCGCGCTGCTGGGGTTGATTGGCGCGAATTATTCCGGGCGCCTGATCGACGTAGTCTACGCCAAGGGCATGTTCCGCGATCCGGCGTGGGTCGAGTTTGCGCGCTGGAATGCACTCTCGCGCGTCGAGGTCGATCGCCAGGGACAGGCCAAAGCGATTGTCATTGACGCCGACGCCTCCACCTACATCATGAACGCGGACGTAGCACAGTGGCACAACACGGAGTGGGAGGACGACTTAATGTCCGCGCCGCCCGCGCTGGCCAACGTGCTGCGCCCGCACGGTGAGTTCGCGATTATCGGTCCGGGGGGTGGGGTTGACGTTTTGCGCGCGGTGGCAAACGGCAGTCCCAGCGTGACTGGGATCGAGATTAATCCCATCATCGCGACTACCATCATGCGTGGGCGCTATGCCGACTATTCGCAGCATCTTTATGACAGGCCTGACGTGCATATTCACGTCACCGACGGCCGCTCGTTTCTGCGTTCCACGCCACAAACATTCGATGTGGTGCAGATGACGCTGGTCGATACCTGGGCTTCGACGGCAGCCGGGGCGTTCGCGCTCAGCGAGAATAATTTGTATACCGTGGAGGCTTTTCGCGAATATTTCGATCACCTCAGGCCCGAGGGCATGATCGCCATTACGCGCTGGGAATTTCGCCATCCGCGCGAAGCTCTGCGCATCGTCGCCGTGGCCACGGAAGCGCTGCACCGACTGGGCGTGGCGAATCCCGCCCGCAACTTTATTGTTGCGTCGCAGGGAGCGCTCGACGAAGACGGCATCCCTGTGGTCGTGCTTGCAAAGAAAACTCCCTTCACGGCGGCGGAGGAAGCAGCGGTGACAGCGCATCTTGATAAATATTCCAAGCTCTCTGCGCTGTATCTGCCGTCGCGACCGGGGCGGAATCCGTTTTCGGATCTGATTGCGAGCAACGACCCCTACACGTTCGCACGCAGCTATGCCTACAACGTTGCCCCTGTCACCGACAATGCTCCTTTCTTCTTTTTTACTCTGAAGCCCGGGCAGATCTTGGGCGAGAAAGGTTTGCGCTCCGGCATTGACTGGAAAGTAAATCTGGGAGTGCTGGTTCTTTTGCTGGTGCTGGTGATTTCCCTGGTGGCGGTGCTGGTATTTCTGATTTTGCCCCTTATTTTGAGAACCGCTGCGAAAACCCGTCGGGACCGTCAGTCGCCGCTTCCGCTGCTTTATTTCGTTGCGGTGGGTTTGGGCTACATCCTCGTCGAGATCGCATTCATTCAGCGTTTCGTGCTGTTTCTAGGCCATCCCACTTACGCGCTGACGGTTGTAATTTTCCTGCTGATGCTGTCGAGCGGGGCGGGGAGCCTGTTTTCGCGGCTCTGGCTGCCGCGCACCAGTCTGGGCTGGGTGCCGCTCGTGCTTGTGATCGTAACGCTATTGGCCGACGTGTTGTTCCTGCCCGGTCGGCTGGCTGCGCTGGTCGGACTGGACTTCGGCTACCGCCTGCTGGTAAGCGGAGTTCTGCTGATACCTTTGGGATTCGTCATGGGCATGCCGTTTCCGACCGGCCTGCGCGCGCTGGCGGTGCTGCCCGCTCCGGAGTTTCCGGCCGAACCTGGCGCTTCCGATAACTCCGTCGAATGGGCCTGGGCGATGAATGCGGCGGCCAGCGTGCTCGGATCGGTGTTGGCCATGGTCATCGCCATCCAGTTCGGATTGACTGCTACTTTAGCCTGCGGAGCGGCTGCATACTTTGCGGCCCTGCTGCTGATGCCCACGTTACGGACGAAAGCGGCCTAGGCCGGGCTCAGTTTTGTTATCATGCTGCGATGGCTGGGCGCGATCGTCTTTCTGAGTCTGAGTCTGAGCTGTTGGCGCGGCCAGCGCAATCGGTCCAAGTTGATATCATCCTGAGGAACACAGTCAGAGGAACATCATTCAGACTGGCGTCATAAGGAAATCATTTGCCTAGCCAGAAGCAGCTCAAGTGGTCGCAACTGAAGGTTGGGATCACGGTAATCGCGGCCAGTGTGACGCTGGGCATTCTGGTGTTCCTGATGTCCGGAACTTCTGGACTCTTCACTTCTCGCATCACCCTGAAATCTTATTTCGACAACGCTCAAGGCATACGTGAGGGCGCCCCGGTGCGCCTGAGCGGCGTGGACATCGGGAACGTAATCCATATCCGCATCGTGGCTGATAAAGACAAGCAACTCACCCCGGTCGAAATCACCATGAAGGTCAGCGCGAAATACAGTTACGATCTGCGCCGCGATTCGATGACCTCGCTCGACACCGCGGGAGTGCTGGGCGAAACCTATCTCGAGATTGAGAGCGCTCAGGCTGTGGGCGCTCCGGCGCAGGATGGAGACACGCTGCCTACGCAGGTGCATCCTGACTTCAACCAGGTGGTGCGCGCCAGCCAAGGCACGCTCGAGAACATGGACGCCCTGCTGAAGCGCGCCGACCGCATTCTGGCGTTCGCGGAAAGCGGCAAGGGTTCGCTCGGAAAACTCATTTACGATCCGATCCTGTACAACCGCCTCTCCGCGACGGTCGCGGAAGTGCAGAAGATCGTGGAGCAGGTGGGCAGCGGGCAAGGTAGTCTGGGCGCGCTGATCAGCCGCAACGACGCCTATGACAAATTCATTGGCACGCTGGATAAATTGAATGGCGTGATCGACGACATCCAGGCGGGCAAGGGCACGGCCGGAAAGTTCGTGAAGGATCCGTCGCTTTACAACAACGCGAACGACACCATCGCCAACATAAAGAAGCTGACCGAGAACATCAACGCCGGCAAAGGCAGCATTGGCAAGCTGGCCGTGGACGAAGAACTGGCCAAGAAACTCGACACCACGATCACGAAGCTCTCAGAGTTAACTACCGAACTCGAGGCCGGCCAGGGGACTGCCGGCAGACTCTTCAAAGACGAATCTCTCTACAACAACGCCAACGAGATGCTCACCGAAGCTCGCACTCTGGTGAAAGCGGTGCGCGAAAACCCCAAGAAGTACCTCAGCATCAAGCTGCACATCTTCTGAAGTGCGGCAGCTGAAGTGACGCCAATGAAGATCGGCAAATCAAAGCGGATATGTGCCGTTGACTCCCCCGCGCCACATCCCTAACATGGCTAGCCAGTGTCCACGCCCTCCCAACCCGTGGGACAGACGATCTCGCACTACCGCATCGTCAGCAGGATCGGCGGCGGTGGCATGGGTGTGGTTTACGACGCTGAGGATCTCAAGCTTGGCCGCCATGTCGCGCTGAAGTTCCTGCCTGATGAAACCGCCCACGACGCTCAAGCGCTCAATCGTTTTCAGCGCGAAGCCAAGGCTGCCTCGTCTCTGAACCATCCCGACGGCTGACCTCGAACGTGGTGCTGATCCGCGATGTGAGGTAAAACGGAAAGTCAGCTCTTTCCCCGGCTCCTCAGTGTTCCCCGATTCCAAACACCATGCCCAGCATCAGAATCACCAGCACGCCCAAAGAAATCCATCCATACTTCCAATCTTTTTCCCGAAAGAATAAGAAGCACGCGACGATTACCCGTACCACCGGCGTGGCCAGCATCAACAACACCCCGGCGCGCTCAATGGCGAGAGAAATATGGCCGCTCACAAACAACCCGGTGAACAGCCCCGCCAGCATGATGAAGAAGCAGCTGAATGCACCGATGCGCAGCACCCACGCCACGGTGCGATCGAACTCGGGCTCTCGCACCTGGCTCATAACCACCCCTGCATCAAGTGCAGAATCAGGTGCCCGGCAAGATAGAACATCACGCCGACCAGCAGATACACCACGACCTTGGTGTGAATGCGCGGAGCCATGCGCGCGCCCAGAAGCGATCCCAGGAACACACCTACCGCGAGCGGCGCAGCGAGTTCCACCAGAATATCGCCGCGCCGGTAGTAGACGATGGCGCTGGCGGCCGCAGTCACGCCAATCATAAAATTCGAGGTCGCCGTCGCCACCATCAGCGGCACGTTCATAAAAATGTACATGACGGGAACCTTGATGGGACCGCCGCCGATCCCGAGCAGTCCTGAAAGCGCGCCCGCCACCAGGGACGCCGCCAGTCCCAGCGGATACCGCTTCGGTTCGTAGGGCGGGATCACAGTCTCGTCGACGATGAGAGCCGATTCGTCTTCCAAAGGTTTCACTTTGCCGCGCTTACTGAGGATGGTGATGGCGCTGTACAGTAGAAATGCGGCAAACAATCCTTCGAGAGCGTTGCGATTGAAGTAACCGACCAGATACGCCGTGACCGCCGCGCCAAATGCGGTTGCCAGTTCGAGCGTCATGCCCAGACGAATATCAGTGGTGTGGCGCTGCAGATGAACCGAAGAACTCGCGGCCGAAGTGGTAATCACCGCGACCAGACTCGCTCCAATGGCCTGGCGAATCGGGATGCCAAAGTGCAGCGCAAGAATGGGTGTGAGCAGCACGCCGCCGCCGATGCCGGTTAGCGCGCCGAGCAGTCCAGCGAAAAATCCAAGAATCAGCAGAAGCACGGTTACCACGTCAGCCGCAGCCTCCCGATGCCGATTTTTTCGATGGGGATACTAAACCTGCGGGCCGTGATTTCAGAGATGGAAATTCTGATAGGGAAGCTCTGCCGCCGCAAGCTACGATACCGCCCGCGGCAGCGCAGCGGCATCGGCGTGCTCGTGCGCGTGATAACTGGACCGCACCAGCGGTCCCGACTCGACATGGCGGAAACCGAAGCGCAGCGCCTGGTCCTTGAGATACGTAAATTCTTCGGGCTCGTAGAAGCGGGCAATGGGCAGGTGATCTTTCGACGGGCGCAGATACTGGCCCACGGTAAGAATGTCGACGCCCCGCGTGCCCAGATCGTGAAAAACTTCGATTAACTCTTCCGACGACTCTCCCAGGCCCACCATCACGCCACTCTTGGTCACCATGCCTGGCGAGAATTTCTTGGCATTCTCGAGCAGCGTAAGCGTGCGCTCGTAGCGCGCGCCGGAACGAACCACGCGATACAACCGCGGCACCGTTTCAGTGTTGTGGTTGAGCACGTCCGGCCGAGCGTCCAGCACGATGCGCAACGATTCTTCGATGCCCTGAAAATCCGGGATCAGCACTTCCACGCGGCAATCCGGCGTAAGTTCGCGAATCTCGCGGATGGTCTCGGCGAAAATCCTGGCGCTGCCAATATTGTCGTCGTCACGGTTCACGCTGGTCACCACTGCGTGTTTCAGTCCCAGCGTCGCCACGGCCTCGGCCACGCGCCGCGGTTCGTCCGGATCGATCGGCTCCGGCCGTCCCTTGGGCACGGCGCAGAAACCGCAGCGCCGCGTGCAGATATCTCCCAGCAGCATGAACGTGGCAGTTTTGTGGTTCCAGCATTCGCCAATGTTCGGACACTGCGCCGACTCGCACACCGTGTGCAGTCCCATGCCACGAGCCAGTTTCTTCAGATTGTGAAAGTTCTCGCCCACGGGAGCTTTCGCCCGCAGCCAGTGCGGCTTCGGCACCCGCAACGGAGCGCTGAGCTCAATCTGAATCAGTTGGGAAGATCCAGCCATCATTTTCGATTCTATCAGTTCAGACCCTGAACACTAGGCAACGAGACCCAGCCCTCCAATTTCCGTCGTAGCACCAGCGGGCACACAGCCTAACTTTCGTGCCATCGCAATGGCACGTTCTGGCGTTGTCCCACCGCTTCCGTTTGGTTACTCTTGGTGACTGTTGAGGCTATATTCTCTCCCCTATATGCATTCTTAATGGGCGTTCTCGAAAAGATACCGACATTTTTAATCACAGGCGTGCTGGTCATCGTCTTCGTGTGTCTGAAGCGGCACGCACGCAGTGGCCGCCTCACACTCTGGACCATAGGCTGGACGCTGGTTTTCACACATTTCCTGGCCCAGCTGCTGGAGCCGGTTCACGGCCCGGCCCGTTCTTTTCTGCTGGCGGTCGATGCCGGATCGCTCCAGTTAGCGGTCGTAGCGTTTCTCGTATCAGTGTCCTCGGTTTCGGAGAACCCCACGAAGCGGAGGCTTCTGCTGTTGGTGCTGGGTGTGCCCTCTGTAGCGTACGTGATGTGCGCCAGTTGCGGCGTAGCGTTGCTTTGGCCTTACATCTTGTGCCTGGCCGCCTGTCTCAGCGGCACCGCCTGTTTCTTTTTCGAGCTGAGCGGAAAGCTGAGAGGGAAGTTGAGCGCGAAGTTGTCGTTGTATCTGGCCGTTGCGACGCTTCCGTGCTCGCTCGCCGCAGCGTGGGTGATTGCTGCCGCGCTCCGCGGATCTTTCTCTCACTCTTTTCAGACAGGAACAATGGCATTCATTGCAATCGGCTTCGGCTTGGCCGGCGTGTTCATTTTTCGAAACTACGGCTGGAGCCACGGAAAGCTGTCGCCTGCCAGTCTGACCATCGCTGCTGGATTCTTTAGCTGGGCGGCGGCATTTCCCATCCGATTGTTGATCGATCGCTTCACGATGGGCCTGATTATTCCGGGGGAACTGTCGAACACTCCCAAAATTTTCGTTGCTCTGGGAATGATTCTGGCGGTGGTGGAAGACAAGTCGGAATCGATCGCAGGCATGCAACATAAGGCAGAACGCCTCGACCGCCGCCTGGAACGTTTTTCGGCGATCACTTCCCGGCTGTTGAGTGGCGCTGAGTTGGACGCTATTTGCCCCGCAGTTGCTGCCGCAATCACCGAGGTCAGTACGTTCAACGTCGCGGTGCTTCAGCTGGAAAACGCCAGACTCGGGAATGAACAATTCGGAGGCACAGGCCGCGGACTGCGAGTGGCCGGCGCCAGCGGACTGTCGCCAGAAGTCTTGCGGAGGCTGGAGGATCACACACAGGACTGGACACTCGATCACGTCAAGCAGTTGTGTTCGACGGCGCAGCCGATGGGCAAGAATTCGTACCTGCTGCCTGCGGATGAGGCAATTCTGTTTGCGTTGCGCGAAAATCCGAACGCGCAACGGGCGAACGCCGAAGAAATATTGATTCCGTTATGCTCCGACGGCGGGGCATATCTCGGTTGCATCCGGCTGGCCGCGCCGCGGGACGCGCGGACCATCCATGCGCTCGAACTGTGCCACATCGAACGGCTCGCGACCGACATTGCGCTCGCCGTGGAACTGCAGTCCTTGCACGCGCAACTCGTTTGCTCGGAAAAGCTGGCTGCCCTGGGGCAACTGCTGGCCGGAGTCGCCCACGAACTGAACAATCCACTAACGGCGATCATGGGGTTCGGCGAACTCATCGACGAAGCCGTCGCGGCGCCGCAGGCTCGCGATCAACTCGCGAAGCTGGTGGGCGAAGCCCGCCGCATGAACCGGATGATCGACAACGTGCTTCGGTTTTCGCGGCAGGGTACGCATGATGCTCAGGCCGCGCACCTCGCGCCAGTCGTCCAGCAGGTTCTGGCGCTTCGTGAATATTACACCCGCATCGGCAACGTGCAGGTCGCTCTCGACATCGCACCCGACTTGCCTCTTCTGGCGGTCAGCGAGGACGAAATCAAACAGATTCTTCTCAACCTGCTCAACAATGCGAGCGATGCTCTGGAGGGAATGCAGGGCAACAAGCAAATCAGTATTCGCGCTTACCGCAACAGTTCTCGCGCGGTGATCGAAGTCGAGGATACGGGCCCGGGCTTTGGCAATCTGAACCGCGCACTGCATCCGTTTTATACGACGAAACCCGTGGGCAAAGGAACAGGGCTCGGGCTAAGCGTCTGCCGCGAAATCGTCAAGAAACGCGGCGGAGACTTAGAAATTGAAAACGTGAAGCCGCACGGCGCACGCGTAACTGTCAAGTTCCAGGTCGCGAACGTGCCTGCAACGCCACTTCTGGCGGCTGTGGCCGGCGCTTAGGCTGCGAGTTCAAGAATTCAGGGCGCGGATTCGAAACCTGGACTAGCCGCGAAATTCATTAACATTATTTCAATGAGCCCACTCTTGATTTAGCCCACTTCGACCAATCCGTAGGTGTGCTGCCACAAGGCCCGCATGTGTACCAGCGCACGGCTGATTTCCGCGGAAGAGATTTCTTCGTTCGGCCCGGCGATGACTGCGGCTGCTTCATGCTTGGCTGCCTCGAGTAATTGCCCATCACGAATGATGTTGGCGACTCGGAAACTCGGCAATCCCGCCTGCCGCGTGCCAAAAAATTCTCCCGGGCCACGCAGTTCGAGATCGAGTTCCGCGATCTTGAAACCGTCGTTGGTTTTCACCATTGCGTCGAGGCGCCGCTGGCCCTCTTCCGTGACTTTCCCGCCGGTCATCAGAATGCAATACGACTTGGCAGCGCCGCGGCCGATACGTCCACGCAACTGGTGAAGCTGCGCCAGGCCGAAACGCTCGGCATGCTCGATTACCATCACGGTCGCGTTGGGCACATCCACGCCGACCTCGATCACGGTGGTCGCGACCAGAATCTGCAGCTCGCCTCGCTGAAACATCCGCATGACCTGGTCTTTGAGTTCAGCGTCGAGACGGCCGTGCAGCAACCCTACTTTCAGGTCCGGGAAAATCTTGCCGCTGAGGTCGCGATACATCTTGACCGCGGCCTTGAGCTCGCCCTCTTCATTCTCGGCGACTGTTTTTTCGGCGATCACGGGATAAACCACATACGCCTGATGGCCCGCAGCCACTTGCTTGCGAACGAACTCCCACACCTTCGGGGACTCGTCGTCGGCCCCGCAACGAGTGACGATCGGCGTGCGCCCCGGCGGAAGTTCGTCAAGCACACTTAAATCGAGATCGCCGTAGAGTGTAAGCGCCAGCGTCCGCGGGATCGGCGTAGCTGTCATTACCAGCACGTCAGGCTCGCCGGGCGGTACGTTTGTGTGGGGCCGGGTTTCTCCCCCGGCCGGGCCGAGCGCAGCTCGACTGTCATCGCCCTCGCCCGATTTCCGCATCAGCTTCAACCGCTGTAACACTCCAAATCGATGCTGCTCATCCACAATCACGAGCCCCAGTTGGGCGAACTCCACTTTTTCTTCCAGCAGCGCGTGCGTTCCAATCACAAGCTGCGCATTCCCCTGCGAAATATGACGGCGCACCTCACGCTTGCGGTCGGCCTCAAGCGAGCCAGTCAGCAGCACGAT
>JBEKRY010000122.1:0-17635 GCA_049517555.1 Candidatus Sulfotelmatobacter sp. | reverse complement strand
TCACACTGGGCAGCGGCCAAGTCGGCGGCGGCGGATTCGAGAATCTGGCGATTGGATTCGCGTTCTGCCTCAAGAGCGGTCAGGCGATGTCGAGCCTGCGCGAGCTCAGCCTCGGAAGAAGCCGCGCGCACCAGCAATTCCGCGCAACGCTCCTCATTGTGGCGGCGGCGGGCGTGGGCGCGGTCGATTTCGAGCGCGATCTGGCTGATGCGTTCGCGATTTTCGCGTTGCTCGCCTTCGATGGTGTAGCCGCGTTGCGTGCGTTCAGCATTCTCGATTTCGAGTTGCTGCACGGCTTCGGTGCGATGCTGCATTTCTTCGGCTAGGGCGTTGAGCTGCGAATCGAGTTCGGCGCTTTCCAGTTCGATGGCGGCGAATTTGCTGGCCAGAACCACGCGCAGCTTGGCGCGCATTTCTTCGCGCAGGCGGGCGTAGCGTTCGGCTTTGGACGCCTGGCGCTTCAGCGAATTCATCTGGCGCGTGACTTCATCAAAAATGTCATTAATACGGGCCAGGTTCAGCTTGGCGTCTTCGAGGCGGGCCTCGGCGAGTCGCTTTTTCGTTTTCGACTGCTGAGGATCTGGCCGATGCGTCCCTGCTCGATCAAAGCGTAGGATTCGGGGCCGAGGCCGGTGCCCATAAACAGTTCCTGAATGTCGCGCAGGCGGCAGAGCTTGCCGTTGAGCAGGTATTCGCTGTCGCCGGAGCGGAACAGGCGGCGCGTGACCACGATTTCTCCAGCGCGGAATTGCTGCTGGTTGAACTTGCGGCGGCGAATCTTCAACACCACATGCGGAGCTACGGTTCCCGCGAATGCCGCCGTCACCGGCGCGGTGACGTTGTGCACGGGCAGCGCCACCTGCGTTGCGAAGCCCGGTTCGTCGTCGGGGAAGGCGACGGCGATGATGTTTACTTTCGAACGCGGGACTACTATTTCTTCAGTTCGGCCGGGCTGGGCGTCTTCTACGGCTTGTTCTGTGGCTTCCGCGGCGCGGGCGCGGATGGAGGCTTCGTCCCAGTTATCGGAGATGTTTGCTTCGGCTTGAGCATCCTGAGGAAGATCGTCTTGAATGTCGATTTCAGTTGGCGAGTTGGCATCGGGTCCGTTGTAGGCTTCGGGATCGATCAGCGTGAGCGAGACTTCGGCCATGCCTGTCGGTTTGCGATCGCGCGTGCCGGCGAAGATGACGTCTTCCATGCGGGCGCCGCGCAGGGTTTTGGCCGACTGTTCGCCCAGCACCCAGGAGATGGCGTCGGAAATATTCGACTTGCCGCACCCGTTGGGCCCGATGATGGCGGCCACGCCGTCCCCGTGGAACTTGAGTTCCGTGCGGTCGCAAAACGACTTGAATCCGAGAATCTGAAGACGCTTCAGTTTGAGCAACGTGAACTCCTTAAGAACAATGGCCAGTGATCGTCAAATCGTGGATCAGTGGTCGGTTGCCAGTGGTTTGGCTCGCGACTGCCTGGGAACGCGTGTTTACTGACAAGATTCCCCTCGTCGTTTCGGTGCATATTTCGGCAACGACTGACCAATTTTCGCCCCGGGGCTGGGTAGGGCGGGCACAAAGATAAGCTACTGTAACGGTGAAATTGGGGCGGGGTCAAGCAATATAACACCATATATGGTGTGGGCTTGCGAGGGACCGCGTTGGGTTGCACACACATTGCAGCAGTTGGACGTATTCGGGGTGGAGACGGGGAAGAAGGTGGGAGAAGCGCGAGAGCAAGACAATGCTAGCGCAGGCCGATGAATGAGTGCAACGGCGGAGTTACGACATTTAAAGGAATTGCCAGATCAGACGGAGTCGTCCAGGGGGTCAAAGTGTGCCGATTTGACGCCGAGTGCGGCGAGCGCCTCGTCAACGGTGCGCACAACGTGCAGCAGAGGCCTACTCAGCTCTCCTGAAATCTGGAACATGCGCATCAATCCGTACGCGGCTGTCACCGGGGCAACGATAAAACGGGGATGGTTGATTAAACCCGGACTGATCGGCTTTCGCGCCGCCAGGTTTCGCAAGAAATCGGACGAGATAGCGAAATCAGTGGCGGCCGAAAGGTCCCAGATCCCGGCCTGGGCACCCGTGGCTCTCCAATTCCTGCCGAGGGCGTCGTGGTATTTCGCCGCGGCTTCATTCGTGAGCTGGCCCTCGAACCGGGCCAGCAAGATTTTGTTTGTCGAGTCGAACGCGAACTCGAAACGGTAGCCCATTGATTCAATGGTAAACCATGAACAGATCGAGAAAGGCGCGGGTTTTTAAAATGGCCCAGGACAGGGAGCCTGTGGAGGGATTCCTGCGGCTGGGATGGGGCATTCACGTTGCGAATGCCCCACCTTCTTACACGATGACAATCCAAGAAGCTACTGCTCGTAGGCTCCGATGTTGATTTGCCCGTTGCTGTTCACGCGCGGATTGCCCGCGTAGTCAGTGCTGCCATAGATAGAGCTTGCACTGCCGCAGTAACCAACGCTGCAAGTGAGGTGGGTGCTGCCAGCGTTGACGGCAGGCGAATTAGACGCGACATCGAGATCGGGCGGGGTTGAGCCGAGGCTGTCGAAGAGCGGATTGGCAACCGGCGAATTCGCGTCTTCGCCCGCACCCGATTGGTAGGCAGCGTAGGTTTTGTAGTTGTATTTCCCGGCCCAGTCGATGGAAGTTCCTTGCACGTAGCCGGCGGTGGAGTAGTAGAGATTCCAATTGAGCGTCGCGGGCGGAGCCGGATAGGTCGACGTGGCCTTGACGAAGCTGTAAATCCATACGTTCTGGCTTCCGGCGTAGACGATATTGTTCTCGAAGATGTTGCCGGAGGTGTCGCCGGAGTGGTATTGGATCTGGAACTCCGCGCCCGCGTTCTTGGTGTTGTTGTTGTAAAGAGTGTTGTTGACTACGACGACGTGGTCGCTGCCGCCAACTGTATTGGAGTAGCCGCCAATCGAGATGCCGACAGTATTCGCGTCATAGAAAACGTTGTTGCGGATGGTCACATAGCTGCTGTCGTGGCCTTTGTGTTCGCTGGCGGCTTCCATATTCAGGTCACAGGCATAAACGGTGTTGCGCTCGAAGACGACGTACTCGCAACCGTCGCAGTAGAGGCCGTCCGCATCGTAGGAATCGCCCTCGCCGGCATTGTTGATGCCGCTGATGTTGTAGACCGTGTTGCCGCTGATCTCGCCGTACTTCGCCTGGTCGTAGCCGGTGGGGCCGACGCCTTCGAATCCGATGGCATCAATGCCGATGTTGTCGTTGTCGTGGACGATGTTGTTGGTGATGGAGAAATAAGTCACGTTGCCGTCCACGTTCACCGATTCGCTCTCGCCGGTTTTCAGGTCGTAAACCTGGTTTCCGCTGATCGTCAGATCAGTGATGGGTGTGCTCGACGTGCCATAGACGGCGATGCCAAACGCATTGCCGTTCTTCTCGGAAGTCGTCGTGATGTTGTGCACCAGATTGTTGAGCAACTGCACGCCCGTGCCCGCGCCTGTAACCCAAATACCGGCCGGAGTCAGCGTAGCCTTGCTGGTGGTGTAATTGCGGATCTCAAATCCGTTCACCGTGATGTAGCTCTGGTTAACGATATTGATCAGGCCCTGCGTGCCGGTTACGCTCAGTCCTGTGCCGTCGATGGTCGCGGTCTGTCCGGGATAGTTTGCGAAGGTGATGGGATTCGCCGCCGTGCCGGACGCGGGGAAGTTTACCGATTCGTTGTACACGCCCGATTCCACATAGACGGTAGCGCCGGCCGTGACCGTAGTCGCGGCGTGCTGAATCGTCAGCCAGGGCGCGGTGTAGCTGGGATCCGGCTTGGGCAAACAGTAAAGGTGCGAAGAGTGGGATCGAAGAGAGAGCGAGCAGGGCGAAACAGAGTTTCCGAAGAAATAACATGACTAATCTCCTTTTCGGCGGAATGGAGCATTTTCGAAACAGCGACGAGGGTGGCGAAGGGCCTTTTCGACTCTGATAACCCGAATGCGGGAGAGATTACGAGACTTACGAATGGTTGTCAATGGTTATGTTTCATGTCGAGCGCGATTACGTAAGCTTGCGATTGCTTACTAACGCCGGAATGGACTGGAACTGTCGTGACCCTTCCGTCAGTGTGTCGAAGCAAGGAATGGCTGCCGCGGCTGCGCGCGACTTCGCAACCAAGCTTTCCCAAGAATGCGGATTAGAAAGCTCTTCCATGTCTGCACCAGGACGATCAAGGCTGCCCCACCCGTCGCGATTTTCGACGGGTGGGTACCTCGAACGCAGGCGCAATCGGTTTCGCGTTGCCTTTTCCACAGCCTTCCACAGAAAGATTTCCTGATCGTGTGACGAACAACCTTTACCGAGAATTCCAGAAAGTGCAAGCTGGCGAGATGCGCGAAACCCATCCTAGCCAGTTTTCCGCCAGCGGTCCCCGCGGCGGCTCCGCGCGCAACACTAAGTCCTTATTCCAGAAGATTTTACCCGCAAGTCCTTGCGGCTCAAGATTATGGCAGGGGCCACCCATATCCGCGCCCGTAAACCCTTAGCCATGAATATTTTACCGAGAGCGTCGAAAAAAATGTTGGAGCCAAATCCCAAGGCACAACTCTCCCGCGATCAGCAGGCTCAAGCCGAAGCGACGCTTACTCTCCCAGCTTCTCAAAGAAGCGGCAGATGGTTTCGATTCCTTTGTGGAAGTTCGGGATGTGGAACTTCTCGTTCGGAGCATGCAGGTTGTCGTCGGGCAAGCCGAAACCCATCATGACGCTGGGAATTTTCAGCACGTCCTGGAAACCGGTGACGATGGGGATGGAGCCGCCGCTGCGGATGAAGACCGTTTCTTTTTTGAAAGTGTCGTGCAGGGCTTCAGTGGCGGCTTTGATGTAAGGGTTGTCGGTGCCGATGACGGCGGCCGGTCCCTTGCTCCAGACTTTGATCTTGGTTTCGATGCCTTTGGGCGTGAGCTTCTTGACGAAGGCGGTGTATTTTTTCAGGATGTCGTCGGCGTCCTGGTTAGGGACGAGGCGCATGGAAACTTTGGCCTGGGCTTTTGCGGGAATTACGGTTTTGGCGCCGGCGGCGACGAAGCCTCCGGGCATGCCGTGAACTTCGAGCGTGGGACGCGCCCACGTGCGGTAGAGGACGGAGTAGCCGGGCTCTCCGGTGAGCGTTTTCGAGCCGACTTCGGTTTTGCGGTAGTGCTCTTCGTTGAAAGGCAGACGCTTCCAGGCTTTGAGTTCGTCGTTGCTGGGAGCCTTGACGCCTTTGTAGAAGCCGGGGATGAGGATTTTGCCTTTGGCGTCTTTGAGTTTGCTGATGATTTCGATCAGGGCGAAGAACGGATTCGGAGCCGCGCCGCCGTACACGCCGGAGTGCAAATCAACCTTGGCGCCGACGGCTTCGATTTCCGTATAGACCAGGCCGCGCAGGCCGACGCAGAGCGTGGGTAGGTTGGGCGCGAAGAGTTCGGTGTCGCAAACCAGCGCGAAGTCGGCTTTCAGCTTGGCTTTCTGCTTGCGGATGTATTCGTCGATCGATTCGCCGCCGATTTCTTCTTCGCCTTCGAAGATCACTTTCACGTTGATGGGCAGCTTGCCGCCGCCGCTTTGCATCAGGGATTCGAGAGCTTTCACTTCCATCCAGAGCTGGCCTTTGTCATCGACCGCGCCGCGGGCGTAGACGTTGTTGTTGCGCTCGGTGGGCTCAAAGGGCGGAGTGAGCCACTCGTTGAGCGGCTCGGCGGGCTGCACGTCGTAGTGGGCGTAGCAGAGAGCTGTCGGCTGGCCGGGAGCGTGCAGCCAGTCGGCGTAGATGAGGGGGTGGCCCTTGGTTGGGATGATCTCGACGTTTTCCATCCCGATGCGGCGCAGGTCGTCAGCAACGTAGTTGGCGGCCTTTTGAATGTCGGGCTTGTGCTCTTCGAGAGTGCTGACGCTGGGGATGCGGAGGAGATCTTTGAGTTCGTTTAAGAAGCGCTGCTGGTTACTGCGGGCAAAGTCGACGGCGGAAGAAGCCATGGGTTCATCCTTTCGCGGGATAACTTTAAAGGATTTCGAAATCTGATGATCGCGGAAACGAAACAGTATAACGCGAGGGGCTAGGAGCGGGTGGGTAGGGAAGCGCCCTTTCAGTGGAACCGTGCTGGGGAGAACGCGGTCAGATCAAATTCTGGCGCTCGACTCTGAATCACCGCGGTCATGACTTCTGCGGTGATGGGGGCTAGGAGGATGCCATCGCGGAAGTGGCCGGTGGCGACGTAGTAGCCGGGAGTTTCGGTCTCGCCGAGGATGGGGAGCGCGTCGGGAGTTCCGGGTCGAAGGCCGGCCCAGTCTTCAAGGATTTTGGCGTCGGCGAGCTTCGGCACCAGCGCGATTGCGGCCTTATGCAGACGCTGGATGGTGGCGAGGTCGGTGCGTTTGTCGAAACCGGCTTCTTCGACGGTGGCGCCGACGAGGAGGCGTCCGTCGCTGCGCGGGATGAGGTAGACCTCGGGGGAGCGGACCACGTGTTTGAGGATTGTGTGCGGGGGCATGAGGAGGCAGAGCATTTGTCCTTTGACCGGGCGAGTGGGAAAGCGATGCGGCTCGATCTGTCCCGACCAGGCTCCGGCGCAGTTCACGATTTTCGCGGCATGGAAAGCGGTCCTGGTCGTGGCGACGCCGGTGGCGCGGCCATCGGTTAGGGTCACGGCGGTGACTTCGTCGCCGGAGGAGAAATCGACGCTGCGATGGTTGGCGGTTTTCCACGCAGCAGTGGTGAGTGCGCGGGGATCGACGCTGCGTTCTCGGAGATAAAACCCTGGGCGCTGCGAATTGGTTTCGGCCAGGGCCGGTTCCAATGCGGTGAGGTTTGCGGGAAGGAAACCCGAAGCTTGGGCTTGGTGAAGATGCTCGGCAGACGGGAACAGGATCGTCCCTTGGTCGCGGAGGTCGACTTTCATTCCTGAATCAAGTTCCAGTTCATACGCGAACTCGGGATACATGCGGGCGCTGGCGGTGGCCAGGGGCTGCAGAGCCGCGGGAGTTTCGAGGGGGCAGTCGACCAGCATGCCGCCGGCGGCGTGAGAGGCTTCGCGGCCGGGCTCTCCGCGCTCGACGACGAGGACGGCGGCGCCGCGTTTGCGGAGGGCGATGGCGAGCGAGAGGCCGATGATGCCGCCGCCGATGATGATTACGTCCCAAGTCTTCACGTTGGCATTTTAACTGGGGCATTGTAAATGGGCTGCGGGTGGGGTCAATTACAGGGTATGCACTTACTCAGACCCTCGCCGCCGCACAGCCGCTGCAGGCGCATCGTAAGGTCCCTCACCGTGGCTTCGCCGCGGTTCAGGATGACAGGGAGCGCGGGGGTGCATAGAATGGCTGACATGAAGAAGATGTTTTTAACAGGGGTGGTGCTGGCGGTGCTGGCGACGGCGAGTGTGGCCTGGGGACAACAGGACAAAGAGAGCGACGACGGGCCGACGGCTGTGATCAATTTTCTCGTCGTCAAGGACGACAACGGCAAGCCCGTGCGCAATGCGGCGGTGATCATGCATGAAGTCACTGCGAAGGGCAAGCAGGAACGCGGCGGCATGGAACTCAAGACCGATCTCGATGGGAAGGCGGATTTCGACGGGATCCCGTATGGCACGCTGCGGGTACAGGTGCTGGCGCAGGGGTTTCAGACGTTCGGGGAAGACTATGACGTGGCCAAGGACAAGTTGGCGATCACGATCAAACTGAAACGGCCGCAGAGTCAGTATTCGGTGTATGACGATCGCGCGAAAGATCCGAATGCGCCGCCGAAGCAGGATCCGCCAGCGGATCCGAATAAGAAGCCGAATTAGTAGCGGCGAGTCGGCAGCTTTATGCCGCGCCCTTTCAAAACGAATTTTTTCAAACCAGTTCTTAAATATTGAGGATGCAATGGATTACTTACTGAAGACCGAGCCTTCTACGTATTCGTTTGCCGATTTGCAGCGGGAGAAGATGACGGTGTGGGATGGCGTGTCGAATCCGGTGGCGTTGAAGAATCTGCGCGGGATGAAGCCGGGCGAACGGCTGGTGATTTACCACACGGGAGATGAGAAGAGTGCGGTGGGGACGGCGGAAGTGGTGTCGGTGGATGCGTCCGACTTGAAGAATCCGCAAGTGAAGATCAAGGTTGGGAAGGCGAATGCGAAGCCGGTCACGCTGGCCGAGGCGAAGGCGAATAAGTTGTTTGCCGAATCGCCGCTGGCGCGGCAGGGAAGGCTGAGTGTGGTGCCGCTGACTGAGGCGCAGTTTAAGTTTCTGACTGGGGAATGAAGGTCGAAAATCCTCGCGAGAATCGACAATCCCCACGAATGAAGGTCAAAATCCCCACCCTCTCGCACAGAACGCGAGAAGGGTGGGGCACCCGCTTTATCGAATCGTTAGGCGCGGGTTTCGCGGCGGATCAGGGTGGAATCGAGTAAATAGCCGAGTCCCAGGGTGAAGGGAATCGCGCCGAAGGCGGAAGCGATCAGGGCGTCGGGTTCGACTCTGGAGATGATGGTGAAGGTCAGCATGTAGCCGACGGCGCCGGCGATAAGCAGAATTCCGGCGCGACGGGAGTGGGCCGCCTCGGTGAGATCGGGTTCCATGGGGACGGCTACGCCCCTCTGCATCGCCGCGAGCCGCTCTTCCGTACGGAGTTTCCGTACACGATAGAAGGTGTACATTCCTAAGACCGCCGTGGGCATTCCGAAAATCATGATTACTGCGGCGAGACCAGTGAGATTCTCCATGGTAGTTCTCCTTCCTGTGCGCTGGGGCGCATACCGGAACTGAAATTGCTTTCGAAGATGGATACGGAGGTGGAGGCGGGAAAGTTCCCGATTGCGGCCAACTCCGGCGGGAGCGTAGGCTTCCAAGCAAGGGAAGCCGCTTGGGATTCTTTCATTCGTTCCATCTGTTTGGTTGTTTCGGGTGGGCCCTTCTGACTACAAGATGCTGGAGACAAGATGAAAACTGGAAACTCGTACTTAAGGCGTTCTATGGCGGCTTTCGGCTGCCTGGGTGTTCTGTTGGTCGCTCAGGCGCTCTGGGCGCAGGAAACGAAAGAAAAAATCACAGTCGACGACGTGGACCGGAATTTCATGGTGCGGTTGCCGAAAGGTTACGATCCGCAGAAGCACTATCCGGTGGTGATTCTGCTGCATGGCATGAATCAGGATGCGGAAGATATGGAGCGGCTCACGCGGTTCGATGAATTGGCCGACAAGAACGGGATTATAGCGGTCTATCCCATTGCCTTGCATGGGCGCTGGAATGTGGGAGTTCGGCCGGAGGTACAGCGACCGGCGACCATGGGTCCGGGAAGACGCGGACGCTACGGCAATGGTGGCGGCGGCTACCCTGGCGGCGGGGGTGGCGGCGGATATCCCGGTGGCGGAGGAGGCGGAGGGTATCCGGGGGGCGGAGGACAACAACCGCAGGGCCAGCAGCCCGAGGAGGATCGGAGGGCGCCTCCGGCGGATGACATTGCTTTCCTGACTCAGATGCTGGATCAGATGGCGATCAAGTTTTCGGTGGATTCGTCACGCATTTATGCGACGGGTCTATCAGAAGGCGGCTTTATGAGCCTGCGTGTGGGATGCGCCTTGAGCGATCGAGTTGCGGCGGTTGCCGCGGTGGGCGCGGCGATGCCGAAGACGATGATTTGCGTGCCTTCACGTCCGGTGCCACTGGTGATGATTGCCGGAACTTCAGACCCGGTGGTTCCTTATGGAGGCGGCACCGAGCACAACCTCAAACTAGCGACGATTTCAGTGGAAGACAGCGCCAAGGCTTGGGCGAGGATTGATCGCTGCGCAGAAAAACCGGAGAAGAGTAAATTGCCGGCGAGCGGGAAAGGCGCGATGGAAACCAAAGTCGACACTTACGACGGCTGCCAACAGAGCGCGCAGGTTCTTCTCTATAGTGTGAAGGGTGCGGGCAATACGTGGCCGGGCGGGGAGCAATACGAAGCCGAGAATACGATTGGGAAGACGAGTGAAGATCTGAATGCGGATGAGCTGATCTGGAATTTCTTTGCGACGCGGAAACTGCCGGGGGAGGGGTCGGAACAGAAACAGTGACATTGGAATCTTCCGAGAGTGAAATCCCGTGGTCGCTCGGCTTGAACTTTCGAGCGAGGGATCTCCCTGAAATCGTGCCTCGGGAGATCCCTCTCGCGGCTGAACTGCGCCGCGCTTCGGGATGACGCAAGAAGGATGACGCAAGGACATGGATTGAAACTGAGCCACTACCCAAAATCCCCGCCCGGCCTCAGGCGATGGATTTTCTTAGTTCGCGGCGCAGGAGTTTGCCGGACGCGGTCTTGGGAATGGCGTTGACGAAGCGGACTTCGCGGGGTTGTTTGTAGTGGGTGAGGCGGTCGGCGACGAAGGCGCAGAGTTCTTCCCCGAGTTTGTGGCTGTCGACGAAGCCTTCGCGCAGGGCGACGAACGCGACTGGAATTTCTCCGGCGGCGCCGTCGGGGCGTCCGACTACGCCGCACTCTTTCACCGCCGGGTGTTCCAGCAGGACGGCTTCGACTTCGGCGGGAGCTACGGCGAAGCCTTTGTACTTGATCATTTCCTTGCGACGGTCCACGACGCGGTAGAAACCTTCGCGGTCGCGAGTGACAATGTCGCCAGACCAGTACCAGCCATCGCGCAGGACTGCCGCGGTAGCCTGCGGTTCATTCCAATAGCCAAGCATAAATTGCGGACCGCGCATGACGAGTTCTCCGGGCGCGCCGGACGGGGCTTCGGTGAGGTCGTCGGGAGTGTCGGCGGGATCGATATCGGGCTGCGACAGGACCCGGCAGTCGGTGGCGGCGAGGGGATGGCCGATGGAATCTGGACGGTAAAGCTCAGGATCGAGAAATCCGACGTGGGTGACGGGTGAGGCTTCGGTCATGCCGTAGCCTTGGCACACGAGGATGTTGGTCAGCTTGGTGAAGCGGCGAGCGAGGTCGGGAGCGAGCGGCGCGGCTCCGGATTTCACCCAGTGCACTCGATGGTCGCTGGGGAACTCGCCAGCTTCGGCCAACTGGCAGAGTGCATTCATGGCGGGTGGGACGAGCGGCATCATGGTCACGCCTTCGTCGATCAGGAGCCTGGCGAATGACGTCACATTGAAGCGCGGCACCAGCACGAGCTTCGCCCCGAGAATCAACGACGGGTTCAGGACCACATTCAGGCCGTAGATGTGGTAGAGGGGGAGACAGCAGAGAATGGTGTCGCTGGCGTCGAGGCGAGTCGCATTCGGGCCCAGGAATTGATACACATTGGCGACCAGATTGTAGTGCGAGAGCATGACTCCTTTGGGCAGGCCGGTGGTTCCACTGGAATAGGGAAGGGCGGCGAGAGTCTGCTCGGAAGATTGGTCGGGCTGGGGATAACGCGCGCTTGCGGGCTTTAGCAGATTGCCGAATGGGTCGGCTCCGGGTGCGTGCTGGCGCGTGGTGTATACGCGGCGGAGATGGGGCAATCCGCCGAGATTGATGCCGTCGATATTCGCGCCATCGGTGATCAAAAGAGCGGCGCCGGAGTTTTCCAGTTGATAGCGGACCTCGCGCTCGCGGAAGGTTGGGTTCAGCAGAGTGGGAATGGCTCCGGCGAGTTCGATGGCGTGAAACGCAGTGCAGAACTCCCACGAGTTGGCCAGAAAGATGGCGACGACCTCGCCGGGCTGGAGTCCGGTCGATATAAGGCCGCGTGCGAGGGATTCGACAGTGTCTCCGTATTCGGCGTAGGTGAGGCGGCGTCCGCAGGAAGTGTCGACGAGCGCGGTCTTCGAGGCGTTGCGGCGGCAGGAATCGAGCACAAGGTTGTGCAGGAAGATGTTGTGTGGGTCGGCGTAGAGTTGGGTGCGCAGCATGGCGGCAAAGATGCCGGGAGCGATTGTAATGGAAAGCGGGGGGTCGGAACGTAAACCGTTTTAGCTGGCCAGTTTGCGCAGGAACTCGCGCTCGTCCATGCGGTACTTGAAGGCTTTGCGGCCGTCGATGAACACGACGGGGACTTCATCGTTGAACTGGCGGCGGAGTTCGGTGTCGGCGTCAACGTCGACGTCCTGCCAGGTGAAGCCGCCGCGGTGCGAAAGTTTGGACAGGCTTTCTTTCACCACTTCGCACAGGTGGCATCCTTTGCGGGAGTAGACCACGACGTTGCGGGGCTCAGGCATTTGGAAGATTCTAGCCCTCGGAAACCGTGTTTTCCAGCGCCAAAGTGTAGAAAAGTGTAAATCTTCCGAGTTCAGGAAGGTTCTCCATGGAAAACAAGCAAACGAATCTTTGTGATCCGTCGTTGCGAGGGGAAGATCCTCAAATCGACTCTTTATCGGCGGCGGCGCGTGAGAGGCGTTAAAATCGCCGCATGGATAACGTGGATGACCATTCTGTAAAACCTCTTTCGGGGAAGACGGCGCTGGTTACCGGAGCGGCGCGGCGGCTGGGGCGTGCATCGGCACTGGCGTTGGCCCGCGCGGGTGCGGATGTGGCGATCACCTTCAGGAATTCGGCGCGCGAAGCCCAGCAGACCGTCGTGGACTTGTCAGGGTTCGGGGTGCGGGCTTTTGCGCTGCGCTGCGATGTGACCGATGAGGCCAGCGTGCGGGCGATGATGAAGGAAGCCGGGCGCGAGTTGGGGCGCATCGACATTCTGGTCAACAATGCGGGGAACTACGAAACGGCTGAGTTCGAAAAGATAACGGCGCGGCAGTGGGACGCGATTTTTGCCTCCAATACGCGTGGCCCGTTTCTGGTGTCGCGCGAGGCTTTGAAGTGGATGCGGCGGAAACGTGGCAAGGGAGTTGCTATCGAAGCCAAGATTATTAATATGGGATCTCTTGGAGGATTGCGGCCGTGGGCGACGCACGCACACTATTGCTCGTCGAAAGCGGCGCTGCACATGCTGACCAAAGTTATGGCCAAAGCGCTGGCGCCGGAGATTGCGGTGAATGCGGTCGCGCCGGGGATGATCGATCTGGGGGAAAAGTCGGCGGCGGCATTTATGCGGCGCATGGCGAAACAGACGCCCATGTTGCGAAACGGGACTGGCGAGGAAATCGCCGAGGCGGTCTTGTTCTTCGCAACCGCGCCGCAGTTTATCACCGGACAGATTCTGGCGGTGGATGGCGGGATTGGGCTCTAAGGACTGCGCCTTGTTGGCAGCGCCTGAAGGCGCGATTGTTAAATCTGACGACGTACGGTATGCCTGAAGGCATACCCTGATACAAATCCTAATGCAGAATCGTCAGTTTCCGTGAGGGCCGCTCTAAGTCTTGGCCAGCGGGAAATAGCCATTACTGCGGGAGGGGTATATTGGGGCCAATGAAGAAGACGAAATCGAAAGGCAGTGCTTCTCTTTCTACGCCATCTGCTACGACATGGGAGGCAGCGGCTCCGCGCGTAGCCGTGGCCATTATGGCGGCGGGCAAGGGAACCAGGCTTAAGTCGCAACTTCCTAAAGTTTTACATGAGGTTGGGGGGAAGCCGCTGCTGGAGCATGTGATCCGTGCGGCCGTGCGGGTCGTCGCCGCGCAGGATGTGTACGCCATTATTGGACATGAGGCTGGCCGCGTGCGCACTGCGACCGAGCATACCGGCGTCAATTATGTGCTGCAGTCGGAGCAGAGGGGAACTGGCCACGCGCTCATGGTGGCGGCCGACGCGCTGGCCGGATATGACCACGTGATTGTGCTTTCGGGAGACGCTCCGCTGATTACGCCGCAGAC
The DNA here is from genome assembly GCA_049517555.1 of Candidatus Sulfotelmatobacter sp. Classification (GTDB taxonomy): domain Bacteria; phylum Acidobacteriota; class Terriglobia; order Terriglobales; family Acidobacteriaceae; genus Sulfotelmatobacter. The sequence continues at coordinate 3,939 of JBEKRY010000122.1, read as the reverse complement.
GATTGGGCGCCTGCTGAATTTTCATCTGGACGAGCGGGCGGCGATGACTCTTCTGACCGCCGAACTGGACGATCCGACTGGTTATGGGCGTGTACTGCGGAAAAGTCCGCGCAGCCCAGAAGTGCAGGCGATTGTCGAAGAGAAGGCGGCGAGTGCGGCGCAGAAAAAGATCCGCGAAATCAATTCCGGGTTTTATGTTTTTGACGTGAGGGAACTTTACGGCAACATCGGGAAGCTCTCGACGGCCAATGCGCACCACGAGTATTACCTTACTGACATGGCCGAAGTGTTGCGGCGGGCGCGGCAGCGGGTGGTGGCATGGAAGACGGAAAATGCCAGCGAGGTTCTGGGGGGAAATACGCGGGCGGAGCTGGCGGACATTGACGAGCGCATGCGGCTCGAGAAGTGCCGGCAGCTGATGGCGGATGGTGTGACGGTGTTTTATCCGTCGACATGCGTGATCGATGTCGATGTCGAGATCGCGGCGGATACGGTGATTGAGCCCTATGTGCAGTTGCTCGGAAAGACGCGAATTGGCACGGGTTGCCGCCTGCGGTCGTACTCGGTGATTCGCGATTCGGAGATTGCGGACGGAGTAATGGTCCGTCCAGGATGCGTGATGGAAGGTGCGCGCATTGCCACCGAGGCTGTGGTGGGGCCGTATTCGCATCTGAGGCCGGGAAGTGAAATCGGCGAAGGCGCGCATGTGGGGAACTTTGTCGAGACCAAGAAAATCAAGCTGGGGAAGGGATCGAAGGCGAATCATCTAACGTACTTGGGCGATGCGGAGATTGGCGCTGGCGTAAACATCGGCGCCGGAACGATTACTTGCAACTACGACGGCGTGAACAAGCATACGACTGTGATTGAGGATGGGGCATTCATCGGCAGCGACAGCACGCTGGTGGCGCCGGTGCGCGTGGGCAAGGGGGCGTATGTGGGAGCGGCGTCGTGCATTACGAGCGATGTTCCGGAGGATGCGCTTGCGGTGGCGCGAGGCCAACAGGTCATAAAGCCAGGGTGGGCGCGGGCGAAACGGGAGTCTCGGAAGAAATGAGCTTGCTGACCGGAAGGTCGACGGGGAAAAAGACAAAGATTTTCGATCCGGCCGATGGATTTGCGCCACTTACCAACGCCTTGGAGATCACGGACTCGACCGTAGCGAAGCGCGGCGACCGCTGGTGGATGTACGTGGCTGGCGAGGCTGCGGGGCATGAGGGCATACAACTCTTCAGTGCGTCGCTGCCCGCGGGATCGCCCCTCGCGGCTGCAGGATGGACGCTGACGCCCGAGCCCAATGACCCTAGTCACATGGCACTTCTAGCTGGACACGAGCGCAGCCAGGCGTGGGATCTGAAGGGTGGACGCCACTGTCCGGCTTATGTGCGCGGTTGGGATGTGGAACGCCAACTCTGGGTCGAACGGATCTATTACGCAGGCGGCGCTGCGAATTTGTGGGGGCCTTACACGATTGGATATCTGGAATGGGACGGCAGCCAGTGGGTTGATCAGCCCGAACCTGTATTCGTTGCCGAAGAGGATTGGGAGCATGGAAGTGTGTACGAACCCAATCTTATCTACGCCGATGGCAAGTGGAAGATGTGGTATGTCGCCGGTTCGAATGTCGAAGATTATCTGGTGCAAGGGTTCGCGGAGAGCGTGGACGGCCGGAATTGGAGCGGGCGCAAAATATTTATCCGTGCTGAGGAAAAGGTTTTTGATTTTTGTGTGATCAAAAGGCCGCAGGGGTATGAGGTGGTTTTTTCCAGGGTTTGGCTGGGCAAGACGGCTGCGCCCGCGTCGACGGGGCTTTGGTGGTGCGACTCGGCGACGCCGTCTTGCGATTTCAAAGACTGGAGCCAGCCGCGGCAGATCATGGATGCCACCAACTGTGGATGGCATTCCGGACCGTGGAAGCCTTCAGTGCAATACGGCGAGAGCGATCCGGCGCGTATGTTTGTTTTCTTCGACGGCGGGTACACGAAGGAGAACCAGCCGGGCGGATTTCCCTTTGCGTTTACGCTGGGGTGCCTTGAGATCGAACGGCCCGGATGATCCAGTGCAAGAAAACAAAGCACTGAGTCGGCTGAATTTAGCCGCGTCTCAGTGCCTTGTTGAGTGCGAACGAGCCTTAGTGCGTGACCGCGGCGAATAAGTCCGAGTGCATCAGCGACTGGAACTGCTGGTCGTTGGCTTTGAAGTGAACTTGCACGTTCGAGCCATCGGAGTCGACCGTGGTGTTATCCACGGCAATCTTTTCGGCGGGGGTGGCGCTCATCTTCTTGAAGAGGATGCCGGCCTTGACCAAAGATGACACGGTGCCGGCGGTCACGGAATCGGACGTAACCACGGTGAGATCGAACTTGACGCCGCTGGAGAAGTTCATGGTGTAGCGCGAGCCCATCAGATGTTTCTTTACCGTGTCGTAGTCGGCGACCTTGGAAGCGTCTCCCATGGCGGAGTGCATCATGTTCTGGGTGCCGCCCTGGTCGAGAATGCTCCAAACCGGCTCGGAGTCGACGTTGGACATCATGTCCGCCATGTCACCGTTGGTATCGAGGCCGAGCACGTTGCCGTCGCGGGTATCCAGCGCAACGCGGATCGCGGTGGAGTCGCCGAACAACAGCGTGCTGTCATCAAGGAAGCTCATGACGAAGCCGCCGTCCATGGGATAAATATTCGAATTGTTGTACTTCTTGGGCACGTACTTCTGCAGCTTCATCTTCTTGAGCACGGTCTTCATGTTGAACGGCCCGGCGGCGACGCCGACGGTTTTAACGCCCTGCTTGCCGGCGCGGAAGGAGGCGAAGGTGAGCGTGTCGACGTCCTTGTCAGGATCAAGGCCGATCGACTTGAGGGCGGACTCAAACTGCTTGATGTTTTCGGGCATCAGCTGCTCTTTCAGAGCGAGCGCCGTGGGGGAATCCTTGATGGCGCGATAATCCACCGAGATCAACTGCAGCAGATCGGCGGGAACGCAGGCGCGGGCGGACGAGTTGAGTGGCATGGCATAGGCCATGCTCACCAGAAGTAGAGAAGCCAGGGAAAGTTTCAAGAGTTTCATAAAGCCTCGAATCGGAAAAACGTCCAGGGTTGAGGGCACCCTTATTTGGATGCACGATCGGCCCCTGTAGTGAGTAGATCGTTCTATTCTAATTTACTTGCAACCCGGATTACGGAACAAAAGTACATGGCCATTGACGGGACGGAGTCCCGGTTTCCGGGAAGGGAACGGGAATCGCTATAGAGAGTCAAAGACATCGAGGATTTCTAGGCAAGGACCGCGGTACGGCGGCGGACTTCGGCCGCGAAGTCGTGATCCTTCAGCGACGCCAGATTGATATCGACATTCGCCAGGGCTCCGGTAAGAGCGGCTTTGGCCAGGGCCACGGCTGTAGTCAAGTCGGATTTCATATTGGGATTAGTGATGGGGTCGAGCGAGCTTACGATCTGCGCGATCTCGTGGGCTTTTTCTGCGACGCTCAGCGGAACGGTGGTCGCCTGCTTGAGGGCGCCTTCGATGGTGGCTTCGCCGGATTTCTCATCGGCGGCCGTTTTGGCTTGCTTGTAGGCCGTCATGACTGAGTCGTAGGACTGGGCATCGGCGTCGATCGCGGCTTTCAACTCTTCGCGCAGCGGAGTCAGGCGCGCGATCGCGGCGCTGAGTTGCGATTCGTATTGCAGGTAGGCTTTTTTGCCACGCGACATGGAGGCGACCATCACGGCCAGACCCGCGGCCATGGCAGCAGCGGCGGCCGAGGCGCTGCCGCCGCCGGGAGTCGCGGTCGGGGCGGCAAGTTGTTCGATGAACGGTTCGACGCCGGCTCTTAATCCGCCCACCGCGAGCTTCCCGCCCATTACCGCCGCCAGGCGGTTCTCGAGAATTAAAGACGAATCGAAATTCTCGACTTGCAGGAACCACTCGGCAGCTTGCTCCAG
>JBEKRY010000121.1:0-13854 GCA_049517555.1 Candidatus Sulfotelmatobacter sp. | reverse complement strand
GCGACCCCTTCATAGTTACAGTTGGGCACTTCCAGAGAAGGTTTTGGCGCGTTTGCCAGGTCAATCACCACGTAGTTCGAGACAAACAGATCGAGCAGGCCGTCGCGATTGTAGTCAAAAAAAGTCGCGCCGGAGCCGAAACGGGTGGTGGGATAGAGCAGGCCGGCTTTTTCCGTAACATCAGTAAAGGTGCCGTCTCCGTTGTTGCGATACAGACGGTTTTGGCCGTAGTAAGTGAGAAAAAGATCTTCAAATCCGTCGTTGTTGTAGTCGCCCACGCAGACGCCACAAGCCCATCCACTATCGAACAGGCCCGCCTTCTCGGTAACGTCGGTGAATGTGCCGTCGCGGTTGTTGTGATAGAGGCGATTGCTGGAACCTGCAGGAGTCGCTTCGAGACGCCGCCCACCAAGGATGAAGATATCCATCCAGCCGTCATTGTCGTAATCGAAGAAAGCGCAACCGCCGCCGTTCAGTTCAACGATGTAGGTGATGTGATCGGTTCCGCCGTACACCATCGTCTTGGTGAGGCCGGCGTTTTCGGCAACGTCGACGAAACGCGAAAAGGGAACAGCGGGGGGCTTGTCGGCAGCGGCCAGGAAACGGAGTTGCGACGGGACTAAAGATGGAACCAAGGCCGCCGGAATCGTGCGCAGCATTCGGCGCCGTGTCCAATTTCCGGATTTCCCCTTGGGCATACTCGACCGAATCCTAACAGATTAAAACTCGCATCAGGTTACTGACTGGCGGGGCCGGCTGCATTCGCGAGGTCTTTTTGAAGCTGGATCGCATTACTGTCGTGGGGATCGATTTCCAGCGCATGCTGCACTGCCTGCCGAGCCTCAGGAAAACGAGACTCCATGCCGAGCGTTGCCGCCAGGCTGATCCAGGCTTCCGTGTATCCGGGAGCGGCTCGCACGGCCTCGCGAAACTGCTCTTCGGCGGTTGCGAAATCTCCGCTGCGCGAAGCTAAATAACCGAGCTGATGATGAGCGAGTGCCATGGCCGGATCGATTTGTATGGCCTTCTGCAATGCCTCGCGCTCACCCGCGGTATCGCCGGTGCGATCCAACGCAAGCGATAATTTGTAACTGAGTACAGCATCTTCCGGCAGCACTTCGATGGCGTCGCGATAGAGCGCGGCTGCTTTCTTCGGATCGCCCTCGGCGAGTTCCTTGTCGGCCTCCCCCATTTTATTGGCAGCTAAGGTGTGATCGGCACTGGCCTTTTGCTCCTGTTGGTACAGCTTGAGCTGCTCTCCTGCGAGTTTGGTTTCGCCAAGGGTGCGCAGTACCTTCGCGTATTCGAAGCGAATCTGAGGTTCGGAGGCTCCCAGGGCCAGGGCCTTCTCGAATTGCTCCCGTGCCCGTTGCGGCTCGTTGAGATTTTCGAGGGCGATGCCCAGGTTATAGTGACTGTTGTAGTGGTTCGGATTCAGCGCCACCGCTTTCTCAAGATAACCGCGGCCAGCGGCGTAGTTCCCCGATCTGTTCTCAAGAACCCCGTTAAGGTAAAGGACCATAAAGTCGTGGGGTGCGGCCAAAAGCAGTTTCTTCGCCAAGGGCCGCGCGAGATCTTCGTCGTCGCTTAGCACCAGAACGTGCAGGTACAGTATCTGCGCATCGAGATCATGAGGATGCTGCTGGTTCCATTTCTTGCCCAACTGCGCGGCTTCCTGGTAGCGCGCCCGTAAGACCAGCGTTGTCATCAGCGCTTTGGTTAAGGCGCCCGACGTGGGCGTTGCCTGCAGCCCCTTCTTCAGGACTTCCAAAGCCTGATCCGGCGCCCCGGCGCCCTGGTAAGCCGACGCCAGGTCGAGAGTCAAGCTCTCACCTTTCGGCTCGGGGCCGAGCAGGTTTATTACGGTGCCGAAATCGCTCGTAGCGAGCAGGTTCTTGCTCGCGCCATCTAACGCGAGATCGGAGTGCGGGTCAATTTTTAATGCGGCACTCCATTCGTTCCGAGCCTCCGCCGGTTGATGAAGCTCCTCAAATGCGGTCGCCAGCAGGAGGTGCGGCTTGAGAACCTCGGGACTGATTGCGATCGACTGCTGAAGCGGTTTTACAGCATCGCTAAAGTCAGCATTGCGAAGCAGATTGAGCCCCAACAGGTATAAAAACTGAGCCGATCCGGGCTTCTGTTTAAGGGCGTCACGATATGCTTCGACCGCACAGGCATATTGCCCATGGTCTCCGTACCACATTCCCACTTCAGCGTGGGTATCAGCTGTGGGCTGCGTTTGGAGTTTAGCTTGAAGGACTTGGGGGGGCACACATGGGCCCGAACTAGCTGGACAGAGCCCGGAGAGCGCAATCACAAGGCCGAGATAGATACAGAGCCGATACATGTTTTGCTTCGCCCGTGAAGTGCCGCATTTTGATCGTAGAATAGGCCACTCGCCCACGCAAGTCTGGCGCTTAGTAAGGTAGTGACTCCAGTTGAAGTTTAATCGTGCGGTCATCCCGTGCGAAGCTGCTTTTCAGGCGGAGGAGTGATCTCCCCGAGAATCGTGCCTTGGGAGATCCCTCCCGCGGCTGAACTGCGCCGCGCTTCGGGATGACGCAAGGACACAAATTCAAACTGAGCAGTTCTTCACGCCAGTGTCTGTCGGTTCCAGGGTCTGTCAGTCCGGGTACGGCGCACCCGGCTTCACGATCCGTATTTCGTGATCGTGGAATGTAACCAGGCCATTCGGCAGCTTGACCTTTGGCATATGGCAACTGACACAGTTTGTGCTTGCCACAGTACATGCCTTCGCATCGCTATGACCCGCGGCGGGCGCAGATGCATTTTTGGACGCATGACAGGCCAGACATTTCCCGTCGTAAGAGCTCTCTGACGTGACGAGATCCTGGTGCGGATCATGGCATGCAATGCAGCTGATGCGGGGGTCAGTACCATCAAAGCACTTGCTATTGGCCAGGCGGAAGGGCTGGAAACGCACATCCACCTCGCCTCGCCAACTGCTTCGCACCACCGTCTCCCACGTTCGGTGACATTGCCCGCAGAAATTTGAGATGTCTTCACTGGAAAGCTTTTTCAAGTCCGGCGGCGGCGTGTCGAATTCTCCGCCCTGAGCCGCAATCATGTGTGAAGTGGCGCCGGTATGGCAATGCTCGCAGGTTACACCTGGCTCCACGGTCTTGAGGGTTAGGGCACCGTTCAAGACCCCATTGGTCGAATGGCAGCCAAAACAATCCTTGGGTTCAGTCTTCCTAAGTTTTCTCCCAACCGCTTCATCCAGATTCTGCGGAGTCAGGTCGGCGTCGCCGGTGGTAATCTCCAGGGCGTCGATCGACGGGTAGTAGCTGACCATGCTTTCGTAGAGTTCGCCGTCCTTCTCCAGGACCCAAGTCTGAGCGCCTTTCCCAAAACTCCAGTGTATGGGCAGGGAAATCGTTCGGGTCCCATCCGTGACTGAATAGACGGTCTGGTTTTGCTTGGTTTCAACCGTGTATGCGTATGCGCCTTTGCGAAAAGTAAGGTCAGGATGGCTTTTCAGCAGAGGATCCAGGTCCGGCCACTGCAGTGCTCGCCCCATCGGCGTCTCAGGTTGTGTTCGTGCTTGAGCAGCGTGGCAGCCAGCACAGGACGACGCGATGTTCTCGTGCGCCGTTTGTGCCGCCGCACCTACCCTGGCGGCAAGAACGCTGGCAGCAAGAACGCTGGCGGCAAGAAACGCGATCACCGGTAATATCCTACGGGCGCTCAATTCGCGGTGGCATTACCCTTCGTAAGCTGGAGAGAAACGGCCCGCTCACGGCGGGCCTCTTCCTTGCGGCCGGATTTCGAGTAGGCTTTGGCAAGAGCAAGATGGGTTTCAAGGTTATCAGGTTCCAGTTGAAGCGCTTGCTGCAAGTGCTCCAGGGCGCCATTCAGATCCCCAGTTTCCATCAGAGATTTCCCTAACACAAGTTGCGCGGAGGGAAGCTTTGGTGCTTCGCTGGCGGCATTCTGCGCATGGGGCAGCGCCTCAGGGGCGCGATTCCGCAACAGTAGAGCCCACGCAGCCATCACACTTGCGTCCGCATTCGACGGCGCAAGTTTCAACTCCTGCAGAAATTCGGCGAGGGCCGCGTCGGGGTCGGTGGCGAACAACAGGTAACCATAAAGAAAATGCGCGTTGGGTGCGCTGGGATAAACCCGAAACAATTCTTGGAATGCCTGCGTGGCGGACTGCTCATCTCCCGCCAGGAACCGGTAAGCAGCGTCTCCCGCTGCGGAAACCAGCGGTTGCTGCTCCGTGCTGACGTCCTTGGGCAGCAGGGGCATTCGCAATCCGGCCAGTCCGATCGCGACCAGCAGTTCCGGGTTGGTGACACCGTTCTTGGCGAAAAATGTATACGTCTTCAAGGCGCTCGCGTAATTCCCTAATCGCGTTTCGAGCAAGGCTTCATGGTAGCGAAGGATTTGTTCATTGCGCGGCTGGTTGGCAGCGCCAAGTGATATTCCGTGTTGAATATCTCCCAGAGCTTCCGTGTATTGCCCGGTCTCGAATTCGCACAAACCGCGCAACGCGATTGCGGGCCCCGCGCTCGGAATCATCCCGATATAGTGCGAAAGGGCATCCCGCGCCGGGATATAGGCCCCGGTTCCGTATTGCAAAGAACCCAGAAACCACCATCCATCCGGCCATTTTGGGTTCACTTCCACGGCTCGAGAATAGAGTTCGATCGCGCGTGGAATGTCGTTCTGCATTCGCGCTGCGGAGGCTTGTTCAATCAAATCGCTTTCTGGCGCGCTCTGAGCCGTTGCCCTAGGGAAGCACGCAAGCAGCATGAACGCTGCGATCAGAACGGTGCAAACACGCTTTTGCCGCGATTTAATCAAGACCACAGAGCGTGTGTCCTCTTGGTGGAGGGATATTAAGGTCCACGGGAGCACTGCCTAACCCCCGGTTACGATCACTATCCTACCATCGCATCTAAGGGGACGAAGCGGGCTCTTCGCTTGAGCGCGCCGCCGAAAAGCAGACCGCCGAAAATCAGACCACGCGCGGCCAGCCTTGCTCCAGGCGAGTATGCAGCGTTACGAAAGTTCAAGCGCCAAGATTGCAGATTTGGTTACTGCCATTATTTGGTCACGTCCATGCATTTCAGGCCCCGAAAACGAATTTCTCTACGATCTTGATCACACTATAGCCTCTGTCGGCGTCAGAGTAATCGGTTACGAGCCAATGAAAAATCGTTTTTTTCTTGACATGGTTCATGAAGGTACGTTAAAAGCTCCCAGAAGTGGAATAGTACTTTTGTATGACGTCCATCCGTGCGTTGCCTTAAGGGTAACGCCCTAGAAGGCCGTTCCACTTACCTAAGGGGAGGCTGCTCGATGACTTCGAAGTCACAGTCGGCGTGGGAAAAGGTAGCGTTGCTTGCGTGCTTGGCCGTTGTCGTCTCTATCTCTTCGCTCAGTTTTGGTCAACAGCTGACCGGCACCTTGTCGGGCACGACCAAAGACACGACGGGCGCAGTGGTGACCAACGCCAAGGTCACGATGAAGAATGAGCAAAGCAATGACACACGTACGACGGTGTCGAACGAAACCGGCTACTTTTCGATCACAGCCGTGCAGCCGGGAACCTATACGGTAACCATTGGCGCAGCGGGGTTTAAGGAATGGAAACAATCCGGCATCGTCTTCGGCCAGGGCGACGACCGCACCCTGCCGCAAATCGCCCTGCAGGTTGGAGCGGTGACTGAGACCGTGGAGATTTCCGCCGGCAGTCTCGCCGTGCCAACCGCCAACGCCGAAATCAGCGCCACCATCCCGCAGGACATGATCAATGCCTTCCCCATGGGCAACCGCGATGCTGGTGAGTTGCTCAAGATCATGCCGGGCATGGCGTTTTCGAATGGCACCAGTCAGGGTTCAGGCTTCTCGGACAAAGTTGTGGGCACGAACTCCGGGCCGATCGGCAACTTCTCTGCCAACGGTACGCAGCCTAACGGCGCCATGGCATTCATGCTGGACGGCGCGAACCTGGTCGATCCCGGAAACGCGGGCACCCAGATTGCCAACATCAACCAGGACATGGTCAGCGAAGTGAAGGTCCTGATGTCGAATTACGACGCTGAGTACGCCAAGGGCCCGGTGATTTTCTCCGCCTTCAGCAAGAGCGGCGGCGCCAAGTACCATGGCGAACTCTATACTTACGCCCGCAACAGCGCCCTGAACGCGATTGACGCCTATACGCACAGCCAAATCGTTTCCGGTGCAACCACCGCCGCCCTGGCCGCTCCTGCAGAAAGCTACTATTACATGGGCGGCAACGTTGGTGGTCCGATCCCCTTGCTGTCCAGGGGCAGGCAAAAGCTGTTCTTCTGGGCCGGTTACGAATACATGCGGCAACACCCCGCCGGCAGCATCATCAACTTCAACACGCCGACTGCCGAGCAACTTACCGGAGACTTCAGCAACACCACCATCAACGGGGTTCCGGGCTCAACTGTCGTAAATCCCACTACCGGCACCACCTTGGCGCAACAGCTCAACGATACTTGGGGCTACGCCTACGGCAGCATGTACGCTCCCCCGATGGGAGGTACATCAACAAGCGTTCCGAAGGCAGACTTCGACCCAGTTGGTGTCGCCTATGGTGGCTTGCTGCCTAAGTCCAACATCACCCCGAATGCGGGAAACGGCTGGAGTGATTACCAGTACGTTTCGAGCACCCCTCAGAACCGTTGGGAAGCGACTGGCAAGATTGACTATGCCATTGGTGACAATACGAAGCTGACCGGATCGTACACTCGGCAGATTGAGGCCGATCAGCACCCTGTGAGTATCTGGTGGACTCCACCTTGGACCCTTCCGTATCCGTCCAATGTGGTTGCCAATACCACTTCGCAGGAAGTGATGATCAACCTCACCCACGTCTTCAACCCGACTACCACCAACGAGACTGTGTTCACGTTGGCGCGTTATATCAATCCCAACACCCTGAGCAATCCCAATGCTGTGAATCGCAACAACCTTTTTGGGGCAGGCACCTTGAAGGGATTTTTTAACTACACCACCAATCAGATGCCGAACGTCACCGGACCCTGGGGCGGTACGTTCCCCGATATCGGAGAGATGAATCTGGAGGGTCCGTTTAACGGAGCCGGCTTCGGCGCCACGAAGAAAGACCCTTCTTTCTACGACAATTTCACCAAGGTCGTAGGTTCCCATACCGTGAAGCTTGGGTTCTACTGGGACACCAGCGAGAATCTTCAATCCAGCAGCGGAATCCTGTCCGGGGGGAACGGCACCTACGCCCTCAACTGGGGCGCTGTCAGTACCGGCAACACCGTGGCCGATTTCCTGATCGGACACGTCGCCCAGTACTCACAGCCGAGCAATGACATCGTAAACGACATCAAGATGCATCAGTGGTCGCTTTACGCGCAGGACTCTTACAAAGCCAACTCGCAGTTGACGGTAAACTACGGCTTGCGTATGGACCACGTGGGCCAGTGGTACGGTCCGCAGAACGGAATGGCGGTCTGGAATCCGGGCAGTTACGTCAATGGGACGCCGGCCAGCCCGACCACGAACCCGAACACGGGTCTACTCTGGCATTCGCTGGCTAGCAACGTTCCGCTATCGGGCTGGGTTTCCCCGCTGTTCTACTACGAGCCTCGTGTCGGCATCGCGTATGACGTATTCGGAAACGGCAAAACGGTCATACGGGGTGGTTTTGCATCCTTCCGCTACCAGGTTTCGGTGAATGACGTGGGAGGAGCGGCCAACCTGGGTTCCGGCATCTTCACTCCCAGTATGTACAACCTCACCGGATACAATCAGATCAACAACTTTGTGACGCCAACTGGCGCGTTTGTTGGGGCGGCCAACGGTACCGCGATTTCCGCGATGCAGCAGGGAGACAACCGAACTCCCTTCACGAACGACTGGAACCTCAGCGTTGCCCAGGCCTTGCCTTGGCGCTCTGTATTCGAAATCTCCTACATCGGCAACCAGAGCCGGAACGAGCTGATTAACGGCTCAAACGGCAAGCTCGATGACATCAACGCTGTAACGCCGGGAGGTTACTACTTCCCCGATCCGACAACGGCAGTTCAGCCCAACGGCACTCCTCTGTATGCCTCGGGTGGTGCTCTGCCGTGCGCCAACGGCAATGCAGCTACGAACTATGCCGGGTGCACTACTCTTGGACCGAATGGTGTGCCGCTGTCAAACAACTACACGCACACTTTCACTCAAAACAACTATCGGCCGCTCACCAACTACACGGATATTTATCTGATCACCCACGGCAGCTACGCGAACTACAACGCGCTGCAGACGTCGTGGAAAAAGCAGTCAGGACCGGTCAGTTACTTCCTCAACTATTCGTTCAGCAAGGTGATGGGCATCCGCGACGGCCAATCGGACAACGGACCGACGAACGGCACTACGGTTGATCCGTTTAACTTGCGAGAGAACTATGGACCGCTGGCCTACGACCACACGCAGATTTTCAATGCGACCTACGTGTGGAACATGCCGAAGTTCACACATGGCAACCGCGTCCTGGGTGGCATCGTGAACAACTGGCAGCTGTCCGGCTACACGACGTACCAAACTGGCGCCCCACTGCAGCCGAATGGCACCCTGAACTTCACTTGGGCCAGTGGCCTGAGCGTTCCGCTGGCGGGCGATACTCTCCTGCCGAATAACAGCATTGCTCTGCCGAATGGCTTGAGGTCAAATGCGGTGAATGCAGCCACCTGGTACGGAACCGATCAAACGGGTGGCGGCTATGAGAATTTCGTCCCCCTATTGACGTGCGACCCGCGCAAACACGCCTCCGGGCTGTATTTCAATCCGAGCTGCTTCACAACTCCGGCTTTTGGCCAGCTCGGCACCAGGGTGTGGCCTTACATCAAGGCTCCCGCTTACTTTGACAGTGACTTGGGCTTGTACAAGAGCTTCAAGATCTCAGAAAGTAAGTCAATCCAATTCAGGATTCAGGGTACCAACTGGCTGAATCATCCGCTGTCTCAGTTCGGTCTGGGTGGGACCGGGGACGAGACGATCAACCTCCAACAAACCACCACGATGCAGATTCCCATCACTGCGGTTAACCCCGGACCATCGGGCGGGCTCATTTGCGCTAACCTGGGCGCACCAACGGATTCTGCCAATAAAAACGTGTGCGACTACGGGGTGAACTCGATCGCGCCCACCAATACCAACACAACCACGACCGGTAAGCCGGCCTTTAAAACAGGCCAGCGCGTGCTGACGTTTGCTGCGAAGTTCTACTTCTAACCAGCGAGCGTCGGATAGACTTGGAAGGGTGACTTCGGTCACCCTTTCTTTTTTAGTGTGTCCTTTTTTAGTATGACTTCTTGGTATGACTAGAACATCCCCGCTGGCAGTTTCCGCCGTCCTGTCGGTCGCTGGGTGGCTGCTTTCCGCCGCGCCGCCTGCGAAAAGCCCGATCTGGTTCGAATTGAAGACGCTGCCGTTCGTCCTGCAAAACGATGAAACGCCGGCGCGCAATGCGCCGGAAACCATGCCCGGCGGCGCAGCGGTCTTTGACTACAACGGCGACGGCCGCCCCGACATTTTCTTCACCAACGGCGCCAATATCGCCACCCTGAAGAAAGACGACCCGAAATACCGTAACCGCCTCTTCCGCAACGACGGCAAAGGAGTATTCACCGACGTGACCGACGCGGCCGGCCTGGCTGGGTCCGGCTACGACATGGGAGTCGCGGTCGCCGACTACGATAATGACGGCCATCCTGACCTGTTTGTCGCCGGCTTGCACCACAGCACGCTCTACCACAATAACGGCGACGGAACATTCACCGACGTAACTGTGAAATCCGGGCTGGATGCGAGCTTGAACCATCCTGACCCCGAGTTCGGACCGTACTGGGCGATCACGGCGGCCTGGGTCGACGTGAATAACGATGGCCTGCTCGACCTGTTCGTCGTCAACTACATGCAGTGGACGTATTCGGACCAGCCGCTGTGTGCTATTCAGGGCGTCGCCGACTACTGCGCTCCGAAGTTCTACAAAGGACAGCCCAACCAGCTGTTTCTGAATAAAGGCGACGGTACCTTCCAGGATGTTTCGAAGGAATGGAGCATTCGCGCCAAGGTCGGCAAAGGGATGGGCGTCGGGATGGCCGATTACGACCTGGATGGCCGTCAGGACTTATTCGTAACCAACGACGCGTCCTTCAACTCGCTCTTCCACAATATGGGCAACAAGTTCGACGAAGTTGCCTTTGAGACGGGTGTCGCTCTCACCGAAGATGGCGGCTTCATCTCCGGCATGGGCCTGGATTTTCGCGACTTCAATAATGACGGATATCCTGATATAGCATTTGTCGCATTGAACAATCAGACGTTTCCGCTCTTCCAGAACACGGGCAAAGGCGACTTCCGCGAGGTAACGACCGAGACCGGCATGAGAGATCCGAGCCGTCAAATGTCGGGTTTCGGCGCGGCGCTCTACGACTTCGATAATGACGGATGGAAGGACCTATTCGTGAGCCGAGGCCATGTGGAATCGCTGAACCAGCCCGGCCAGCCTGTCGATCAGCTGAACACCGTTTTCCGTAATCCTGGTGCGAGTGGACCTGGTGCGAGTGGAAAATGGACGCCTTTGACCGAAGAAGCAGGCTTCAAATCGGCTCCGCCCGGCCGCCATCGCGGTTGTGCTTTCGGTGATCTGGATGGCGACGGCCGGGTCGATGTAGTCGTAAGCGCTCTCGGCCAGGGCGCTGAAATCTGGATGAACCGCAGCGAGAAGTCCGGCCACTGGCTCGACGTCGCCTTGCGCGGAAGCAAGAGCAACCGCGACGGCATTGGCGCTCGCATCAAGCTCGTGACCAAGAGCGGCGCGCAGTATAACCACATGACCACGAGCGTTGGTTACGCGTCGTCGAGTGACGGTCCGGTCCATTTCGGCTTGGGGCTGGACAATCGTGCGGATGTGGTGGAAATTCACTGGCCTTCTGGAATTGTTCAAACTCTGCAAAATGTTTCCGCTGACCAGGTGTTGAAAGTGACCGAACCCGCGCGCTGAGCCTCACAAAACTCTCGGCTGGGCTAGGGAGTCACGGTGATCTGTTTCCCGGAGTACTGCACGACTTTGTCAGCTTCGTCCGCCGGGCTCACTCCCACTCCGTGATTCTCGCCCACGAAGACTACTCGGAATGTGCGGCTTTCGAGCATACCCGGAAACTGTCCTTTGCGATCGCCGATCGTCAAGGTGTGCGCCGCGTCATCCCAGTGGAACGGGATCGTTGCGTAGACGCCTTTTTCGTAGTCGTAGTTGTCATTCTCATCTTCGTAGAGTGTGAAGTCGCCGTTCGCGCCGCGGTAAATGCGGAGTTCAATCGGGTCAGCAGCTTTTTCAGTCGACCACTCTTCGTCCGGGCCCAGAGGAAGAATCGAACCCGCGCGTACGTACAAGGGCAACCGTTCCAGCGGAGCGACGGCGTTGATCGTTTGCCCTCCTTCGACTGCGACGCCAGTCCAGAAGTCGTACCACTTGGCGTCCGGCAGATAAACTTGGCGGCTCGTAGCGCCAGCGTCGGTCACCGGATTCACCAGAAACGCCGGCCCGTACATGAATTGATCGCCAACATCCTGGGCGCGAGCATCGGTGCGGAAGTCCATGACCAGCGGCCGCATTGGCGTGTAGGCTTCACTGGTGGTCTTCCACGCCAGCGAGTAGATGTAGGGCAGCATGCGGTAGCGCAAATGATCGAAGTTCACGAGGATTTTCTGCGCGTCCGGCCCGTAGGACCACAATTCATTCTCGTCGGGATGGCGCGTGCCGTGAACCCGCAGAATGGGATTGAATGTGCCGTACTGAAACCAGCGAACGAACAGTTCGCGGAAGGCCGGATCTTCAGTGTTGCCGAACACAAATCCGCCGATGTCAGTGGTCCAATAAGGAATCCCGGAGAGTTCGAAATTCAGTCCCGCCGGAATCTGCCGCCGGTAGCTGAGCCAGTCGGAATTGATGTCGCCTGACCATGCCGTAACGCCGTTGCGCTGCGATCCCGCGAACGCGGAACGAGATAAAATGAAAACGCGCTTCTTGTCGGATGCGCTTCGCTGTCCCTGATAAACCGCCTGCGTGTCGAGCAGAGGAAAGATGTTGACGTAGCGGTTTCCGCTTCCGGCCGCGAGAGTGTGATTCAGTAGAATATTTTCTTCCTGGCCTTCAGTTTCCGGCTCGGTCGTGTCCATCCACCAGGCATCCACTCCAAGGCTGAACAAACCTTTATTCACTTCATCCCAATAAAACTTGCGCGCCTCCGGGCTGGTGGCGTCGTACACGGCCATCGCGTCGGCATGGTAGGGCGGCTTCGCGTACTTGAACTTGTCCACGAACCATCCCTTTTTCTGCATGTAATCGTAGTTCGCGGAGCCAGGTTCGAAGAATGGCCAAATCGAGATCATCAGATGAAGGTTTTCAGCGTGCAGTTGATCGATCATTGCTTTGGGATCGGGATAATTCTTGTTAAAAACGAATTCACCTTTGCGATTCCACCAGAACCAATCCTGCACAATGTTGTCGACAGGGATGTGCAACTCACGATACTTGCGGGCCACGCCCAGAATTTCATCCTGCGATTTGTAGCGATTCTTGCACTGCCAGAATCCATACGCCCACTTCCCAAACATCGGTGCTTGTCCGGTGAGATCGCGATAGCTGGCTACGATCTTGTCGAAGTCAGGTCCGTAGAGAAAGTAATAGTCGATCACGTCGGCAACTTCGGAACTGATGTAGAGATAATTGGCGAAGCGGTTGTTGAAGCGACTGCGGGAAGTGTTATTCCAGAAAATGCCGTAGCCCTTGCTCGACAGCATCAGGGGCACGCTGATGTTGCTGTTCTCCTGCGAAATGTCGACCGACTCGCCGCGATAGTTCCACACTCCGGCCTGATGCTGTCCCAGGCCGTAGAGGCCCTCGTGCGAACCGTAGATGCTGACGAAGGATTCGGCGCGGTAGGTGTCTTCGCCGTTTACTTTCTCGGGAGTCAGGCTGCGGGATTGTTCTTGCACCAGGGAGCCGCCATGAACCTCAGCGTAATTAATGGCTCCGTCCTTCTTTGTGACCGTAACTTTCAGCAGGGGAGTGGTGAGGGTGACGGCGTCATCGGAGGATTGCATGGTCCACTGCGCGGCCGGCCAGCTCTCTTTCGTGACCACGTAATCCGCGCGCTTGGGGAACGTGGCAGTGGCTGAGTACAGCACGTGGATCACTGAATCCGAACAGACCTGCACCCTCAGAGTCCCCGTGCCCATGGAGAAAACAACGCCGTCCGATTCCTGCTTGATGTCGCGCACGGGATTCATCGCGGTCCACTGAGCGTGGGCGGCAGTAGCGCAAGAGAGGCAAATCAATAGCCCGGCCACGACTGAGGCGAGGAACCGCTGCGATTGCTTATCTTTCATTCGTAATCCGATCATGAATAATCCGACTCTCCGCGTCGATATAGCTATGGGTTCACCACTTCGAGCGCAATGCTGGTAGTTTCCGCCGAGCTTGATCCCACCATAAGATCGAACGTTCCCGGCTCGACCACCCGGTTCATGTTTACGTCGATCAGCGACAGGTCTTCGGGAGTGAGCGTAAAGTCGACGGTGACCTTCTGTCCGGGCTCGAGGCTGACGCGCTTGAAGCCGCGCAATTGCATCACCGGGCGAGTCACCGACGCCACCCGCTGGTGAAAATAGAGTTGAGCGACTTCGTCTCCGGCGCGCGAGCCAGTATTCGTAATGTCGACCGAGACCTTGGCCGAGCCTCCCGGGAGAATACTTTTGGGCTCAACCCGGACGTTCTCGAAGTGGAATTGCGTATAGCTAAGCCCGTAGCCGAAGGGAAACAGTGGCTCG
>JBEKRY010000120.1:0-13909 GCA_049517555.1 Candidatus Sulfotelmatobacter sp. | reverse complement strand
AATCACATATTCCTGGCACATCAGCTCCAGGGTTTGCTTCTTGCCCTTGGCCTGCGAGCCACAAGCAACGGAATTCTCCGAAACGATCGTTCCCTGCAGCACATTGTCTTTGGCTGCAGACATCAGGCCCAGGCCCAGCAGCACGGCCAGCAGCAGTATCGTCGTCTTCCTCAGATGCGCCTCCATACACGTCAGCCCGGGACGCCGTCCCGGGCTGACAAGAAAATTATGCGAAAGAAATCATCCCTCACACCACCCGCGGCGTGGGCCATTGCGACAGTTCTATTGAATCCTTACGGCCAGCGCTTGGCCGTGTCTTCCCATCCGGCGGCGCGCACCGGCTGCGGCGCGGGAATCGACGAGGCCGCCGGAACCGATAGGCGAGGCGTCGCCTGGGGTCCGTTCACGGCAGTGGCCAAGGCCGGCTTTCCCATGTCCATCCCCATTTCCTTTTCCTCGGAGAGCAGCGGAGCTACCAACCGCAGGGCCTCCACTTCCTTCTCCAGACGGGTCAATTCCATCTCTTTTTGCCGCAACACTTCATAAACATTCTTCATGACCATGGCACCTGCCCAGTTGTGTCGAAGTTTACAAACCCTTCTCCGCACTCTAGCAGAGTTGCCTATGTTGTCAAGGATTTCAGCAGGGCCAGTAGTGCAAAAGCGGGCGCAAAACCTCGCCAGTCTGTAGCCCACACTGACGGCCCCGCAACCCTTCCGGCGGTCATTTGCAACGCCGGTACGAAAGTAATCTGGGATCGCGCCGACCGGGATATACCATGATTCGAGCTTCGTATTCGAACCGATTATTGCGGGAGGTCATCCCATGCCGACGCGGCGAGTTTTCGTTCTACTAGCAGCCAGCGCCCTCTTCTCCGCTTTTTTCCTCGCTTCCTCAGCGTACGCCCAGGATGATTCGCAATCTCTCGGAGACGCAGCGCGCCAGGCGCGCCTGCAAAAACAGCAGAAGGACGCCTCAGCGAAGGATGCATCCGCGC
Organism: Candidatus Sulfotelmatobacter sp.; assembly: GCA_049517555.1. Lineage (GTDB taxonomy): Bacteria > Acidobacteriota > Terriglobia > Terriglobales > Acidobacteriaceae > Sulfotelmatobacter. Next base: position 12,912 of record JBEKRY010000120.1, on the reverse strand, counting down.
CCAGCAGTGACACCCCGAACAAAGATGCGCAGAACAAAGATGGGCGGAACAAGGACGCGTCCAGCTCCGACGCAACCGCCAAGGATGCTCCCCCGCCCAAGGCGCATCGCGTTATCACCAACGAGGAACTCCCCTCGCACGTCGGGCCGACTTGGACTTCGGCCAGCACTCCCCAAACTTCGAACAGCTCTTCCGAGAACAACTCCGCCGAGCAGCCCAGCTCCGCAGGCGCAAACGCGAATGCCGAGCAATGGAAGTCCCAGATTCAGGCGCAGAAGAGCACGATCGCTTCGCTCGAGGGCCAAATCGCCAGCCTGAACGACTCCATCCACTACGCCGGCGGAAACTGCGTTTCCAACTGCGTGCAGTGGAACGAACGCCAGAAAGAAAAACAGGATCAGGTTGAGACCATGAAGGGCCAGCTGGAAGAGCAGCAAAAGCACCTGGAAGACCTCCAGGAATCAGCCCGCAAACAGGGCTTTGGCAGCTCCGTCTACGAACCGTAGTCCAGTCGCCTAAAAACAGGGTGCCCCATTTCTCGCGGTTTTTGCGGGAAGTGGGTCTTTTGACCTCAGCCTATTTCTTCGCCGGGTACGGATTGGCATACTTCAACACCGTCGACAGATCGATCCCGCGAATAATGCCGTCCGAGTGGTAAAACAGACCCCAGGAATCGATGGTCGAGTTATCCGGGAAAATGCAGGCTTCAAGAATCTCGTCGATACCACCGACCGAAACCCAACCTCCGCCAGCGGCATCGGTAGCGCCAATCTCGGCGCCGCCTAATTGCGTGCAATAGTACGAAGCCGGATTGCCATTGCCCTGACCGTTCCACGGCACTTGGGCGTAATAAGCCAGCGCCGCTAGAGATGGCTTGGTCGCGTACAACGTATCCAGCGACAAGTGAATACGCGATCCGTCCGCTGCCAGCGTGTACTGGCAAAAAGCTTCGACGCCCGCCAGATATAGCCAGTCCTGCTGCGCATTGTTCGTGCCATAGGCCGCGTAGCGAACCTCAACCAGTCCGCCCGTCGACGTGCAATAAGCCGCCTCGGGCGCGACTTTCGCCGGCACTTTCGTGGTCTTCTTCGTCTCTGCTTGCGCGGCCGCGTTCAACGCGGCTCCGGACAGCGCCAGAATCATTACCAAACCTGCAATTACTCGAGGCCTTCGCATGTAAATCCCCCTTTTTACTCCTCTAATTCGACTCAGCCTGATCAGCCGCGAAAGTCTACCACGGAGCGAACGCCTGCGCCGCATATTCCCCGTCGAGAGTTCGGAAATCGTGGGTTCAAATTACCCAATTACAAAATTTCCCAATTCCTCAATCTTTCGCATTCCCCAAAACTGCCCGGTCATGCGAAATTAGTTCATGGCTCTGGTCGTCCGTCCTTCGCCCATTCATTCCGTCGGTGTCTACACCTCAACTCCCATCCGTAGGAAGACGCGCGTGGTCGAGTATGACGGTGAGCGCATCACCGCCGAAGAAGCCGACCGCCGCTACAACGGCGTCTCGCGCACCTACCTGTATGGCCTGGACGACGGCAAGACTGTGATCGACGGTCACGGCATGGGTGCTTACTTGAATCACTCCTGCGATCCCAACTGCGAAGTCGACGAGATCAAAGGCCGCGTCTGGATTTTCGCCATCCGCGACATCGCCGCCGGCGAGGAACTCCTCTGGGATTACAACCTCTACGACGACGATGATCCCGCCCCCTGCCACTGCGGCTCCAGCAAATGCCGCGGCACCATGTACTCAAGAGAATGGATGGCCAAGATGCGGAGGAAGGAAGTGCGCAAGAAGAAGCGTGAGGCGATCGCATCGCAAAGCAAGATTGACGGGAAGAAGCCGGGCGACAAAACTACCGCGATCAGGTCCCAGCCGCGGAGCCGCGAAAGAATGCAGCCCACGGCGCAAGCCGTGGGTGGCTAACCAGAAAAGAGAACAAGCCCCGAAGGGGCGAACGAAACCTACGTTGCAGGCTCAGGAATGACCACCGGCTTCTTCCCGTGCTCCCGCCAACCCTCAATAATCAAATACAGCACCGGGATGAAAAACAGATTCAGAATCGTCGACATGATCATCCCGCCAAACACGGTCGTGCCCACCGAATGCCGCCCATTCTCACCCGCACCCGTAGCCACCACCAGCGGCACCACGCCGAGAATAAACGCCAGCGACGTCATCAGAATCGGACGCAAACGAATCGTCGCCCCCTGCACCGCCGCTTCCACCAGCGGAACCCCGCGCGCGCGCAACTGCTCCGCGAACTCGACGATCAGAATCGCGTTCTTGCTCGACAACCCGACCAGCATGACCAGTCCCACCTGGCAGTAGACGTCGTTTTGCAGCCCGCGCAGCCACTGCGCGCCCAGCGCTCCCAGCAGCGCCATCGGCACCGCCAGCAACACAATGAATGGCAGCACGAAGCTTTCATACTGCGCTGAAAGCGTCAGGTAGACGACCAGAGTGCCCAGGCCGAACAGAATCAGCGACGTCCCGCCCGCCGCCAATTCCTCCAGCGACAGCCCCGTCCAACTGTAAGTAAATCCCTGCGGCATCTTGCTCGCCAGTTGCTCCATCGCCGCAATCGCCTGCCCGGAGCTGTATCCCGGAGCCGGTGAGCCATCGATCTCCGCCGAGCGGAACAGGTTGTAGTGGCTGATCACCTGCGGCGTCGTTGTCTGCGTAATGCTGATTAAATTATCCAGCGGCACCATCGCGCCGCTGTCCGACCGCACATAAAACTGCTTCATGTCCTGCGAGGTCGCCCGGAACTGTTTATCCGCCTGTACGTACACGCGATACGACCGGTTGTTGAAATCGAAATCGTTTACATAGGACGACCCCATATAAACACCCAGCGTATCCGTAATCTGCGAGAGCGGTACATGCAGGCTCTTCGCTTTCTCGCGGTCGATGGTCACCAGATATTGCGGGTCATTTGCCGTGAATGAGGTAAACAGCCGCACCAGATCTTTTCTCTGCCCCGCCTGCTGGATCAGCCCGTACGTGGTGGCCGCCAGTTCCTCAAGCTTGTGCGCGGCCTGATCCTGCACCACAAACTGGAAGCCGCCGAACTGGCCGAGGCCCTGGATGGGCGGCGGCAGCGTGGCAAACACGATGGCTCCAGAAATCCCGAACAGCCGCGGACGCACCCGGGCCAAAATCGCCGACGCGGTGTGAGCATCGCCTTTACGCTGCGAATACGGCTTCAGAGGAACAAAAATTAGTCCCTGATTCGCGGCCGCCCCCGAAAAACTAAAGCCCGCGATCGAGAACGTCCCTTCCAGTTCCGGCTCGTTCGCCAGCATGGCCGCAACCTGCTTCCCAATCGCCTTCGTATAGTCGAGTGACGCTCCCGACGGCGCCTGAATCACAATAATGAAATATCCCTGGTCTTCATCCGGCACGAACCCCGTCGGCACCCGCGTGAATATGAAATAAGTGAGTCCCAGACCGGCGAAAAACACCGCCATCATCGCCACTTTGTAGTCCAGCACACGATGCAGCACGCGCTGGTACCCACGGGTCATGGCAACAATCCCGTCGTCAAACTTCTGCAACCACCACCATTTTTGGTGGTGAGAATCTTTCAGAAAAATCGCCGCCAGCACCGGGGCCAGGGTAAGGGCGTTGAAGGCGGAAATGGCAATCGAAAACGCGATGGTCAGAGCGAACTGGCGAAACAGAATTCCCGTCGTCCCGGGGAAGAACGCCACCGGCACAAACACGGCGCAGAGCACCAGCGAGGTCGCGATAACGGCACTGGTAATTTCGGCAGTCGCTGCGGCCGCCGCTTTGTGCGAATCGTGCTCGCCCTCCTGAATGTGGCGCTCAATATTTTCGATGACGACGATCGCGTCGTCGACCACCAGACCGACGGCGAGTGTGATGCCGAACAACGTCAGCGTGTTAATCGAGAACCCGAGTAGCTTCACAAAGATGAAGGTACCGATCAGCGAAACCGGCGTGGCAATAAAGTGAATCATCGTCGTCCGCCAGTCGCCGAGGAAAATAAAGATAACCAGCACGACAAGCAGGATCGCCGAGCCCACCGTGTAAACTACGTCGCGAATGCCCTCGCCTACCGCATCCGTCGTATCGAAGGCGACCTTAAAGTGCATGCCCGGAGGAAAACTCTTCGACAGCCGGTCCATTTCGGCAATGGCTTTGCGGTCCACATCGAGCGCGTTCGCGGTCGACAGTTGCGTGACCGCCATTCCGATGGCATCCTGCCCGTTGAACTGCAGATCGTTGGCGTAGCTCTCCGCACCCAGCTCCGCGCGGCCAACGTCTTTCAACCGCACCAGCGTGCCATCGGCGTTCGTCTTCAGAATAATGTTCTCGAACTGCGCCGGTTCGCTCAACCGCCCTACCGCTCGTACGCTGATCTGGTATTGCTGTCCCGCCATCGCCGGCTCTTGTCCCACTTGTCCGGCCGCCACTTCCACGTTCTGTTCCGAGAGCGCACTGACCACATCGCCAGCGGTGAGCGACCGTCCCGCCAGCCGCCCCGGATCCAGCCACAACCGCATCGAATATTTGCGCTCGCCGAAAATAATCACATCCGCGACTCCCGGAATGCGCTTCAGCGAATCGCGCACGTACACATCGATATAATTGCTCAGGAACAGCGTTGAGTAGATCTGTTTACCGGTTTTGTCCTTATCGGCGTATACGGCCGCGCCAAACACGAAGTTCTGCGAGGTCTTCGCCGTCGTGATTCCAACGGCCTTCACCGCGGCTGGGAGCCGTCCTTGCGCTGTGTTGACGCGGTTCTGAATGTCGACGGTCGCCAGATCCGGATCGCGGGTTAGATCGAACGTCGCGGTAACGGTGCTCGTCCCGTCATTGCCGCTGGTGGAAGTGACGTACTTCATCCCCTCCGCACCGTTGATCTGCTGCTCGATGGGAATCGTGACCGCGCTTTCCACCGTTTGCGCGCTCGCGCCAATGTAGACGCTGGTCACGGCCACCTGCGGCGGCGCCAGATTCGGAAACTGCGCGATCGGCAGGGTGGGAATCACCGCCGCACCCGCCAGAACAATCAGCAGCGCGCACACCGACGCAAACACCGGGCGTTGAATGAAGAACCTAACGAACATGAGAACCCGTGCCCCTCACAGCAGGTGAAGCCAGCATTTAGCACTTAGCATTTGGCCGCCCCGCGTTTTGCAGGTGTTCGGCATTACACCCGGAACCGCGAAGTGTTCAATGCCAATTGCCAAATGCTTGATCTGAAGTCTTGAAACTCGAAAGCCGGAAGCCGCTAGCTCAGCGGAATTACCGGCGCCCCATCCAGCAGAAACTGCGTCCCGGAGACAATGATCTTGTCCCCAGCCTTAATCCCGTCCTGCACTTCGTAGTCGTTGCCCACGGTCTGTCCTATGGTGAGCGGCTTCTGCCGCGCCACGAACGATCCGCCGTTCTGAGCTTCGGCTACGAACGCGAAATACTGTCCCCCCAGCCGCGAAACAGCGAGGATCGGAACTTCCGGGTTTTCATGCGTTCCCCACACCACCCGCGCCCGAATGAACTGCGACTGCCGCAGCGCATCGTTTCCATTGGTAATGCGTGCCTTCACCAGGACGGTCTGAGTTGTGTTGTCCACTTGCGGAGAAATAAAGCTGACCCGCGAATCGGCCAGAACCTTGCCGTCAGCGTCAATCACCTGCACCGGCAACCCCATCTTGAGTTGCGCCGAGTGCTCGATTGGCACATACACATAGGCTTCCAGGCTTCCCGGCTGGTCCACAGTCGTCAATTGCGTCGTGGTAGTTACGCGGTCTCCGACGCGCACTGGAATATCTCCCACAATCCCGCCGCGCGGCGCGACGACCCGGTAATAATGCAGTTGCACTTCCTGCTCGCGCACCTGCGAAGCCAGGGAATCCATCTGAGCCTGAGCCGCGTCCAGGGTCGACTTCGCCTGGTCTAATTCCTGCTTGCTCACCACCCCCGCGGCGGCGAGCCCCTGCGTCCGCTGATACTGCTGTTTCGCCAGGATCAGGTTCGCCTGCTGCGCCGCCCGCGCGCTCTCCTGGCTCTGCACCGTGGCCTGCTGCTTGAGGGGATCGATTTCGATCATCGGACTGCCCGCTTCCACACGGTCGCCCGAATGCACCATAATCTGGGTAATTTGCCCCTCGACCTGAGGCATAATCACCGCCGAATCCCGCGACTTCATCGTGGCCACATACTCGGTCGCGTCGTCGACCGGCATCGCCTTGGCCTCCAGCACCTTAACGGGCATGCCCTGGGGCGCACCCGCATGAGGATTCTGGGCCGCGTTCGAGGAGCAACCCAGGCCAGCCGCGCTGACCGCCAAACCCGCAGTCAGCAAGCCTTTTGTTACCCAATGTTGAATGTTGAACTGATGAATATTTGCCATAAGTCAATAAGCGTCCATCTACAGATTCCCCAACTCCCGGCAGGGACGCAAAATAATCCGCTTCCCAATCCGGAAGGTTTCCCCCGTGTCCTTTGTGTCCTCTGTGGTAGCCGGATCCCATAGCCCGAATCACAGCGGGACCTGTAATTCCGAGGCGCGAGCGCAGCGAGACAGGAGGAACCTGCTGTCCGCCTCATCCCGCAATCATCTTCCCCAAGATTTCCTTTACTATCTTCGCCGCCACAGTCGCGGTCACCCCCGAAACATCGCGCACGGGGTTGTACTCCACCACATCCACTCCCACAATCTCCCCCTCAATCCCATGCAGATGCGCGATCGCCTCCCGCACCGACATCCCTCCCGGCTCGCGATGCGAAACCCCCGGCGCAAACGCCGGATCGAGGACATCCATATCGAACGTGACATAAACCGGCCCAGCCGCCTTCAACTTCTCGTAAGCCGGCAGCGCCCGCATCTCCACCACTTCCACGCCAAACCTCTGCGCCTGCTCGCGCTGATGCCGGTTGATGGTGCGAATTCCCACCTGCACCAACCGCTTCGCCAACCCGGCTTCCATGATCCGCGCAAACGGACACGCGTGCGACAGCTGGTTCCCCTCAAACTCGTCATACAAATCCGGATGCGCGTCAAAATGAAAAATCGTCAGGTCCCCATGCTGCCGCGCCACCGCCTTCACGATCGGATACGTAATCGAATGATCGCCGCCCAGCAGGACCGGCCGCTTCCCCTGATCAATCAACGCTCCCACTCCAGCCTCAATCGCCGCAAACCCGCCCGCTTCAGAAAACTCCAGATCCCCCGCATCCTCGTAGACTCCCGCGACGCCCAGATCGACGCCCAACTCCGACCATGAGTTCGAAGCATCACAGCGTAGCGCCTTTCGAATCTTTCCAGGAGCGTCCCCGGCCCCGCGCAGGTAGGAAGAACAACCATCGAACGGAATCCCCAGCAGAGTTGGAACGCCACTAGTCTTCATAATTTTCTTCCCGAGAATCATAAACGCTCACCTCGAGGAGTTCGCTGTAGCGACTACTCCCCCTCATTCCGACGCGCGAGCGAAGCGAGACACGAGGAATCCGCCACCCCGGCTTTCCGCCTGTGCAGATTTCGTAACCTGACCTTGACGTTTCTTCACAAACTCTCTCCAACCCGCTGAAAACCCAACCCTTACCTCCCGCACCCCCACCCCGTGCCTGTGGATTTCTATTAACCTTCAATTCATCGCTGTGTCACCTCCCCGTAACCGATCCCCGGCTACCTTCACCTCTAGCTCTCTCCTAGGAGGAGAAACAACCATGTCTAAAACCGGATTGCTGACCGAAATCAGGCAGCACCTCGCTGTTGGCGTGAGTCTTGTTGCGCTCACCGCTAATCTCGGAGCACCGCTTCCCGCGGCTGCTCAACCCCCAGCCGAAAAAAAACAAACTGCATCTCCCATCCAGCACGTCATCGTAATCATCGGTGAAAACCGCAGCTTCGATCACATTTTCGCAACCTACCAGCCCAAGAATGGACAGACTGTCTCGAATCTCCTGTCCAAAGGCATCGTCAACGCCGACGGAAGCCAAGGCCCGAACTATTCTCTCTCCGCTCAATACAGCGCGGTCGACAGCACCACTTACGCCATCAGCCCCGGCGGAAAGAGCCTCTACACCAACATTCCGCCCGTTGTCGCGGGCGGCCCCACCACCCCTTACTTCTCATCGCCTCAACAGGCGGCTGTGACCGAACCAGGCCAGCTTGCCGCGTCCGGCTACTACGATCTGAGCATTGGCGGGACTGGACTCTCCGCCTACACTGTGCCCGACACGCGCATCCCCAATGTGCTTGATCTGCCCGAAGGCACGTTCCAATTGACGCCGTCAGTTCCCTACAGTGCCTACGCCAACAGCCCCGTGCACCGCTTCTATCAGATGTGGCAGCAAGCGGATTGCAGCACGGCCTACATCACCACCAGCAACCCCAGCGGTTGCCTGAGCGACTTGTTCCCCTGGGTCGAAGTCACCATTGGCGCCGGCAGCGATGGTTCCAGCGGCTACACCACTCCTCCCACCAGCTACCTCTCCACCGGGGAAGGTTCCACCTCCATGGAATTCTTCAACGTGCAGCATGGCGACGCTCCCTATATGAAGAGCCTGGCCGACAATTACACGCTGAGCGACAACTTCCACCAGTCGGTGATGGGCGGAACCATGGCCAACCACATTGAATTCGGCTACGCCGATTCCATCTGGTACAGCGACGGCAACGGCAACGCGCTAGCGCCCCCGTCCAATCAGATTGAAAACCCGAATCCTCAGCCCAATACCAACAACTGGTATGACGACGACGGTTACGGCGGTTCCGGCGGCACCGGCGGCGGCAGCTACGTCAACTGCGCCGATCTTACCCAGCCCGGCGTTCCTGCCATCGTCAACTATCTGGAAGCTCTGCCCCGCCCCATCGCGGCCAATTGCGATACCGGGCACTATTACATCCTCAACAACTACAACCCCGGCTACAACGGTGACGGCACTTCCGCTCTCGGCAATGGCCCCTTTGTCGTCCCCGGAACCTCGGTTCGCCACATCGGCGATGCCCTTATGGAAGCCAACGTTTCCTGGAAGTACTACGGCGACGGCTGGGACCACTACATAAAAGACCCGCTCCAGACCAACCCGTTCGACACCTATTGCAACATCTGCAACCCGTTCAACTACGCCACCGACATCATGACCAACGCCAAACTGCGCAACGAGCACATTCAGGATTCAAAGATCCTGTATCAGGACATCGCGGCGTCAACGCTTCCGGCAGTTTCCATCGTGAAGCCGGGCTGGCCCTCGGACGGCCATCCAGCCTCTTCCAAACTGGATGTCTTTGAGGCTTTCAGCAAGAACATCATCAACGCCCTGCAGGCCAATCCGGCTCTGTGGGCCACCACCGCGGTATTCATCACCTGGGACGAAGGCGGCGGCTACTATGATTCCGGCTACATCCAGCCTGTCGACTTCTTCGGCGATGGAACCCGCATCCCGTTGCTGATCGTCTCGCCCTACAGCACTGGCGGCATCGTCAACCATTCGTACGGCGACCATGTCTCCATTATCAAATTCATCGAACGGAATTGGGGCCTGAGTCCGCTGACCGCTCGTAGCCGCGACAACGACCCCAACCCGACCACCGCTGCCGGCAACCCGTACGTCCCCACCAACAGCCCGGCGATCGACGATCTGTTCGACGCCTTTAACTTCGGTACGGCAGTCGCCTCGACCAAACATTAGGACGAAGCGTAAGCCAAACCGATTGGCAGATGAGACCCGGCCAGGAGCTAATCCCTGGCCGGTCTTATTTCTCGGTTTTGTAGCGATTGCAACGCACGGCGCATCGATCCGGGAAAAAACGCTGCGTTATCCAACGTCGTTATGCAATCAAACGGAGCCGTTCTTCAGGCGAAGTGAAGGATCTCCCGCCCGAAAACTTAGCTCCCATTGGATTTTCATCAGATTTTCACAAAGCACCGCCCCCTTACTCCCAGTTCAGTGCAAGAATTCTAACTAGCAGGTACAAGCCGTCTTATCCAGTCCATCGCCCAAGGAGACCCTTTCTTTTGCCTCTGACCCGACGCGATTTGCTGCGCCTCGGAGCCTATGCCAGCGCAAGTATGCTCACCGACCGTCCGCAGCAGATGTCCATGCCAACCGCTCCCGCCCCGCCTCAAGCGGGCACCTTAGCCGCTCCCGTCCTCATCGCTCCCTCGGGGCCGAAGCCAGCATCTCTTGCCAACTACGTCGATCCGCTGCCCATCCCTCCTGTCATCCGCCCTTCGCAATCCGGAGCCGCCGTCCCCGTTCACATCCGCCCCTTCCGTCAAAAAGTTCACCGCGATCTTCCCCCCACTACTTTCTGGGGATACAACAACACCTGGCCCGGCCCAACCTTCGAAGTCCGCCGCGCCCAGCCGCTCACGATCAAATGGACCAACGAACTCCCACTCAAACATTTCCTCCCGATTGACCCGACCATCCACGGCAGCGAACCCGGCGTTCCCGAAGTCCGCACCGTCACCCACGTTCACGGCGCCCAGGTCTTGCCGGAAAGCGACGGTTATCCCGATTCGTGGGTGACGCCCGACGGCAAGTTCGGCGCCGTCCCCGGCGCCAATCCAACGCATCACCCCAACGATCAAGCCGCAACCACGCTCTGGTATCACGACCATGCTCTCGGCATCACTCGCCTCAATGTCTATGCCGGCATGGCTGGCATGTATCTAATTCGCGACGAAGTCGAAGACGCCCTGAACCTGCCCAGCGGCGCGTACGAAATCCCGCTCCTGATTCAGGACCGCAGCTTCGCCTCCGACGGCACGCTGCTCTATCCTCCCGCAAGAAACGGCACGCATCCCATGTGGATGCAGGAATTTTTCGGCGAAACCATCTGCGTAAATGGCAAAGCAACTCCGTTCCTGGAAGTCGAACCCCGCAAATATCGCTTTCGCCTGATCAACGGTTCCAACTCGCGTTTCTATCACCTCACGCTCGTCCCCGCCGACGAAGCCGGCAAACGCAACGGCCGTCCCGCCGACGCTCCACCCTTCCGCCAGATCGGCACCGACGGCGGCCTCTTGCCGGCACCCGTCAGCCTGCACTACCTGATCATTTCCCCCGGCGAGCGCTTCGATCTCGTCATCGATTTTTCCGAGCACAAGGGCATGAACCTCGCCCTGGTCAACGACGCCCAGGCTCCCTACGCCCGCGGCGGAGAAATCGTCCCCGCCGAAGTCATGCTCTTCAAAGTCACCAAACCGCTCGCCGCCAAAGACTCAAGTTCTCTCCCCGATACGCTGGTTCCCTGGACTCCCCTGAACCCCGCCACTGCCGTCCGCGAAAGAATACTCGCCCTCACCGAAATGGACCGCAAGCCCGACGGCTACACCATGATCGGATTGCTCGACCAAAAACACTGGGACGACCCCATCACCGAAGATCCCAAAGCCGGTTCCACCGAAATCTGGTCCTTCGCCAACGCCACCGGCGACGTCCATCCCATGCACCTTCATCTCGTACAGTTCCAGATTCTCAACCGCCAGCCCTTCGACGTAAAAACCTACATGACCACGGGAAAGCTGAACCCCGTCGGCATCCCGATGCCGCCCGAGTCGAACGAACGCCCCGCCTGGAAAGACACAGTGAAAACCTACGGCGGACTAATCACGAGAGTTATCGCAAAGTTCGATCTTCCCTCAGGCACGGTCGCGAAACCCGGCGACGAATTCCGCTACGTCTGGCACTGCCACGTCCTGGAACACGAAGACAACGAAATGATGCGCCCCTACAAAGTGGTGGGGTAATCACGGTACTCATGTCGGGCCCGGGTCCCACATAAACAATCAGCGGTGCCCCACCCTTCTCGCGTTCTCCGCCAGTGGGTGGGGATTTTGATCCACCCGGCTCCCCGAATCCTGCGCGCTCATCCCCTCATCCTTTATCCTAGTACTTGGATTCTTATCCGAACTCATGACTCCGAAATCAAAATCTTCCAATGGCAGCTCCCGCGCCGCCGTCGCCGAAACCTCCAACCCCGAGCGCGAACGCATCTTCGCCGCCTACCGTCAATGGGGATACCTCGCAGCCGATCTCGACCCCCTCGGATTCCTCCGCCACCGCGAAGCCCCCGAACTCGAAAGCGAAGGGGAGTACGCTCGCGAAGCTCGCGCCATTTATTCCAGCACCATCGGCGTGGAGATCAATCACATCTACTCTCCCGAGCGGCGGCAGTGGATTTACGACCGCATGGAATCGGAAGCTCCAGAGGAAGACCACAACCGCATCCTCGACCTCCTCACCCGCGGAGACATATTCGAGCAGGTCATGCAGCAGCGCTACCTCGGCAGCAAGCGTTTCTCGCTCGAAGGCGTAACCGCGCTAATCCCGCTGGTCGACGAGGTTCTCGACACCGGCTCTCGTCTCGGCGCAATCGAGTTAGTCATGGGCATGAGCCATCGTGGTCGCCTCAACGTGATGGCCCACGTAACCAAACGTCCACCCCAGGAAATTTTCGCCGGCTTCGAAGACGTTGATCCGCGCAGCGTCCTCGGCTCCGGCGACGTGAAATATCACATGGGCGCGACCGGCGAATACACAACCCGCAGCGGCGGAAAAGTTCACATCCATCTGGTCTCAAACCCAAGCCATCTCGAGGCCGTCGACCCCGTCACTGTCGGCCGCACCCGCGCCAAACAGGACCGCACCGGTGAAGGCGGAGCTGAAAAATATCTCCCGCTGCTGGTCCATGGCGACGCCGCGTTCGCCGGCCAAGGCATTCTCGCCGAGACCATGAACTACGCCGACCTCCCCGGCTTCACCGTCGGCGGGACGATTCACGTCATCGTCAACAATCTCTTAGGATTTACAACGAGCTATACCGAAGAGCACTCGACGCGCTTCGCCGCCTGCATCGCGCGCCGCCAGTCGATTCCGATTTTCCACGTCAACGGCGAAGACGTCGACGCTGT
>JBEKRY010000119.1:0-13931 GCA_049517555.1 Candidatus Sulfotelmatobacter sp. | reverse complement strand
TTGTGGCCCCCGGGGCCTTCTTGAGTATCTGGGTGGTTCACCCGGCGGTAATCTCTTTTTGGGTCCGGTCTGCAAGAAAATACGTCCTTTCCGTCAGATTGCAAGGTATGATTAGCCAGGTCGAGTGGCGAAATCCTGGGTGTTTCAGGCATAGTTCTGTGGGTGGATTTGGCTCGATCGCCAAAAAGTTAAAAGAAACAAGAACAACGAGGTATGTATATGCAGCTTGCACGCAGATTGTGGTGCGAACAGGAAGGCCAAGATATCGCGGAGTATGCGGTTATGCTGGCGGTGATTCTCGTCATTGTGGTAGGAACCGTTCAGCTGATCGGGTCCAATGCCAACAACGTATTCTCCCAGGTCGCCAGTTCCATCCAGTAGTGAGCAAAACGCTGGTTAGCGAAATAAGCTATCAAAATAAGTAAGCGAAAATGGTTAGCAAGATTTAGCGAATTAAGTGGCGACGCTCGCAGGGCGCTGGCACTCGGTTGCGCCGCCAGTGGTGTGACTTGTAAGGGAGCAGTATGAATCGTACACGCTTGTTGATGATCGGGGTCTTGGCACTCGCGCTTGGCTTCCTGGCAAGCGTGTATGTCTACAAGAACTTGCAATCGAAAACGGGCTCCACGGACGCCGGCGTAGACGTGATTGTGGCGGCCGAGGATCTGCAGGTTGGGGCCAGGGTAGACGAGCACGATATAAAAATAATTCGTATCCCCGCCGCGGACCTGCCGCCCAGTGCGCCCCGAAAACGTGCCGACGTATTAGGCCACGGTGTCATCGTCCCCATTTCCAAAGGCGAATTCATCCTGCCCAACCGACTGGCCGGCGAGAATGCCGGGTCCGGGCTGCCCTCGCTGATCCCTCCTGGAATGAGAGCGGTTTCTGTCAAGGTGAATGAAGTCGTGTCCGTAGCTGGATTCGTCACGCCCGGCACTCGCGTGGACGTGCTGCTCACAGGAACCCCGGGCGCCGGCGGCGAGCAGCAGACGACCACCGTTCTGCAGAATGTCGCAGTGCTGGCCTCCGGCCATACTTTGGAACGAACGGCTACAGGCGAAGCCCAGAATACGGCCGTCATCACGCTCCTGGTCTCGCCCGATGACGCTCAGCGGCTCACCCTCGCCAGTTCCGAGGGTCATATTCAACTCGCTCTGCGCAACCCGCTCGACACCCGGCAGGACGAAGTGGCATCCTCCAATTCCCGCGGCCTCTATAAGGGAACACCCATACCCGTGACCGCCGCACCCGTCGTTCATCACACCGCGCCCAAGACCGTCACGCCGGTTGCTCCACCGCCTTCCACCGGCGTCAGCATCGAGGTTTACCAGGGCGACAAGAAACCGGAAGTCGTAAAATGCTCGGAGGATAATTGCGGCGGGAATTGAGCATCGTGCATTCGATTTCGATTTCGATCTTCCAAGCTGGACCAGGTTTTACTCGTTTCCTCACAGGGAGAGGAATCTGAAAATGAAAGTTCGCTCGTCTTCGCCTTGGGCTCTGGTGTTCGCTGCTCTGGTATTCGCCGCTCTGGCGTTCACCGGGTTTGTCATCCCCGCATTTTCAGAAATTCTGCGACAGTCCGACACTCCGGCTCAGGCTCCCGCACCCATCGGCACCCAGACCACGACGCTGCCCGCGCAGTCCCAACCCCAGGGTTCGGCGCCCTTGCGGGTGATGGTGGGCAAGTCGTTGCTCATCAATACCACGGAGCGGGTCAGCCGTATTTCAGTCACCGACCCAACGATCGCGTTCGTCCAGGTCGTAACGCCAACTCAGATTTTGGTTCATGGCAAGGCTCCCGGAGAAGTATCTCTGATTATTTGGGATACCCTGGAGCGCTCGCGCAGCTTCGACCTTCGCGTCGATGTTGACGTCAGCGCCTGCGCCGAAGAAGAACACCGCGTCTTCCCCGATGAGCAGATTACGGTCAGTCCGTCGCGCGCTGCGATCGTTCTCTCCGGCCATGTTTCCACCGAAGACGTGGCCAAGCGCGCGGGAGAACTGGCCAGCGCTTACTCTCCGAAGGTCGTGAACGTGCTAACTTTCGGGCCGGTCGGCGCGCAAGAAGTTTTGCTGCAAGTAAAGTTTGCGGAAGTCGACCGCACCGCCCTGACTCAGTTAGGTGTCAATTTTATTTCCACGGGAGCCGCGAATACCATTGGCACAGTAACCACCGGCCAATTCGGCGGCGTCGGAACACAAACCCTGAACCCTGGCCAACAGAATCCTGCCAACAATACCACTACCGCTTCGACCATCAGCAATGTTCTGAACCTGTTTCTGTTTCGCCAGGACATTAACTTCGGCGCCGTCATCCAGGCTCTTGAAACCAAGAATCTTCTGCAGATCCTCGCTGAGCCGAATCTGATCGCAGTCAATGGCAAGGAAGCCAGCTTTCTCGCCGGAGGTCAATTCCCCTTCCCCATCGTGCAGCCCGGCGCCGGCTTCACGGCGGTGACCATCTCATTCAAGGAGTTCGGCGTGCGGCTGCAGTTCACTCCGGTCATTATGCCCAACGGCAATATTCACCTGAAGGTCGCGCCCGAAGTCAGCACGCTCGACTTCGCCGACGCTCTGACCATCTCCGGATTTACCGTCCCCGCGCTCAGCACGCGCAAAGCCGAAACTGAATTTGAATTGCAGGATGGCCAGAGCTTTGTGATCGCGGGCCTCATGGATAACCGGGTGACCGACATTTACAACAAGATTCCCGGGCTCGGCGACATTCCGATCCTGGGAAATTTTTTCCGCAGCAAAAGCTTGCAGAAAAGCAATTCGGAATTGATGGTCTTATGCACGGTGCACCGCATTTCTCCCAGCACGGAGCAGCCTGCCCTGCCCAAGAATCCGAAGCCGTTTGTGAACGACGATAAGTTCGACAAGAGCAAGTAGCGGATTCGACAACAAAGGTTCGATAAGGGATAGCCGAACTGCAGCACTAAAGGGTCCGCGGGCCCGTAAGGAATAAAAGCCGCAGAGTTGTTATGCCAGAATTGTCAGTCGTCATTGTCGCCACGGACAACGAACAGCGCGCGGTCCTGCAGGTGCTGGTCGATGGCACTACTGTGGGTCGCACCGTACACACTTGCGCCAGTTTTCCGGTTACGGCCTCCGATCCTGTAGCCCGCCGGGTGCGCGCCGCCAATCCTGACGTCACCCTGGTCGACATTCCCGCCGACAACCCTCCTCTTGCTCTGCGCGCCATTGAACTTCTGCACGAGGAGATGCCCGACTCCGCCATTTTCGCCATCGGCAATCTGAGCCAACCCCAGGTCATCGTCAACGCCATGCGCGCGGGCGCCCGCGAATTCATCGAGCGTCCGGCGAATACTGCGGACCTGATCGACGCGTTTGTACGCCTGCAGGCCTCCCAACGCCGGGGACGTCAGGAAGGCATCCGCGGCAAAGTCTTCTCCGTCATCAATGCAAAGGGTGGAAATGGCGCGACCACGGTAGCTGTCAATCTGGCGCTGGCCTTGCAGACCTATGGACAAACGGCGCTGGTGGATATGGCTCCCCTCGGCCACGCCGCGCTGCACATGAATCTCAAACCGAGTTTCACGGTAGCCGACGCCACCCGCAATCTTCACCGCATGGATGCTTCCCTGCTTGAAAGTTTCATGACCCGTCACAGCGGCGGCCTGCAATTGCTGGCCGGGACCAACGTGCCCGCCGCCGTCGATCCCTCGACAGCGGAGTTTGTAAAGCTTTTCGACATGCTGGTCACGCATTACCGTTATGTCGTGGTCGACTGCTCGTCGCGGTTTGACCCGGCCAGCCGTCTGGTCGCCAGTCTTTCGGAAATCGTTCTGCTCGTGGCCTGCAGCGATGTAGCTTCGCTCTGGAGCGCGGCCCGGGTGCAGCAGTATTTAGGCGAGACCGGAAGCCGCGAACGCGTCCGCCTGGTGCTGAATCGCTTTCGCAAAGTCGCGGGCTTCAGTGAGGCAGACGCTGAGGCGGCGGTAGGGGCTAAACTGTTATGGAGGATCCCGAACCAGTATTTCGCTATTTCCGGAGCCATCGACCGGGGCACGCCCGTCATGGATCAGCGAAATTCGGAGATCGCCCGCTGTTTCGCCGGACTGGCCGAGGAGCTAACCCGCAACGATGTCGAGGTGAAGCGCGAAAGGTGGTCGCTGTTTAAATCAGTTTAGGTTTAAGTCAGTTTAGGTTTAAGTCAGTTTAGGTTCAAATCAGTTTAGGTTCAAATCAGTTTAGGTTTGACTCGGTCCAGCCGTAGCCGTGGAGTGGAGCACAGACGGGAAGGGCACGACTTAAGTCGTGCCGCCACACAAGCGGCATCGAGTGGGGCTTTAGCCCCTGAGGTTCGCGGCCGAACAAAGAAGTCTTATGGCAAATCTTCAATCCTTCGAGCGCACCGACCCCCAGCAGATTAAGTCCGACCTGCATCGCAAAGTCCTGGACCGTCTGGATTTAGAAAAGCTCGGCAAGACCTCCGGCGATTCCGCGCGCGATGAAGTCATGATCATCGTTCGCACCGTCGTCAACGGCGAAGTCGTGCCCCTCAGCTTTGCCGAGCGCGAACGCCTCTCCCGTGAAATTCTCGACGAAATCTTCGGCCTCGGCCCACTCGAGCCCCTGCTGAAAGACCACACCATATCCGACATCCTGGTCAACAGGTTCGACCGCGTCTACATTGAGCGCGCCGGCAAACTCGAACTCACCGGCCTGTCCTTCAAAGATAACGCCCACCTGATGCAGATCATCGAGCGCATCGTTTCGCGCGTGGGGCGCCGGGTTGACGAATCCTCGCCCATGGTCGATGCCCGCCTGGCCGATGGATCGCGCGTCAATGCCATCATTCCCCCGCTCGCCATCGACGGCCCCTGCCTGTCCATCCGGCGTTTCGGACGAGATCCCGTCACTGCCCGCCAGATGCTCGAGAATCAAACCCTCACCGAGTCGATGCTCGAACTGCTCTCCGCCATGGTGAAGGGCCGCCTGAATATCCTGGTATCCGGCGGAACCGGCGCCGGTAAGACTACCGTATTGAATGTGCTCTCCGGCTACATTCCCAACTCCGACCGCATCGTCACCATTGAAGACGCCGCCGAACTGCAACTGAAGCAGGAACACGTTGTCCGCCTGGAAACCCGCCCCCCCAACATCGAAGGCAAGGGCGCAGTCCGGCAGCGGCAACTGGTCATCAACAGTTTGCGTATGCGTCCCGACCGCATCGTGGTTGGCGAGGTCCGCGGCGAGGAAGCCTTCGACATGTTGCAGGCCATGAACACGGGCCACGAGGGCTCACTCACCACAGTCCACGCGAACTCTCCGCGCGACGCCATGGCTCGCGTGGAAAACATGGTTTCCATGGCGAATCTCAACATTCCCGAGCGCGCCGTGCGCCACCAGATCGCGTCCGCCGTGCACGCTGTTGTCCAGATCGCTCGTCTCTCCGACGGCACCCGCAAGGTCATGACGATCTCTGAAGTTACGGGAATGGACGAAGGCTCCATCGCCATGCAAGATATTTTTACTTTTGACCGCACCGCCGTCGATGAGAGTGGCAAGGTTCGCGGCGTTTTCCGCGCGACCGGAATACGTCCGCAGTTCGCCGAGAGGCTGGCGACCGGGGGATCCCGCCTGCGGCCGGCGTTGTTCGAATCGAAAACTGAGGTCTAAATCATGGGTGGGGCTCAAGTTGATTGTCATCCCGAGCAAGCGTTTTTTGCGCAGCGAGGGATCTGGGCGAGCCGCGCGATGCGTCGCGATGCTTCTATTGAGAAAAGCCGCGACGCAATAATCGCGCGTTTGGCTCGCTTCCTTATAGCTGTGCGACCTAATCGTAAGTCTGAGATAACGCCATGCCCGCAGTTTTAATCGCGCTCCTCGTGTTCGTCGTAGTCGCGCTCGCGGCTTTTGCCGCAGGCTCGATTTTCGACCAGCGCAACGCCCAGGCCCGGCTCATCAAGGAACGCCTGGCCAGCGAGCGCAAGGCGCCTGAACTGGCAGCGGATGAAGAACTTGCGCTGCTCCGGGACGAGCAACTCAGCCAGATTCCAGCCCTCGACACCCTGCTCCGGCGGTCGGCGCGAGTGGGCGAGATCCAAAAAATCCTGGCGCAAGCGGGAATGTCATTGCGCGCCGGAAATTTTCTGGGGCTCTCGGCGCTGGCCGGAATCGTTGCCACATTCGCGGCATACGCCTTCACCAAGCGGATCGAAGCCGCGTGGGTAGGAATGCTGCTCGGCTTCGTGCTCCCCTATGCCTACATTTCGTACCGGCGCAACAAGCGCTTCGAGAAATTCGAGGAACTTTTCCCCGAGGCCATCGACACCCTGGCGCGCGCGGTGCGCGCCGGACACGCCTTCACCACCGCCATCGAAATGATTACCGACGAAGTCGCCGAGCCCGTCTCCGGCGAGTTTCGCCAGCTTTACGAAGAACAGAAATTCGGCATGCCGGTCCGCGACGCCCTCATCAATCTCACCGACCGCATGCCCCTGGTCGACGTAAAATTTTTCGTCACCGCCGTCATGCTGCAACGCGAGACCGGCGGCAACCTGGCCGAGATTCTCGACAACTTGTCTTACGTGATCCGCGAGCGCTTCAAGATCCAGCGCCAGGTGCGCGTCTACACCGCCCAGGGCCGATTGACGATGGCACTACTGATGGGCATGCCTCCCATCATCGTCACCGTCATGCTGGTGCTGAATCCCGACTTCATTAAGCCCTTATTCTCGGATCCCATTGGACACACCCTACTGGTCGCCGGCATTACCCTGCAAACAGTTGGATATTTCGTGATCCGCAAGATCATTCGGATCCAGGTTTAAGGATCCAGGTTTAAGGAAACCGGTTTAAGGAAACAGGTTTAGGTGCCCTCATGCTGCCCATGATTCTGGTCGCGGTTGTCTTCGTCACGGTGGTAGGCGCGGTCTTCGCCTTCGGAGCCGCGGTCTTGAGCCCCAGTTCCGTGCTGGGCGCTCGCCTGCGCGCTCTCGGCGGACAACAGCAGCAACAGCAAACGGAAAACAAGCCTGCCATGCGGGAACGCATCGAACAGGCACTCGATCCCCTCAGCCGGGCCATCCCCCTGTCTCCAGCGGACGTATCGCGCACCCGCGCCTGGCTGATTCAGGCCGGATTCCGCGACGCCATCGACGTCAACTATTATTTCGGCGCGCGTATTCTCGCGGCGGCGGCAGCCTTTGCCGGAGTGGCGCTGTTCGCCGGCTTCGACAACCTTTTCCTGATCGTCGGCCTTCCCGGTCTCGGTTTTTTCCTGCCGCGCTTCATCCTCAAGCGCATGATCAAAGACCGCCAGCAGCGCATTCGCCTCGGCCTGCCCGACGCCCTCGACCTCACCGTAATTTGCGTCGAGGCCGGTCTCGCGCTCGATCAAGCGCTCATGCGCGTCGGCCAGGATCTCCACCACGCCCACCCCGACCTCAGCGAAGAGTTCCATCTGGTCAACCTCGAAATGCGCGCCGGCAAGCCCCGCGCCGAAGCCCTCCGTAACCTGGTCGACCGCACCGGGGTTGACGATATCCGCTCCCTGGTTGGTACACTGATTCAAACTGATCGCTTCGGCACCAGCGTCGCCCAAGCCCTCCGCGTGCATTCCGACTCCCTCCGCACGGAACGCCGGCAACGCGCCGAAGAACAAGCTGCAAAGACCACCATCAAGATGGTCCCCCCACTGGTGATATTTGTTCTGCCTTCGATCATTTTCGTAACCATCGGTCCGGCGGTCATCGAGTTGATCCGGCAGCTAGGCCCGGTCTCGGGCGGCAAGTAAGAAGGCGACTCCAAACCACGGCGCGCTACTGGGGAGCATTTTCATTTATGGCGGTATTTTCCTCGCAGGGACAAGCCTTCAATCAAACCCGCCAGGCCTACCTCGCCACATCCCTGTCCGTCGCCGATACGCACTGGACCCGCCTGCGCGGCCTGCTCGGCCTGCGATCGAGTGACTTCCGTAATGGCTGCGGCCTCTGGATTGTCCCCTGCCATGGCGTTCATACTCTTGGCATGGGATTCCCCATCGACGTGGTTTATCTCGATGATGCGATGAAGGTAATCCATATCCAGCGCGACTTGCAGCCCTGGCGCTTCGCCCCGATCCGTACCCAAGCCGCATCCGTGCTGGAACTACCGTGCCGCACCGCAGCTGAAACAGGAACCGCAGTCGGAGATAAAATTGAGATCAGAATCGTAGAAGGAACGACCACAGAAATACCGACCACAGAATTGACGCCTGCAGAAAAACCGGGCGCAGAAATGCCGATCGCAGAGATGAAGAGCACCGAAATAACGATCCAAAAGGACGCGACCGTACCGCCCTCGTGAGCACAACTCTCCAACTCGAAGAGCCCGTCCGCCGGAACGACGACCTTCAGGACGCCCCCAAGCTCCTGGTCGAATGGTCCTCGCCCTGGCGCGAGTTCACCGAGTCGATCCGCCCCGCCCTGGCGCGTTCCGAACGCCGGCTGGCCGGCGAAGCTCCCTTCGGATTGATCCCGCTGCGCATCATGCTGCCCTCTTATTTACTGGAGGCATTTCTGATTTTTGCCGCGATCATCATCCAGGTGAAAGTCGCGGAGTTGCGGCCCTTTGTTGCGCCCAGACTTTCCAGCCACGACGTCATCTACTACAGCGGCGACGAACTCCCCCGCACCGAAGATCTTGGCGGCGCTGAGGCTGCAACCACCGGCCACGCCGGCGGAGACGAAGCCCACCACAGCACCCAGACCATCCGGGTCGCCCGCGGCGGATCGCTGGTCCCGAAAGTCGTCGATGCTCCCAATCTCAAACTTCCTTCCTCGCGCGATGCCGTGGCGAACCTGCTGGCCATCAAACCCAATCCGGGCCCACCGCCGACCGAAGGCTTGCGCTCCACCCGCGCCCTTCCAAATCTTGCGACAACGTTAGTCGCACCGGCTCCGAATGCAGTCCGCGACTATACCCGCAACGGCGTTCAACTCGACTCGGTCATCGCACCGGCTCCGTCAGTAACCCGCGATCAGCCCCTCATGGCGCCCAATCTCAGCGCCACGCTGATTCCGCCCGCACCAAATGTCTCCGGCAGCACCCGGCTAGTGGCTCCGGCCCTGGCTCCGGCAGCGATTCCCCCGGCCCCCAGCGTTTCCCGGGATCGCCGAGTGACTTCTCCATCGCTCAATTCCTCGGTGGTCGCTCCCGCTCCAAGCGTCGTCCGCGACGGCACACGCTCTACCTCGGCACTGGCCGCGAATGTAATCCCGCCCGCGCCGGGCGGCATAAGCCGTGAAATTTCCCGCTCGCCGGTACAGATGACCAGCGCCGCCGTAATCCCACCGCCAGTTTCAGCCCCGGAGCACGCTGCCACAGGCAATCCCAAACTGAATTTGCCTGCACCGACCATCATCGCGCCCCCGCCCTCGACCGACGTCTCGCAAGATATGCGCCGTACGGCGAGCGGCAGCGGCAGCATTCCAGATTCCTCGAAAACGGTTGTGCCCCCTCCGCCAACCCAATCCGGCAGCGGATCGTTGTTGAGCAGCCTCATCGGAAAAATCTTTGGCCCCACCGAAGTCGTGCCTCCACCCCCGGCGGTTCAGACCAACGGCCCAACAGGAGGCGCCAGAACTTCACTCGCCCCCAATGTGGTCGCGCCTCCACCGACCGTCAGCGCGGGCGGCACGTCGCGAGGCACTCGCAACGGCATGGGACCATCGATGGCCTCAAACGTCGTCGCTCCACCGCCATCCACTGGAGTCACCGGCGGCACCGGCAACCGCCCGCTGGCATCGTCCTCGGCGGCAACCTTCGGCGCGCCCAGCGTGGTTCCGCCTCCGCCGTCTTTATCAGCCGGTGGCGGCACCGGTAATACCGCAGGGGGCGCGGGAGTCTCGTCCGGCACCCTGCTCGCCAACAATATCGTGCCTCCACCTCCAGCGATTGGTGGAGGCTCTGCAGCCTCGGGTTCCGGTCTCAGCCGCAAAGGCGCAGGCCTCGGCGCGCCCCTTGATGCTGGCGCAGCCCCCGCCCCACCCAGCACCGCCGGCAGCGGCGCCAATGCTGGCGCGGTGATTTCCAGCCAGCCCGGCCCCAAAGTTGGCTTGCCCAGCAGCAGCACCGGTTCGCTGGCCATGTCTCCCGCCGGCAAAGAAAACCC
This sequence comes from Candidatus Sulfotelmatobacter sp., assembly GCA_049517555.1. GTDB lineage: Bacteria > Acidobacteriota > Terriglobia > Terriglobales > Acidobacteriaceae > Sulfotelmatobacter. The sequence goes on along the minus strand of JBEKRY010000119.1, from coordinate 3,805 downwards.
AGGCCTCGGCGGCGCCAACGACGGCACCGGCATTGGCCACGGCACCGGCCCCGGCAGCGGCATGAATGGCTCGGCTTCAGGAGCAGGAAAATCCGTCCCAAACGCGAATAACGAACACGGCTCTGACCCAAGCGCTCGCGGCGGCATCTCTCCGGCGGCCGGCCCCGGTGGCGCCGGAAACGCGCCCTCCGGAACTCCAGCGGTCCGTGGCGTTGACATCAGCGGCGGCACCACCATCATCAGCCTGCCCAGCTTCGGATCAGATCCCTCGGGCAACGAACCACAGCAGCCCGGACACTCCCCGGCAAAAAAGCAACAGGCGCTCGGAGTAACCATCGTCGCCACAGCCACTTCCGGCGGAGCCTTCGAGCCCTACAAGAACCTCTTGCGCGGCGAAAAATACACGACGTATTTCGACACTTCTCTAGGCACCGTGGTCATGGAATTCGCCGATGAATCCGCGGCCAGCCATCCCGGCGGCACGCTCACAGCCCCCGCGGCAATCCGCACCGATCTGCCTGACGGCATCCCCCGAGCCCGCATGGTGGTCACCTGCACCCTCGACGCTTCCGGCAACTTGAAGAACGTCCGCGTCCTCGAAGCCGGTCCGGCCACCATGACCGCGAAAGTCCTCGCCGCCCTGCGCAACTGGAAGTTTCAACCCGCCCTACGCGGCGACCAGCCGGTAGAAGTCACCGCGATCCTCGGCTTCGGCATCGACACCAACGATCGCTTCTAAGAACGACCGCTTCTAAGCTGGTTGTAATCGTTAATCGCATCTTCACCCATCGAGGCGTTCATCAAAGGTGCGGGACATTCCAAAAAGCGCGGCGTCATCCTGACCGGAGCCGTTCTTCAGGCGAGGGGAAGGATCTCCCGCTCATCTATCTTCAATTGCTCCCTGATCCCTCCGTCGATTCCTGCCGATATCTGTAACAGGAACTTCCCCACCCGGAGCCGCCATGGATTTTGACGAAGCCGTCACCCTCCACAGCAAGTGGAAACGCAAGCTGCGCACCTCCCTGGCCAAGCACGACGGCAGCCTGCGGGTCGCAGACGTGAGCGTCGACCACAAATGCGTGCTGGGAAAATGGATCTACAGCGACGGCGCAGGCCACTCTGCGCTCCCCGAATACAGGAAGCTGAAGTATGAACACGCCCGCTTTCACCTGGCCGCTGCGAAGTTACTCAAGAGGGCAAACACCGGAGAATCCGTCGACCGAGAAGTGGAATCCTGCGCCGACAGTGAATTCTCGAAATCGTCCGCGGCCGTCATCATCGCGATCATGGCCATTAAAGCCCGATTGTCAGGTTAGTACGGCAGGTTAGTACGGCAGGTTGGTACGCAGGTTAGTACGGCAGGCTAATCCGGCACCGCCACCATGGTTTACCCCCGATGACGATTCGCAGTCATTTTGCACTTCGCTTAGCTCTACGCGACGGCGGAATCACGCCCTTCTCCGGCCGCTCCTGCTCGATCGTGTCTGAGAGTTTGTGCAGCGGTTTGTCGCCGGCGGAAGACAACTGCTGTCCCGCCGCAATGACAGTCAGCCCCTGCCCGGTGTAGGTCGCCTCGCTGTAAGCAGTTCCCGAAAGTGCCGAAGCCACGGCGAATACTCCATGCGGCACGCCGTTGGTGAACGCTGTCGCAACGTAGTCTCCCACCATCAATCCGTTCTGCGAATTCGGCAGCCAGCTCACCAGCATCGGTCCCGACAGCTCCACCGGCGCGTTCCACGTCGCCCCGCCATTCGCCGAAGCAATGTAGCCTACAAACAGCTGGCAGGTCGAAACCGCGCAGTCGCTCTGCGGATAGTAATAGTAGTGCAGCCCCACATGCGCCCCGCCACCGGACGTCGCCGAATCGATCCCAATCCCCGGAATGAAATGGTCCACCGTACTCGAAGTAGCATCGATCGGGATGCGCGTAACCGCAGACCAAGTCACGCCGTCGGTCGAAGTGCTGTAAACCAGGTCGTTGGTCGAACAGTTGGCCCGGAACCGGCAATCCTCCCACACCACCCAAACCGTCCCCGCGCCATCCACGGCCGCCGACGGCAACGGCCCGCTGCGAATTCCTCCCGCATCGGTGTGCACCTGTATGTTCGAGATGGTCACCGGCGCAGTCCAACTCAGCCCGCCATTGCTCGAACTGAAGGCCGAAATGGAGTTCGTTGAACTTACGCCAGTCGTCACAAACGTCTCGATCGGCACCACGACTGTCCCGTTCGGCTGCACCAGAGGCTGCCCGCCGATACCGTCCGCCAGATTCGCCGTAGCCGCCGGCCCTGACCAGGTCAGCCCACCGTCACTCGAAGCGCTCATGAAAATCTCGTCCGAGGGAGGTTCGTCCCATTCCACATAGCAATTGCCGTAATGCGGACTGCCCGCCCAACTGTCGCAAACAATCCAGTTCTTGTCGGAACTCGCAGACGCCGCATCAACACTGACCGGATTCTGCCAGGTCAGCGCATCCGTCGACCGGCTCACCACCACCGCCGGCGTTTGGGAGCTCGAAATCGGCAACGACGCAATCATCCATACACCGTGTTTCGAGTCATACGCCACGGCCGGATCGCTGGCCGCGTCATACGGCCCAGTTCCCTCGCCCGTCGTCAGTCCGGGCAAAAATCCATGAGTCCAGGTCGTTCCCCCGTCGCTGGAAGTTGCCCATCCAATGTCGGTCGCGCCTCCCGGACTGATGCGTCCAGTCTGAAACGCCGCCACCAGGGTGTTTCCGTTCGCCAGCATATGCGGCTCAACCTCAGTCGCGTGCTGCCCCGGCGGAATCGTGTAGGGATCCGAACTTACCTGAGTCAAGTTCGATCCCACAGGATTGCCCATCGAGGTCACCGAAGAGGAAGAGGATGAAGAAGATGAAGAGCTCGAACATGCCGCCAAGCCAAGCATCCACCAAACCAGGATTGCTACGGCCGTCGCCTTCATAAAAAAACTATGAACCACTTTTTCGTTCATGGATGCAAATCTACGGATTTGCGGGGATTCCGATTTCTAAGTATACGACCGCCGTATCGTCCGTATAGACAGCCTTGAAGCCCCGCGTCTCGGCTAAAACATTCGCAAGGGCTGCATCCCTGGGAACTACAACGCAGTCGACTGAGTGTTCCTGTAGAAATTCCTCCCACCCGCGCTCCACATGCATCATCTTCAAGTAAGACTTGAAGAATTCATCGCCATAAAAATCATGCCGGTCGTCAACCACGACCCGAGTCTCCGGATAAAGTCGGTAGATCAAATACCCGCCCCAATAGTCCGGACTCAGCACCGGCCCTTTCAACCCAGACTTCTGCAGATAATCCACCGCCCCCACCGGCATCCGCCTGGAATCGAAATGCGCGTCCATCAGCACACCAGCCCCGACCCGCCCGCCATTCACCGCAATCAATAAAGTAACCACAACTGCGGCAATAGCCCACACGTGGCCGCGCAGCCCCGCCTCGACCGTAGTCATTCTCTCGAAGAATTCCCGGCCATAGCGCGCACTCGGCAACAGCGGCCCGATCACCATCACCAGTAGAATCGAAGAAACCGGAATATTCCGCGACGCATAAAGCCCCGCATACACCGCAAACAAAACTGTCAGCCCCTGGCTCAGGCGCAACTCCCGCCCTCGCACCGCCAGCACCGCCACCGCAATCAGCAGCAGCGCCAGAAAGCATTTCTGCGCCACGCCATGAAAATTGGGCGACTGAAACTCGTCAATGTGATCCATCAGGAAGCGGTTCGAAAGATAGGAATAAATATGCCGGTGCAACTGCCATCCGTAAGGATTGACCAGGCTCGC
>JBEKRY010000118.1:0-14028 GCA_049517555.1 Candidatus Sulfotelmatobacter sp. | reverse complement strand
AAGGCTGAGCAGAAAGCGCAGGAAGATTTCATCCCCTGGAAGCGAGGCGTTTCGTTGTGACCGTCCCGACCGTCGGCTCACAAACTTTCCGGCTCGATGGCAAAGTCGCCATAGTGACGGGCGGCGGAAGCGGCATTGGACGGGCCATTGCCTTGAAATTCGCGGCCCAGGGCGCGGCGATTCGCATTCTGGATGTCAACGAGTCCGCTGCGGCAGCGACCTGCCAGCGCATTTCCGACTCGGGCGGCAACGCCTCGTCTCAACAGTGCGATGTGACCGACCAGGCGATCGTGGATGCCAAATGTCAGCTGTTGTTCCGTGAAGAGCGCGTTCACATTCTCGTCAACAATGCAGGGATTTCGCATATCGGCACCGTCGAGAGCACGACCCCGGAAGATTTCGACAAAGTTGTCCGAGTCAACGTGAAAGGATTCTATAACTGCATGCGTGCCGTGGTCGGGCACATGAAACACTCCGGCGGGGGAGTGATTTTGAACATGGCATCGATCGCGGGGTCATCGGGTCTGGCTGATCGTTTCGCCTACTCGATGAGCAAGGGCGCGGTCATCGCCATGACTTACTCGGTGGCCAGAGATTATCTCGCGCACAACATTCGCTGTAACTGCATTTCACCGGCGCGGGTTCACACTCCGTTTGTCGACGCCTATCTGCAAAAGAATTATCCCGGACGTGAGCAAGAGATGTTCGAGAAGCTCGCTCTGGCTCAACCGATTGGAAGAATGGCAGAGCCCGTGGAAATCGCCTCCCTGGCGCTGTTTTTGTGCTCGGACGAGGCAGCGTTCATCACCGGCGTGGATTACCCCATCGACGGCGGCTTCTTCAACCTGCGAGGCTAGAATCTGCGAGGCCGAAATCTGCGAGGCTACTTCATGGATTTGCAACTTAAAGATAAAGTCATTCTGGTTACGGGCGGCGCCAAAGGAATCGGCGCAGCGATTGTCCGCGCGGCTGCCGCCGAAGGCGCCATTCCAGTGATCGTCGATCGCGATGCCGAGGCCGGCCAGCGACTCCATGAAGAACTGCACACTGCAAATATCACCTGCGGACTCGTCACCGTGGATCTCACCACTTCGGAAAGCTGTTCCGAAGCCGTCGAGCACGCTGCCGGGACTTTCGGCCGCATCGATGCCGTCGTGAACAATGCAGGTCGGAACGACAAAGTCGGCCTGGAGCATGGCAGCGTCGACGAGTACGTTGCGTCGCTCAACCGTAATCTGGTGCACTACTACGGCGTAGCTCACTATGCGCTGCCGTACTTGAAGCGCTCGCGCGGAGCGATCGTCAACATCGGTTCCAAGACGGCGGTGACTGGCCAGGGAGGTACGTCGGGCTACGCGTCTTCGAAAGGCGCGATCATGGCGCTGACTCGCGAATGGGCGGCGGAACTTCTGCCCTACAGCGTTCGTGTCAATGCGGTCATTCCGGCTGAGGTCATGACGCCGCTCTATCGCAGTTGGCTTGACACTTTTCCGAATCCCGAAGAAAAGCTGAAACACATTCTTGCCAAGATTCCGCTCGAGCAGCGCATGACCACGCCGCAGGAGATTGCTGCGACGGTTGTATTTCTGATCTCGGCCAAATCCAGCCACACTACTGGCCAACATTTTTTCATCGACGGCGGCTACGTCCACCTGGATCGCGCCCTGACATGAAAAACTCCGAATGAGACATCCCAACTAATGCCGGGTCGACGCTATGTCGTGCCTACGAACAGAGGTCAAATGAACCGACGCTTCTGCCTCACTCTCGACTTGAACGACGATCCCCAGATGATCGCCGAATACAAGCGCTATCACGAAAAGATATGGCCCGAGATTACACGGAGCATCAGAGACTCCGGCATCGAGGACATGGAAATCTATTTGCTCGGCACACGCATGTTCATGGTCATGGAAGTGAACGAGTCGTTTTCGTTCGAGGCGAAAGCCCGAGCGGACCAAGCGAACCCCAAAGTTCAGGAGTGGGAGAGGCTCATGAGTACCTTCCAGAAAACGCTCCCTCAAGGCAAGGCCGGCGAAAAGTGGCTACGGATGGAACGAGTTTTTAAACTCGAAGAGTGAAAACTCACGGCCGCTCCGGCCACGCGTGCTTCGGATAACGCCGCATCAGTGCGCGGCGAACTTCCGGGTAAAGCCTCTCCCAGAATCCCGCCAGATCCGTCGTAGTCTGCACTGGCCGCTGGTTCGGAGCCAGCAAGTGCACGACCAGAGGCGTTCGCTCCGGTCCAATCCGCGGTGTGTCGCGCATGCCGAAGAAGTCCTGCAGGCGGGACGCTATCCATGGCGGCTTGCCGCGCTCATAGTGAATCTTAGTCTCGCGGCCCTTCTGCAGGCGAACGCTGGCCGGAGCGATCTCCCGGAGCCGGCGCGCGCCGAGCTTCTGTTCGAGAACTGAAACAAAACCGGCGCCAACTTTCTTCAACTCAGCAAAGCTCCTCAATCCGACGCACAACTCACGGAATGCCCGCGGAATATCCGGCATCTCGAAACCGGCAAATTCAACTCTTCCCATGAATTCATTCAGCTCGTCGCCGTCGACGAAGCGCTCAATGCCGGCTTCCAGGGCCCTCTGAGCAAGCAGCTCCGCCGCGGCTTGTGCGTCCGGCACCGCGCCTCGTGATTCCTGAATGACCAACTCGTCATAGAGCAGTCTGCTCACCGCATCCACGCGTTCTGCGACTCGATTCCATACCACGCCCGATTGATCCTTCACGCGCTCCGGAAACAGGTCAATCAGCCACTCCGGCTCGATGCGGGCCGTCATTCGGATAAGCGGCAGCGTCTTCTCCTTCCGGTCTTCGGCATCCACTGCGACCATGAACTCATACGGCGGAGGATCGCCTGCCAGCTCGGCCGATACGCCGCTCGACAGGAGCACCTCACTTCCGGATCTCAACCGCGCGACGCGATCCGGAAATCCTGCGAGCACTGACATGAGAAGCGCATCGTCATTGTGCTTCGCTCGATTATGATTAGCTTGTCCGGAGGTCCGGGCAATTCTTCGGAGCTGTGTGATGTGCTGTCGCACTCTGTGGTCCTGCTCCAAATCCATGGAGGCGAGAAGATCACTTTTTTCGGCGTGTACGCCAGACCCGAGTAAGGCCACTGCGGCACAGCCATCCTCACCCACACCGCGCCGCAACGCTTCCAGAAGAATTCGTGACAGCCGCGGGGGAAGCGGATACTGCACCAACTGCTGCGTCGTGTCCCCGGTAGCACCGATGCGGTCGAGCAGCGCCTCCGCTTGTTGAACTGCGGCTGCAGCCGGGGCATCCAGCCATGAAATGCCGTTGACATGTGCGACGCGCAGCGCGCGCAAAGCAAGGCAGAGTTGAGACAGGTCACTACGCAAAATCTCAGGGGCATCGTGATCCGGACGGCGTGAGTAATCCTCCTCTGTGTAAAGGCGCACAACAATCCCGGGTGCGGTGCGCGCGGCCCGTCCAGCTCTCTGTTTCGCTGAAGCCTTGCTCACGCGGCCCACGTGAAGCGTAGGCAAACCGCTCCAGGGAGAATACGTCGCGGAGCGCGCCAAGCCACTATCGATTACAGCACTTACGCCTTCTACCGTAATCGAGCTCTCGGCGACATTGGTGGCAAGAACCAGTTTGCGCTGCAACGCTGGTAAGAGCGCATGGTCCTGGTCCTGCGGAGTCAGGCTGCCGTGCAGAGGGAGCACGAGCAACCCGGCCCGACGCGCAACCACTTCGCAAGCCCGCATGGCGCGACGAATTTCCGCCACCCCCGGCAGAAAGGTCAAGATATCGCCGGAGTGGGTCGTATTGATCAGCAACTCCACTGCAGTCCTCACCTGTGCTTCGAGCGGCTCAGGGGAATATGGCAAATGTTTGATCGAAAGCTCAAACAATGTTCCCGAGGAGCGCACTACCGGACAACCGCCCAAATATCTGGCGACCGGATCGGCATCGAGAGTGGCCGACATGACGACGATTCGCAGATCGGGCCGCGTCAGTTGCAGGCGCTTCAACAATGCCAGCGCGAGATCGCCTTCGAGGTGCCGCTCGTGAAATTCATCGAGCACAACGGCGGCCACGCCCTCCAGCTGTGGATCCGAGAGCAGCCGCCGGGTGAGTACGCCCTCAGTGACAAATCGCAGCCGCGTGCGCGGCCCTACAGCCTCTTCAAACCGAACCTGGTATCCGACAGTCTGGCCGACTTCTTCGCCGAGTTCCCACGCAACTCGACGCGCCGCCAGCCGTGCCGCAATCCGGCGTGGTTCGAGTACAACCACTTCCCCGCCGACAATGCTTAGGACTGCCGGCGGCACTCGCGTCGTCTTTCCCGCGCCGGGAGCGGCAACGATCACCAGGTTCGGCTGTAATTTTAGAGAATGAATAATCTCCGGCAGAAGGTCGTCCACCGGAAGAGAGGGTTTGTGGCTTGGCACTTCTCATCGAAGCACGGAGCCTTGACTGGCGTCAAATCGGAAACCGTCGGGATTATGCGGACAAAAGTCCCTGGTAGATCGCCATTCCGACCACGGCATCCACGCCGATGGCGTGAAGTGCATCGATCTCCTTTTGTGAGCGGATTCCACCCGCGGCGATGAGCTGCTTGCTCGTAGCCGCTCGCAGCGGACGGATCACGTCCTGCGGAAAGCCCAGCAATAGGCCTTCCGTGTCCACGTGAGTATAAAGAAACGCTCCACACCACGGGTCGAGTGCTCGAATCATTTCCGGCGGCGTCACGTCAGTCACTTTCTGCCATCCGTGAATCGCCACCCGGCCTCCGACCGCGTCGACGGCGAACACGAGCCGGTTGGAACCCACCGCGCCGGCTAACCGCTCCGCGAAATTCTGATCCAATTTACTCCCCGCGAACAGCGCCGAACCAATGATGACTTTTTGTGCCCCGGTTGTGAGCGCAGCCTGAGCCGCCTCTAGCGAGCGGATGCCCCCGCCAACCTGGCACGGCAGCTGCCGGGCGAAATAGCGCACAAGCTGATTGTTGTCGCCCGCTCCCATAGCGGCATCGAGATCAATGAGCTGCACCAGCGGATATTTTGAGAAGCGCGCGACCCACGCATCGAAGTCGTCGAACTCCAGAGCCTTCCTCTTGCCCTGCACCAGCTGGACAATCTTGCCGCCCATCAAATCGATGGAAGGGATCAGCATGGCAACCTCACTGGAATTCCCTGCGCGCCCAGCTGTTGCTTGAGGTCTGTGATCCGACTGAAGCCGTAGTGAAAAATCGACGCTGCCAGTGCTGCGTCGGCGTGCCCTTCGGTGAAGACTTCCGCGAAATGCTGCGCGCCGCCAGCGCCGCCAGATGCGATTACTGGAATTCGAACCGAGTCCGCCACGCGACGCGTGAGTTCGCAATCGAAGCCCGCACCGGTGCCGTCGCGGTCCATCGAGGTCAGGAGGATCTCTCCTGCGCCCCGCGATTCCGCTTCCTGTGCCCAGCCAATCGCATCACGCCCGTTGGGCTTTCGTCCGCCATGGGTGAACACTTCCCAGTGCACGATGCCTTCGGATCGCTTGGCATCGATCGCAACGACCACGGCCTGCGAGCCAAAGCGCTCTGCGATGCGCGTGATTACGGTCGGGTCGACGAGGGCTGCGGAATTGATGCTAATCTTGTCCGCGCCCGCCGAAAACACGGCAGCGGCATCCTCCAGCGTACGAATGCCACCGCCCACAGTAAAAGGAATAAACAACTGGCGCGCAGCGCGGCGCACGGTTTCAAGAAGAGTCGCCCGTCGCTCGTTGGCTGCTGAGATATCCAAGAGCACGATTTCATCCGCTCCCGATTCGCTATGCAACTTGGCCAGTTCGGCGGGGTCGCCCGCATCTCGAAGATTCTCAAACTGCACGCCTTTGACGACACGACCACCATCCACGTCGAGGCAAGCGATAATCCGTTTCGTCAGCATGTCAGAACTTAGTATCAGGATCCTTATGTCAGCGGCGATGGGACATTGCCAAAATTAAAGTGCACAAAAATTGTTCAGCATCTTCAACCCAATCGTCCCGGATTTTTCAGGATGAAACTGCACACCGAACAGGTGCTCGCTTTCCACCGCTGCGGAAAATCGGCCGCCATACTCGCAGCACGCCACCGTTGTGTCGCTGAGTGGCGCTCGATAGGAATGCGTGAAATACACAAACGAGGAAGACGGAATTCCCCGCAAGAGCCGAGACGACGGGGCGACCTCCAGTTGGTTCCACCCCACATGCGGCGACTTCACGCTCGCGGGAAAGCGCTCGCAATCACCTTGCAACAGGCCCAACCCACAAGTCCCACGCGATTCCTCACTCCCTTCAAACATCCACTGCATGCCGACGCAGATGCCGAGAAATGGAGTCCCCTGCCCGATGGCCTCCGCGATAGCACTCTGCAAACCTAAGCGCGCGAGCGCCGCAGTGGAGGCAAAATGACCGACGCCAGGCAGGACGATCTTCGCCGCTTTTGCCACCTCCTCGGGAACAGAAGTTATGGCACATTCCTGCCCCAGCCAATCCAGCGCCTTCTTCACCGAAACCAGATTGCCAGCGCCGTAATCGACGATCGCAATCATCACAGCACTCCCTTGGTGCTGGGCAGCAGTCCCAGCATTTGCCGATCACGCCAGCAAGCCGCTCGCAGTGCCCGCGCAAATGCCTTGAACAGTGCTTCTATCTTGTGATGGCTCGATCGCCCATAAAGCACACGCGCGTGAACATTGGCCCGCGCGCCGCGGGCAAAACCTTCGAAGAAGTCGTAGACAAGTTCCGCCTGCAAATCCCCTACCAGCCGCGTGCGCACTTTGGTGTCCACCACGGCGGCAGTGCGCCCGCAGAAATCGACGGCGGCCATACCCATGGTTTCGTCCATCGGCATCAAGAAATAGCCAGCACGAAGAATACCGCGCTTGCTGCCGAGCGCCTTATCGAACGCCTGCCCCAGAACGATGCCTACATCTTCCACCGTGTGATGCTGGTCTACGTCAAGGTCGCCCCGGGCCTTCAGCTTCAAGTCGAAGCCACCGTGATGCGCGAACAGTTCCAGCATATGATCGAAAAAGCGAATGCCCGTGGACACCCGATAGCGTCCGCGCCCCTCAATGGTGAGCGACAATTGAATCTGCGTCTCTTTGCTGACACGCTTGATGTTTCCTTTTCTCATCGACGCGATGCTCCTTGCCCAATGCAAAGTTCTTCGAGCGTTTCCTGCAGCGCGGCGAGCAATCGATCTGCGTGTTCACGGGGGCCGAGCGTGATGCGCACGCATCCTTCGCACCCATGGTCGCTCGAGCGGTCGCGAACCAGAATGCCGCGCCGTCTCATATGCTCGACGAATGAAGACGCCGCACCCACTCGCGCTAGCACAAAGTTTGCCTGGCTGGGCCAGAATTGAATTCCATTGGCCGCGAGAGCATGCTCCAAGCGCGCCCGCGATTCGCGAATGTCTGATACGTAGTGCCGGACATAATCTTGATCGCCGAGTGCTTCCGGCAGACAAGCTAGCGCCACCGCATTCACGTTGTAGGGCGAACTCACCCGCCGCACGGCACGCATTTGCTCTTCATCCCCAGCCAGCATGCCAATGCGCAATCCGGCCAGCCCGTACGCCTTGGAAAACGTGCGCGCCACAAACAAGTTTGGGAATTGGCTTCGCGTGGCCAGAATGCTCTGGCCGTAGAACTCGAAGTAAGCTTCATCCACGAGCAATGCAGCGTCCGGAGCAGTGCGTGCGATGCGTGCCAACTCTTCCGGCGGAGCAACGGATCCGGTGGGATTATTCGGGTTCGCGATCGCGATCAGTCGCGTGCGCGACGTGATTCCGGCGCAAACATCATCGCAGGGAAAGGCGAAATCCTTGCCCGCGGGAATGTTAATGACCCGCGCGCCGGCCGCCATCATATAAATCCGATACATCGAATAGGTGGGCACCACAATCAACGCTTCGTCGCCCGCTTCGAGGTAGGTCTGACAGAGCAAATGGATCGCTTCATCCACGCCATTCGTCAGCAACAGTTCCGGCGCGGCGATCCCAAGCATGTCAGCCACCTTCGCTTCCACCGGCTCGCGCTCGGGATAACTTGCGAGTTGTTCGGGCCCCAACTGCCGCAGCCGTTCAAGCACTCGCGGCGAACAACCTACCGTGTTCTCATTGAAATCGAGACGAAGCCCATCGCGCCCAGCCAGCGGCGGATGATACGACGGCAGCGTGCGCACCCCTTCGCGTGGGCTAAGCATGTTCGCACCTCACTCGAACCGATTGCGCATGTGCGGGCAGTCCCTCCGCATCGGCGAGACATTCAATCGCCGGCGCAATCCGCTTTAATCCAGCGACCGAGAGTTGCTGCATCGTGATGATTTTCACAAAATCCAGTACGCTGAGGCCTCCTCGGAATCGCGCCTGCCCGGAAGTTGGTAGCACATGGTTGGGCCCGGAGGCATAGTCGCCCGCAGCCTGCGCCGAATAGTCACCTACGAAAACGGAGCCCGCATTCTGGATGAATGGCAAGTCTTGCTCAGAGACCGTAATGTGCTCGGGCGCGAGTCGATTGGCCCAATCTCTTGCCTGCTCGCGAGACGCTGCTACCAGCACTGCGCCGCGTGCGCGCAAAGATTTCTGCGCAATCGGATTGTCTTTGGCAAAGCGTTGCACGCACAGCTTCACAGATCTCGCCAACTCGCGAGAGGTTGTGATCAACACAGCCAGTGTCTCCGGATCATGCTCGGCCTGCGCGACCAGGTCGGCCGCAATGAATTCTGGAACTCCCGAGTGGCATAGAACCACCGCTTCCGTAGGCCCGGCGAGAAAATCAATGGCGCAGTCGAACGCGACCAACTTTTTCGCAACCGTGACATAAGAGTTTCCCGGCCCCACAATCTTGTCCACCTGGGGAACGCTGGTGGTTCCGTATGCCAAGGCCGCGATCGCTTGTGCCCCTCCCACGCGGTAAAAATCGCGCACTCCCAACATGCTGGCCGCAGCCAAAACCTCCACCGACGGCCGGGGCGAGACTACGCGAATATTCGTCACGCCCGCGACCTGCGCCGGGATCACGGTCATGAGCACGGTAGAAACCAGCGGATAGCGTCCGCCCGGCACATAGCAGCCCACCGACTCCAGAGGGCGCACCATTTGTCCGAGCGTGATTCCGCTGCGCGTCCGGCTCCATTCTCTCGGCTTCTGCCACTCGCTGAAACGCCGGATGTTCTGAGCAGCGAGACGCAAGGATTTACGCAGCTCCGGAGTAATGGTTCGCCACGCCGCCGCCATCTCCTCCTCAGACACTCGCAGGGACTGCTTCGGCCCCAGCCCATCCCATCGCTCCGCGTAGCGTCGCAGGGCGCGCTCGCCACCGCGGCGGGCATCATTTCGAACCGTGTCGATGATGCGACGGACTCGCGCCTCCGACGCCTTCAACTGGCCACCCCGCGCCGTGACACGCTCCACCATCGCGCCGGCTTCGCGGCCTGAGACGATCCGCATCACAGCACCACCTTGTTCAACGGATACTCCACAATGCCCTGCGCCCGCGCTTCTTTCAGCCGCGGAATGACGTCCCATGCCGCGCCCTCGTCGATCACCGTGTTCACGGCCAGCCAATCCTCATCGCTCAGGTGAGAAATCGTCGGTTTTTGCAGCGCAGGCAACACGGCCAGCACGGCCGTCAAGTCTGCCTTCCGCACATTCAGCATCAGTCCCACGCGATATTGCGCTTCCATGGCCCCTTGGAGCATCAGAGCCAGATTGTCGATCTTTCGTCGTTTCTCGCGATCAGCGTACGACGATTTGTTGGCGATCAACTGCGTATTCGATTCCAACACGGTTTCGAGAATCCGAAGCCGGTTCGCTTTCAGTGAACTGCCGGTCTCGGTCACCTCCACAATGGCGTCGGCCAGCATGGGCGGCTTCACTTCGGTTGCGCCCCATGAGAACTCTACGCGCACGTCGACACCTTTCTTGACGAAGTAGTCTCGCGTAACTTTCACCAGTTCCGTGGCGACGATTTGTCCCGACAGTTCCTCAGCCCGTTGAACCGAAGAATCCTCCGGCACCGCCAGCACCCAGCGCACTTTTCCTCGGCTTCGCTTGGCGTAAATCAAGTCACACACCGTAACGACTTCCAGTCCGCTCTCGATCACCCAATCGCGTCCGGTCAGGCCCGCATCCATGGCGCCGTGCTCCACATAGCGGGCCATCTCCTGCGCGCGGATCAGCATGCAATCGACCTCTGGGTCGGGGGTGCTGGCAAAATAGGACCGTCCAGTGGTGTGCGCTGGAAGGCCGGCACGGGCGAAGAGCTGGAAAGTCGCTTCCTCGAGGCTGCCCTTGGGAATTCCAATGCGCAGCTTCATCGTTTTTCCTCCGGCAAAGCCACTCTCGTTTCGACGGCCGGCACGGGAACCGGTTCAGTGAAACACGAGCGGGTCCCGCGGTGGCAAACCAGCCCCGCTCCCTCGACCTGAACTCGCAGCAGCAGCGTATCGCGATCACAGTCCGTATGAGCCGAGACAACCCTCAGCCGGTTCCCTGAACCTTCGCCCTTCGTCCACAGTTCATTGCGGGTTCGGCTGAAGAACGTCACGTATCCGGCCTCCAGCGTTCGCTCCAGAGCTTCACGATTCATAAACCCCACCATCAATACTTCCCCGCCTGCGGAGTCCTGTACCACGGCGGGAAGCAAGCCGCTCATCTTCTCGAAATCAAGTTCTGCGTTCATATCCCTACTCGCTTTCTCCGAGAAACAAAAAGCCCGCTGAACGTTTTCGCGTCAGCGGGCCGAAACTCCTGAAAAGTGCTGGTTACGTCAAGTCTGCAATCTCAGGTAGACATCGCCGCCGTCGCGCTATGCGCGTGATGATGATGGCGGTGATGGAGATGCAACGACATATGCTTAACAAGCGTACGAGAGGAGCCTCGTCCCGGTCAATAAATTTAATCCGGACGCCCATCCGTTTTTTGGATGGAAGCGATTCAACTTTTGCATTCTCGCCAGAATGCCCCAACCTACCAAAGCGTGTTTTCGTTCACGAACTCGGCTCGCCCGCCTTGATCTCCGCCGCCTTCCCGTCGTGATAGACGACTACTACCGGCTTGCCCCCGTTGGGATAACGCACTGTCTTTTCGTCTGAACCCCCGCCCGCATCCGGCACGCCCATGCCGATCGCGAAATCCGCCTGCAACTCGTTCATACCCGGCTTGACTTCGTGCTGCTGCACCGCCTGCCACACCTCGGCGGGCCAGTGCTTGTACAAGTCGTGCGGATCTTCCACGAAAAACATCTCGTCGGAATAAAATTTGTATTGCTCCTCGGCCTCATAACCAATCGGCACGGCGTAGGGTTTCCCGTCCTTCTGAAACACCGCCATCACCTGCCGCCGCTCTCCCTTCCCCGCGGGCATCACCGTGACCACGTCCTTGATCTCCAGCTGTTCGATCGGCAGTAGCACTCCCGCACTCTGTGCGAAATCGACCGTCTTGTCGCTCGCGTTGTAACGATAATATGTGTAGCGATATCCTTCCTTCACCCATACCGGCTGCTGCATAAGCTGCCGCGCGCTTTTCAGGTCGTAGGGATAAAGTTTCTTCGGATTCACGTAGTAGTCAGCATTGGCATATCCTGCGTTCAGCGCCTGCTTCTGCTTCTCCGCCGCAACCTTGTCTTGATGGCGCTCATACACGATGTAACCCGCGCGTACGCTGGCAACCACGAAAGCCAGCAGCAGCGCCAGTTGTATCCTCTGCTTCGCCTCTGGACTCATCATGGAAAGACTTTACCAACTTTCCGGCTCGAAGCCGCAGTCTGCGCGCCAGGCCGCAACTATAAGGTAAACTGAAAGAGAAGGTAGAGAGGTAATCGCCGCAATGCCCGTCATCACTGAGCAGGATGTACTGAGCGCCTTGAAGAGTTGCTATGATCCGGAGATTCCGGTCAACATCGTCGATCTCGGTCTGATCTATAAAATCAACTTTGCCGACGCGCCCCCCGAACCTCAAGTCGAACATCAGGCAGAAGCCAAACAGGACGTGACCGTGGAAATGACCCTAACCGCGCAAGGCTGCCCCGAGCACGTCAACATCAGCGCCCAGGTCAAATCCCGAGTCGAGCAACTGCCCGGCGTCAGCACCTGCATTGTGAATGTAGTGTGGACTCCGCCCTGGACCCCCGAGCGCCTTACGCCCGATGCCAAAAAGCAACTGGGCATTGAGTAAAGACGGCCGCTGACTGGCTTACAGCTCGCTGACATCGGCTTGCTGAACTCGATTTTGGATGGCGCAGAGTTTGGGTAGCGCAGATTTGGGTGTAGGTTTTGGGTGGCGCAGCGCTTTCAGCGCTGCGATAAAACGTTTCTTTTCAGTGAGGGCTTTAGCCCCTGTACCGCCCTCATCCCCCGATTTCGTCCCAGGCTTCCAGATCGCCCCGCCCCGCAGCCTCGGAAATCCGTTTCCCGGCTTGTCCCGCCATTTCCATCACCCGCATGCCGTCCTCAAAATAACCCGGCAGCGACTGCCGTAGGTCCTCAAATTTTTCCGGATATTCCGACGCCAGGACTGCCAAACCAACTCCCGTCGCCAGCACTCCCGCCGGATATCTTTTCTTCACAAACAAGATTCCGGCCGCACCGATCGAACAGAAAACCGCGGCTTTTTTCCAAGCGTCCATGATTCTTCCCCCCAAAATCAGGCTCGTTTTGCGATTGTACTCCAGCTCGAGCCGCGCCGGGACGCACCAGACGGCGCAACCCCTTTGGCTTTTCGATCCTTTATACTTCCACCGTTGCTGGAGATCCCATGTCCTGTCCTCTCGCGCTTCTTAGCCGCTTCATTCTGTCCATCGCCCTGGCAACGACCGTGTCGGCACAATTCATATCTGCACAAATCATGTCTGCGCAAGTCACGTCTGCGCAGACTAAGCCGCGCGCCCGCGACCTCGGCGTCCCCTTCGACGGAACTCCCGGCCCCAACAATGCGATCACTGACGTAAAGGGAGTCGAGGTCGGCCACACCACGCTCATCTCCGGTGAAGGCAAACTCGAGGTCGGGAAGGGGCCCATCCGCACCGGCGTCACTGCCATTCATCCCCGCGGCAAGGCCAGTAATGACGCTGTGTTCGCCGCCTGGTTCACGCTCAACGGCAATGGCGAAATGACGGGTACCACGTGGGTCGACGACTCCGGCTTCCTCAACGGCCCCGTCATGATCACCAACACGCACAGCGTCGGCGTCGTCCGCGATGCTGTCATCGCATGGAAGGTCAAGCACGGCACCCCCGACATGGAAGGTTATTGGTGGTCACTCCCTGTGGTCGCCGAAACCTGGGACGGCTATCTCAACGACATCAATGGATTCCACGTTAAGCCCGAAGACGCCTGGCACGCCCTTGATGTCGCCCACTCTGGTCCCGTCGAAGAAGGTAGCGTGGGCGGTGGTACGGGCATGATCTGCAACGAATTCAAGGGAGGCATCGGCACCAGTTCGCGCGTGCTCGACGCGAAAGGCGGCGGCTATACCGTCGGGGTGCTAGTGCAATGCAACTACGGGTCGCGCGAGCAACTCCGCATCGCAGGCGTGAACGTGGGCCGCGAGATCCCCGAGCACACGGTCTGGAACGAGGATGTGGGCTCGATCATCGTAGTGCTGGCGACCGATGCTCCGCTCATTCCAACGCAACTGAAGCGCATCGCCCGGAAGATTTCGCTCGGGCTCGGCCGCGACGGCAGTTATTCGGGCGACGGCTCCGGCGACATCTTCATCGCCTTCTCCACTGCGAATCCCGGCGCCGTCGGCACCAAGGGATTGCACCAGCTCACCATGCTCCCCAATGATTCCTTGGACCCGCTTTTTCTGGCGACGGTGCAAGCCACTGAAGAGGCGGTGGTCAACGCCATGGTGGCCGCTGACACCATGACCGGGATCAACAATCACACCGTGATCGCCCTGCCCCACGACCGCCTGCGCGAGGCCCTGAAAAAATATAATCGCCTGGAAAAGTGACACAAGGGTGCCCCATCCTTCTCGCGTTTTCCGCGAGAGGGTGGAGATTTTG
>JBEKRY010000117.1:0-14034 GCA_049517555.1 Candidatus Sulfotelmatobacter sp. | reverse complement strand
GTGGACTGTCTCCTTCGACAGGTGCCATGACAATCAACAAGGTTTGCGGCTCAGGATTGAAATCCGTTGCGCTCGCAGCGCAAGCGGTGCAGACCGGAAACAGTTCCGTCGTTGTCGCCGGCGGCATGGAATCCATGACCAACGCTCCTTATCTTCTGCCGCAGGCGCGCAAAGGATACCGGCTCGGCAACGCGCAGATTGTCGACTCCATGGTTCACGACGGCCTGTGGGACATCTATAACGACTATCACATGGGCATCACGGGCGAGAACGTGGCCGAGAAATACGGCATCTCGCGCGAAGAGCAGGATGAGTTCGCCCTGCACTCGCACCACAAAGCTCTGTCGGCGATCAAGGAATGCCGCTTCAAGTCGCAGATCGTTCCCATCGAGATTCCTGCGAAGAAGAAAGGCACGCCTCCGACGATTTTCGATAAAGACGAGAGCCCCCGCGAAGACACCACGATCGAAGTGCTTCGCGCGCTGAAGCCAGCGTTCAAAAAAGATGGCACCGTTACGGCGGGCAACGCACCGGGAGTGAATGACGGCGCCGCGGCCGTGGTCGTCACGAGCGCCCGGCGTGCCCAGGAACTTGGCGCGAAGGCAATGGTCCGCATTGTAGCCCAAGCCACCAGCGGCGTTGAACCGAAGTGGGTGATGATGGCGCCGGTCGGCGCGGTTCGAACGATTTGGGAGAAGACTGGGTGGAAGAACGAGGATGTTGATCTCTATGAACTGAACGAAGCGTTTTCTGTACAGGCGCTGGGAGTCATGCGCGAGTTGGGGCTGAATCCTGACAAGGTCAACGTGAATGGCGGCGCGGTCGCCATTGGCCATCCCATCGGCGCCAGTGGGGCGCGAGTGTTGGTCACGCTGATCTATGAGATGATTCGCCGGGATGTGAAGCGGGGGATTGCGGCGCTGTGCCTGGGTGGAGGGAACGCTGTGGCGATGGCCGTGGAGCGCTAGCTGCTAATCGTAGGAAATAGACTTGCGATAGGGGCGCGGCGCTTTGCTCCAGCTTGGACCGCCGAAGAGCCTGCCCTGAGCGAAGTCGAAGGGCGGCCGTCGCCACATCGGCTTTCTTCTGGGTCAACCGGTTGACGACACCGGCAGCGTCACTGTGAACACTGATCCGCCTTCGGGAGAGTTGGCGGCTTCCACGCTGCCGTTGTGTTCCTTCATGACCGACTTGCAAATGCTCAGGCCTAACCCCGTGCCGCGCCCCGGTCGCTTGGTGGTATATAACGGATCGAAAATGCTCGACAGGTTTTCCTTTGGGATGCCGGGCCCGTCATCGTGAAAGCTGACCCAAACGGAATCGTCGCCTCGGCCCTCGCCTTTGCCCATCTCACTC
Source organism: Candidatus Sulfotelmatobacter sp. (assembly GCA_049517555.1). GTDB lineage: Bacteria > Acidobacteriota > Terriglobia > Terriglobales > Acidobacteriaceae > Sulfotelmatobacter. The sequence goes on along the minus strand of JBEKRY010000117.1, from coordinate 12,678 downwards.
TTACCCATGCGAATCCGCAACGTGCCTTTGTCCCGGGTCTCGCGGATGGCCTGCTCGGCGTTCACGATCAGATTCAGGAACACTTGCATCAGCTGGTGTGGATCGCCCATGGCATAAGGCACTCCAGGCTCTTTCAGAAAGTCTACGGTAATGCTGTTCTTACGCAGTGAATAGGCGTGCAGGTTCAGCGTGCGCTCCACCACCTCAGCGAGATTGATGCGGCTCTTGCCCGGAGCCGGTGGGCGCGAGAAATACGTCAGGTTCTGCACGATTTCCGCGGCTCGTCGCGCCTGCTGCTGGAGGATGGCGAGCTGTTTGCGAGCGCCCTCGTTGGTCTCGGTATCCTGCAGGAGTTCGCTCACGCCCATGATGGCGGTCAAGGGATTGTTCAATTCGTGGGCGACGCCTCCGATCATCGCGCCCATGGCCGCGAGGCGCTCGCTCTGCACCACCTGCTGTTCGAGTTTCCGTTCCACTGTAATATCGCGTACCGAAAAAATGACGCCGCTGGTTTTCCCGTCGGCATCAACCAGCCGGCTGCCGGCGGCGCGCATGGTCCGCCAGCTTCCGTCGCTGTGCTTTGCCCCGTATTCCGCGGACCCGAAAGCCTCTTTGCCAGAAACCAGCTCATGGTACAGCGAAGCTAATTCGGCCGAATGATCGTGCAGCTCAGAAATCTTTTTCTCCAGCATCTCCTGGGGCGCGTAGCCCAGAAGATCGCGCGCGCGGGAACTTACGAAGGTATACCGTTCGTCGAGATCGACCACCAGAATCAGATCCGGAAAGCTTTCCAGCAGCCGGCCGCGGAACTCTTCCTGCTGTGCCAACTGCCGTTCCATCTTTCGCTTTTCGGTGATGTCGACCAGGGTGCCCTGGTAGCGGATGATGTTCCCCGATGTGTCCCAAACCGCTCGCGAGGAGTCGAGAAATACCGCAGCGCTGCCATCCTTGCGTCGAAGTTTGATCTCGCGAGTGCGGACGCCGCCGCGATCGTCAATCGCACGGCCCAGCACCGGCTGCCCGGGATCGAAATTCAACGCGGCGGGTTCCGCCGATAGCAGGTCACGCCGCTCCACGTATCCCAGCATGCCCACCAGCGCCGGATTGGCGTCCAGAAGACGTCCATCGGGCGTGCTGAAGTACACGCCTTCCTGCAAGGTCTCAAACAATTCGGTGAAGCGCATTTCTTTTTCGCGCTGTTCGGTCACATCGCGCCCCAGCAGGCTGGCGCCGACCACCTCGTCTCCTTTGACAATGCCGTTCAGAACGCACTCAAAATAAAGCGGCCTCGAATTATTCTTCAGACGAATTCGCACCGTCCCGGCCCAGCGTCTTTTTTCCAGAAAACGCCCGAGGCCATTTTCCACATCCTCCTGCGTTGGTTCCTCGACGAAGTCGTAGATCTTGCGCCCGACGAGTTCGGAGTAGGTGACGCCAGTCAACTCGGCAATGCGCTTGTTTACGGTCCGCATGGTGCCGTCGAGCGACAAAGCGCAGGCGGGGTCATCAAAGGAATCGATCAGCTCCTTGAAGTTGCGTTGCGAGCGCATGATGACCTGGCTGAGCTGGTCTAGTTGTTCTTCCGAAGGCGCTGCCCCCACGTGCTGCAGTCCGCGCAGCAAGCCTTTCAGCTCGCTGACTTCGCGCCGGCGGCCATAGGCGTACACCGCAAACAGAATGGAGAGAGCCAGCACTGCAATCGGAATGACCCGCAGCCCAAAGGGGATGTTTTCCAGACGTTCCCACAGCATCGCCGCCAGCGCGACCGACAGAAACACCATGAACAACAAGGCCCATCGCCATAATTGCGATTCTTCCCGTTCGAGATTTCCGGGAGTGCCGGGTAAATGTGGATTATTCACAGGATCGGAGGTCATGAGGGAAACTGCCGTTCATTACGTTCTTTGCCGAACTTCACCGAAAGCCATCCTAATTCTATACGCCTCAGGGGGACAACCGCAGTGGACGTTGTGGAGCACGAACGTTACTCGTCAGGCTCAGGCGCGGGACTCGAGGATGCCGCGGACTTCTGATTCACTGCGGCCTGATGAGCCACGATCGCCTGCCAGTTGAGCAAAGCATTCCACAGCAGACGCTGGTCGCCGCGGTTGAAATCTCGATGCATAGGATTGAAGTTGAAACTGACGACGTGGCCCTTTCCCACAGGCATGTCCAGAATTGCGGGCCGCCCGATCAGGTTTTCTTCTCCCCAGGCCTGCCCGCTCACGACGAACGGTATACCGCCGGTATCGCCCCATTCCATGACGACGCCGCTGCGGTCTTCGGGGCCGTCGAGGCAGGTGGTGCAATAGGCCATGCGCAGCCAACGCCGTGGGACGTTATACAAAGGAAAGTTTTGGCGGAACACATACGTGTGTGCCGGATATCCGTAGGCGATGGGATGATCGGGACGATCGAAAGTGACGCGCACATGGACGCCGGGCGTCCGCGTAGCCGCTTGCTGCGAGGCCGCGGACGATGCGCCGCCGCCACCGGCCGCGCTGCGCGGAACCCCACCGGAAGCCCGCCGCACGAAGCGCACCAGCCCGCCTTCGAGCGCTAGCATGCTTCCGCTGCCGAGCGTCACCATCAATCCGCCATCGTCGATGAAGTGTTGAATCTGCCCCAGACCTTCGTAGCCGATTCCTCCCGTAATGTCATCCGATTCGGCAGGGGTGCCGAAACTCGGCGTCTGCGCGGTCTTTTTAAAAGGCATCGGGGACCAAGTTTTCGGCAGACCCTCGATCTGCTCGGCCAGTTCCAGATCCACGTGCCCGTAGAGCAGCACGTCGATGCGCGCCCGCAAGTTCCCAGCGCGAATGTCCTCGTCGCGCAGATACGTGTAAGGAACCTTGCGCTGATCGAGCGAGTAGCGAATCCATCCGATCGAGTCGGTGTCAGCCCACGGAACCCACACGCCGATGCGAGGCGCTTTCGCGGCGTGGCGCGGGACTTCGGGTAAGCTCGCAACCTGTGTGAAGTCCAGCCCAAGTTCGGCTGCGGTCGATGCGATGGCGTCGTGTAATCCGCTTTGGGCGCTGAGAATCCATGACCCGGCGGGGAACTTTACGGCGCCGGCCTCGAATTCACGTTCGGCGATTTGAATTTCGAAGTTCGCTAAACGGTAACGGGCTGCGAGGAACGATTCCTGCCCTGTGTCCTTCAGCAAATATATGGGGCCGCTTCCGCTGACGCGGCCTGCCGGATGCGGCACGTCGGTGAGCCCGGTGAGCGCAGCTTCACGGATCGATACATCGGCGGTAGGGATCGCCTGCAGATGGTAGTTGGCGGGCAGCTCCCAGGACACGTCGTCATAGGGCGGCTCTCCATCTTTCGGGTAACGCTGCGGGGTAAGCAAATCGACTGCGTAGTTGCGATACGGCTGATCGAGCCGCACGACGTATGTTCCAGCAGAGAAGCTGCCCTCTTTGAGCTGAATCGGATTCTGCGCGCGTGCCACTTCGATGTGCTGCCCCATGAGCCTTCCGACCATGGCTGCCACTCGAGCCGGGTCGCCTTGATCTTCCGGAATCAGAAACGCGTAGGGTGGCTGCGTCAGGCCTTTCTGCCACGAGTCCCACGACTTCCTGTAGAAGTTGCGCAACATGTCTTTGGATTCGCTGGCTGTTTCGTCCAACGCCGCCAATGCGCCGGTTTCCTGGTAGTTGAGATTGTCGCGAGCTGACCATGTAACTTCTCGCCCGGCGGGAAGCGGCCGGTACCACTCCATGGTTGTCGCGGATGGCGAAATCGCCCGCTTCTCGGTCTCGGCGCTGCCGTTGCCGAACGTCTCATAGCCGCGCCCGATGCTGTCGTGGTTCATGGCGACGGAATCGAGATACAGGTGTGCAAACGCCTCGCCGAAATTCCACGTTGAGACGCCGGGCATGCCCATGGCCGTCATCGCCTCGACTTCGTGGAAACTCAGCGCGAGAAATTCGCTGTAGGTGATGGGATCAATGTTGGGGTTATACGGGCCGGTGCCATTCCACGTCATCATCAGCGGCGAGCCCTCGTGCAGGTCGTGCACCACCGTGGGATGCCACTCATGAAACATGCGGTGCACGGCCTTGGTGGTCTCGTGGGTTTGCTGGTGGGTGTCGCGGTTGATGTCGACGAAGGTGTACTTCGACCAGTAGGGCGGCGACTGGCGGGGGAGCGTGTTGCGGTCCGTCTTGCCCTTGAGATAGCGGTAGAACCAGTCCACCATTTTGTCGCGGCCGTCGGGATTGGAAATGGGATTGATCAGCACAACAACGTTCTCTCGAATCCGTTGGATCATGGGCTGCTCTGAAACCGCCAGCCGGTACGCCAGTTCGAGCATGGCCTCGGTCGAGCCGGTCTCATCGGAATGCAGCGCCGCGTTGAAGTAATAGATAGGCCGCGAGGTGGCGATCAATTTTTCAGCAGCAGCCTGATCGGTGCGGCGCGGGTCGGCCAGTGCAGCGGTGGCGTCTTTCAGGCGATTGAGATCGCGGATTCCCGTCTCGTCGGCAATGGCCAGCATGATGATGTCGCGCCCTTCTTCGCTATGCCCGATCGTGAACACGCGCACGCGTGGACTCGCAGCTGCCAGAGCACGGGCGTAGGCATAAGTTTTCTCGGTTCCGAGCAGTTCTCCGGGAGCGCCCAAAATCCGGCCCAGAAATTTCTCAGGAGAGGGAATGCCGGCAGACTGCGGGATATAAGAGACCCAGGGCGAAATAAAACGCGGGTCCGTGGTCGCCGCCGCGATGGCCTCGACCGAACCGGGCTCGGGGATATCCGGGCTCTGCGCATTTGCGTTGACGGATAACCACGCAAACGACAAGATCCACAGCAGCGCGAATCGGAACATGAAGGGCCCCCGGAAGTAGATTGACGCGAAAGTTTAGCACGTTGGGATTTTGGGTGGCGCAAGCGCTTTCAGCGCTGCGAATAGGACCTCCTCATTTTGAAGGGGGTTTCAGACGCTGAGGAGTGAGTTGCGTTTTCCACAGCTCGGTGGTGACATCCGTCACAGCCAGCGCTGCGCCCGAACCCGTAAGGTAGGCATCTGGCACATCAGGACTTCGTGTGCCCGCGATCACCACAGGGCACATGCTCTACAAAACTCTCAGCGCCGCCGTCTACGGCATCGACGCCAACATTATTCAGGTGGAAGTCGACTGCTCGGGCATCAAGTGCGACCAGGATCACTTCCACACGGTTGGCCTGCCCGACGCCGCGGTGCGGGAGAGCCGTGACCGCGTGCGTGCCGCGCTGAAGAATTGTGGCTATGACATTCCGCCCACACACATCACCATTAACCTTGCACCCGCTGACATAAAGAAAGAAGGGTCCGGGTTCGACCTGCCGATGGCACTGGGCATCGTCGGAGCCTATGGGGGCCTCACCAAGAAAGACATGCCGGATTGCCTATTCGTCGGTGAGCTCTCGCTCGACGGCGGCGTGCGCGGCGTCCGCGGCGCGCTGCCGATCGCCATTGAAGCCCGGGGAAAAAAGATTTCCCGCATGGTGGTTCCTGAGGCCAACGCGAAGGAGGCCGCGATGGTCAGCGGCGTCGACGTCTACCCGGTGCGCTCACTGCTCGATGTAATTCATTTTGTGAACTCGGGCAATGGCATTGTGCCCATTAAAGCCGACGGCGACTCGTTGCTGCGCGAGTCGCAACAGTTCTTTGTCGACTTTAAAGATGTGCGCGGCCAGCAGACTGCCAAGCGCGCAATCGAGATTGCCTGCGCCGGAGGCCACAACATCCTGATGATCGGCCCCCCCGGCTCCGGCAAAACCATGCTGGCGAAGCGCATGCCGACCATCCTGCCACCGTTCACGTTTGAAGAAGCGCTGGAAACCACTAAGATCCACAGCGTGGCCGGGGTGCTCGACCAGGGCATCGGCCTGGTCGGAACTCGCCCCTACCGTTCACCGCACCACACCATCTCCGACGCTGGCTTGATCGGTGGCGGCGCTATCCCGCGGCCCGGTGAAGTTTCGCTTGCGCACAACGGCCTGCTGTTTCTTGACGAGTTGCCCGAGTTCCCGCGCAACGTGCTCGAAGTTTTGCGACAGCCGCTCGAAGATGGCACGGTCTCAATCGCCCGCGCTTCCATGTCACTCACGTTCCCGGCACGCTTCATGCTGGCCGCGGCCATGAACCCCTGCCCTTGCGGATTCCACAACGACCGCACTCGCGACTGCCAGTGCACGACGCCAATGATCCAGCGCTACGTTTCGAAAATTTCTGGCCCACTCATGGACCGCATTGACATCCACATCGATGTCCCCGCCGTGAACTACAAAGAGATGCGGTCGACCCACGAACCGGAGAATTCGGCCACGATTCGCGAGCGCGTCGTGCGTGCCCGCCAGAAGCAACTGGCGCGCTTTGCTTCATCTCGCGAGAAGCTTTACTGCAACGCGCAGATGCACTCCCGCCACATCCGCGTCCACTGCGAGCTCTCCGCCGACTGCGAACGCTTGCTGGAACGCGCCATGACTCAGCAAGGCCTGAGCGCCCGCGCCCACGACCGCATCCTGAAAGTCGCCCGCACGGTCGCTGATCTGGAGGATGCCGCGAACCTCGAGCCGAAACACATCGCCGAAGCCATCCAATACCGCAGCCTGGACCGGACTTACTGGGCGTAGGGCGAGACGAAACGGGTAGGAACCTCCTCAGTTTCCCACCAGAAATGCGGCTGAATTGCCAGGCTTTTCGATTGACAAGGGAATGGCGCGTGGGTAACATCCGTGGCCGAGGTCTGGGGCGGCCTCCTAATTCCTTTCCCCCGGCCATCCCGGAAGCAATACACTTCCACGCTCGTCGATGGTCGGCACGGAAGCTTGACCTCATCCCGCTGCTACTTTGACGGTGCTCTTGCGTAGTCACGAGGGGCCGCGTCCGCAAGCGAAAGATTCGAGAGGAGATTTTATGAAGTGGATTAACTGGGGAATTCTGATTGGGCTGGTTTTAGTAGCTTCAGCCGCCGTGGCAGAGACACCGGCACAATCGACTACGGTGGACTGCAACAAAGGCCAGTCGCTGAACGGCACGCTGGCGAAGTTGAACAAGCAGACACCCAACACGGTCACGGTGAGCGGGACTTGCACCGAATATGTTCAGGTCGTTGGTTTCGAGAGCCTCACGCTGAATGGACTGGCCGGCGCGACGCTGGCGCAGCCAACCACGGGAGCGGGCAATCTGCTCGGTCTCTTATACATCGAGTCGTCGCGCAGCGTTTACGTCGATGGATTCAGCATCCAGGCGGACACCACGACTGTTGCGGCGATCGCGATCGGTCGTGGCAGCAGCGACATCCGCTTGCGGTACTTGAACATCCAGGGCGGCTCCTCCGGAATCTCTATCTTTGAGCACAGCCAGGTATCGATTGCGTATGTTACGGCGCAGGACCCCGGGTTCACGACGCTCGGCGTATACGACTTGTCTGATGTGCACGTGGAGCGCAGCTCGTTTAAGAGCTCGACCGGGACGTCGTACCAGGTTGGCCTGTTTGTCGGAGCGTCCCATATCACGATGTATGACACCAGCATTACCAATATGCAGGTGGGGATCGACGCGTATGCTGGGTCCATTATCGACGTGCTCGTATTCACCAGCTACTATACGAACGTTGTTCCGACTGATGTGGTCATCGATAGCCCCGCCGGAACGAACCACAACGGTGTGACCATCTCCGGGGGCGGATCGCTCAACGCGTCGACGGCGAATCTCGTCATCAAAAAGCCCGGGCAATCGTACGGCGGCACTTCGGGAGGAGTCCTCATCTCCGACGGTGCATCCCTGACCGCTACGAATGGAAGCCTGGTGATCACGGGGAGTAATGGCCAGGGGGTTATGGCTCTCAACAACTCGCACGCGACCGTCATCGGAGCCACGATTACGGGGGGGCTGCATGGTGGCCTGGTGGCGGCAAATCTGTCGAGCATCGACGTGAGCGTTGGCACACTCACTCTGGTCGGCGGGAATAGCGTGGATCTATTCTGCGACCCGGGCTCGACGATTACCGGCAGCGCGAATCTCTCGGGCGTGCCTACTTCGCAGTGCACCAATCTACTCGCCGGAGAAACTGTGGCCTTGCCTTAGATTCGGCTGGAGAGCAGCTGGATCGGCATGGGCTTGTCGAAGTTCGTCGTCCTCATGATTGGCCCCCACGATTGGCCCCACGCTTGGCCTCACATACGGCCCCTCTGCTGCAATTGCGGCGGAGGGGCGAGTCGGAGGTAGCGGCTGTAACAGGCATCACAGTCACGATTCGATTTGCGACTTTCCGAATTCTAAAACCCTTTGGCCTTCAGCATGACGTCGAGGTCTTCGGGGTGCAGGGCGCGCACCATCGCATCCTCTCGCGCCAGATCATTTTGAAAAACCAACTGCGCCAGCGATTCTTCCAGCGTAAACGAACCTTGTTTGCGGGTGATGGTGATCTCCTGACCGAGATGCTGCAGCGCGTTCTTGCGAATATGCTGCCGCGCGCCGTATCCCACCATCAATAATTCCGCCGCCGGCACACGGCCGCCGTTCCGTCGCGGGATGAGCGTTTGCGTCAGCATGGCGGCCAGAGCCATCGCCATCTCGGCGCGCACTGAGTGCTGCCGCTCCTGCGGGAACGAGTCGGCGATACGCGAAACGGTCGACGCCGCGTCGGTCGTGTGCAGCGTCGTAAACACAAGATGTCCGGTCTCGGCCGCCGACAAAGCGATTCGCGCCGTCTCCGGGTCACGCATCTCACCCACGACGATTACGTCCGGCGCTTGCCGCAGCGCGGCCCGCAGAGCGGTAGGGAAGTCGGGTGCGTCGATCCCGATTTCGACCTGCTCAATCACGCTGAGATTGTGAGTGTGCTCGTACTCGATCGGGTCTTCGATCGTCACAATATGGCGCGCTTCGTGCTGATTGATCTCGTTCACTAACGCAGCCAGCGTCGTAGTCTTACCCGAGCCGGTCGCTCCGCCGATGATTACCAGCCCACGCTGCAGCTTGGCCAGAGCCGCGATTCCCGGCGGCAGGCGAAGTTCGGCGAGCGTGGGGATTTTGGTCGGGAGTGCGCGCACTGTGGCGGCTGCCCGTCCGCGCTCGCGATGCAGATTGATGCGGAACCGCCCCAAACCCTCAACCCGATAGGACGAGTCCGCAATGTGGCTCTGCCTATACTCTTCGCGCGCGTGCGGCGCGAGCGCGGGCAGCACTGTGCCCTCAATCTCATCGCCGGTCAGCGGGCGGTCACCGATCGCGACCAAAGATCCTTCCACGCGCATCGACGCTGGCGCCAACGGCACCAGCAGCAGGTCGCTGCCGTGCCTGGAAACCAACTGCTGCAACCATGAATCGAGCTGGGAATCAGGCTGAGAAGAATTGGGGGTTCGAGTTTCCGGATGAATCACTTGAACGCGGGTAGGATTTGCTTCGGCTGTCATCGTCCTCCCTTAGATGCAGCCGAATGGGTTCGCGCACTAGGTCGCGATTCCGCTGCGCGCGGATTAAGGCAACGGGTTCGGACTACCGGCCATTCGCCACGACCACATCAGGAACGACGTGGAAGTCAGATCGATGGCGGGCTCGGTTGTGCTGTAGGACTGAACGTTGTCTCGATAGACTGCGAGGTCGGCGTGATTGTAATTGCCGTTATTTCCGTTGAAGATCGCAAAGGTGTCGACTGCGTCCGCCGGGCACGGCTTCATATTGGTCAGAGTGCCGGAAGTCGTGTAGCTGGCCGGACCCTCGGTGGCCGCGCCCCAGAGGATCGGCGTGCCGCCGGAAGTTCCATTTAAAGCTCCCATAATATTCGCCACCTGATGCTGAATGCAGTTAGGGAATGTGCTGCCGTCGCCCACGATGAACGAGGATCCCCAGGAGTTCGCGCCCAGAATATTCGCCAGCCACTTCTGCGAATAGGTGTTATAGCTGGCGGAGCGGGTCAGATAATAGAGTTCGCTCGCCATCACCGAAAGTCCGGCGCCGTGCGAGGTGGTGTCGCCGTCTTGCCAGGGAACGCCGAATCCCCAGGCGTCTTTTCCCGACTGGGTGATGGCCACGGCAAGCTGGTTCTCGAGCGCGGCGAGCATGGTCGATTGATTCACCGCCAGGCCGCTCGGATTGCCGGCCAGTCCAAGCGCTCGATACAGCTCGAAGTGCGCCAGTCCGCTCACGTCGTAAAGGTTGAGAGTGTCTTCGCTGCCGGTGTCATAAATTTTGGTGATGTAGTTGTTGGCATATTTTGCGGCGTCGGTGAGGTAGGCCGTTGGATTCGTGATCGGCAACCCCGGCGGCAAATTTCCTCCCGCGGACTGCAGCGCAATGTAGAGCTCGGTTGCGCCCAGTTCCATATCGTCATCCCAGACCGTCTCGGGATAGCCGTCAAACGGGACGATGGTTAAGAGGCAGCCTGAGGCGCAGGTGCCGCCACCGACCGACTGCGCGGGATCAGAGAGAGAAGTATCGGCCAGCGCGAATATGTGCTCCGCATACCGCAGCGCCTGGTCGGCCGACGCCGGACTGGAGATGCGGTAGAGCTGGTAATACTCGGCGAAGGCGGCCGCCATGCGTCCAGCAAGATTGGGACTGATGCTCGACCCGGCGGGCCCGGCAATGAAGACCGGTTGGTGGCAGATGTAGACGACATTGGTGGAGCAGCCTTGGTAGTCGTCGGCCGCTTGCGGCAGGGTCCAGACGTCGTATTCGGATTCGAGGTTGGGGAAATGCTGCCAGTCCTGACTGTTATCGGCCTGGTAATAGAGCGTCTGGCTGCGGTCGTTCCACATGGCGGCCAGCCAGTCGAGTCCGAACTGAGCTTCGGCTGTGAAATCGGACGACGCGGGAGCCCCGGCGGCGCTTCCGGCGTAAGAAACCGACGCCGGCGGGGCCGGAGGGTTCGCGGGAGCCCCTGGTCCCATCTGATTCGGAAAATCGCGGATTCCAATTTCCATGAGCGCCGTGGTATAGCTCACGGTCTCTACATACTTCATGTAGTCGCCGGCGTCCCACCAGCCTCCGTCGGCATCAATCACGGCGCCGGTGGCGGTGAGCGGCGTTCCGGTGGTGATGATCAGGTCGTTGGCGTTCAGCGGGGGCGTGTCGTAAACCGTGGCGCTCGCATCGTTGAGATGTCCGGGCGCGGTCCGCAGCGCGTTGGGAATATAGTTCGGGCCATCGCGATCGGTTTCGTAAAACCACAGTGTGTTCAGCAGCAGGCCTGGATAGAGCACGTCCGGTGTGTTCACGGCAAACTTCGGCGACGTGGCCGCGACGGGGCCGGTCACTGAAATCGTATACACGTCGCCACCGGGAACCGCAAAACTGAGCGAGTACACGTAGTAGGTAAGCTTCTTGCTGTTGCTCCAGTTGCCGAGCAGCGCCCCAATCGCGCCCGAATAAACTGTGGAGCCCTCGGTGTTGATGACGCTGAAAGTCGCGCCGGATTCCGAGGCCGTCGACATCAGGTACGCCTGAAACGGCGCATTGGCCGCTTCATATCCGACTTGGCTGACGCGGACATAGGCAGACGAATCCGCCGCCGAAGCTGCCGCTACGGATGCGCAGGCGAGAAGCAAGAAAACGGTGGTGGCCATCACGGAAAACCGCAGGCGATTCGAAGTCAAAGGGAGTTTTTCGGTCAGGTCTGCCATAGGAAGCCCTAGTGAACGCATTTAATAAATCGGATGAATCCTGAGCGCTGCGCAGCGGTCTGTCAATAGGAAAGATTCCTACAGAGCCTTTCGGCTCTGCTGTGGATGTCTTGAGATGCCGCTGCCAAGCTAAGATGTTGATTTATATGGGATATAGTTAGATCATCATCAGAACAGGGCATGCCCTTTCGGGAATTCCAGCGACCGATTTCGTCAGGCTTACAAATAATTACTTGACCTCTACTCCGGTTGCAGCTACATTAGCGAGTTCCAGGTACATCCGGAAGCTTCTGGGCCTTTTCTGTAGCACCTGCGCCTAGGGAGCCAAGCCCAGAAAATCGAGCATCTTCGGGGACCTGTCACGCATCTATTCAAAGGTGAGTTTTGCGCTCACTCCTTTTACAACCTGATAGGAATCAGTGACTTAGGCCGCACGCAGGGCTTCCAGTCGCCCTCCTCGGCCGAAGGACGAAAGCGCGAGACCACAATCATAAAGTAAGGAGAGAGAAAGCTCATGCGCTCTGATCGTGTGTTTGATGCTTTACAGACCCTGCGGAATCGTTATATGCTTTGTCAGCTTGCCTCCAAGGCCACGCGGAAATTCCATCGGCCCAGCACCAGAATCCAGGAAACAATGAACGGTGTGTTGGATCGAATCGCTGGCGCGGAGCGGCAAGATATTTTGTCGGAACCAGAGAATTTTGCTGAGGCACAACGGCGGGCTGCTTAACCCAGCCCCGCCCTCCTGCCTGGTAGTACTTGCGTCTTTCCTGCGTCCCCTCCTTTTGAAAATCTCCCGCTGACACTATTGAATACGTTCTAGTGCACGGGTTCAGGTGAATCATGACCATTGCTGAACTAAAAGAAAAGAACATCACCGAGCTGACCAAGATCGCAAGGACCTTGGATCTGCCCGGTGCCAGCGGTATGCGCAAGCAGGACTTGATCTTCAAGATCCTGCAGGCGCAGAGCGAAAAAGAAGGCCACATTTTCGCTGAAGGCGTACTAGAAATCCTGCCCGATGGCTACGGTTTCCTCCGCTCTCCCGATTACAAC
>JBEKRY010000116.1:0-14198 GCA_049517555.1 Candidatus Sulfotelmatobacter sp. | reverse complement strand
GCGGTTCGGCGGATAAGTTTGCGCAGCTGCTTGATGTAGACTGGCAGCCGGTTTCGCCGAAGATTAGCAAATCGCCGGACTCGCGCTGTCTCCTGCTGCCGTTCTTCGGACAAGGCCACATGAGTCACGACGTCGTGCGCGACCTCTTCGATCGCGGGCTTCTTCGCTCAGCGCAAGGATGATTCAATCCAATCCATGATCCTCGACGCTCTCCATCGCATCGCGAACCACAGCCAGTCGCTGGATCGCGCCGAGGCTCGCGAAGTGATGTCGGAAGTGCTGGCGGGGGCATGCACCGACGCGCAGATTGCCGGGCTGCTCATCGCGCTGCGCATGAAAGGCGAGACGGTGGAGGAAATCGTGGGTTTCGCCGAGGCCATCCGCGCAGCCGCCGCGCCGCTGCCGATTGAGCGGACAAGAACGGAGGACGGCGCGAGGAGCGCCCTGGCTGTCAGTGGTACGGGCCGCGACGCCCTGGCCGGAGAGTCTTTCGTCGGCTCTTCCTTGGTTGACATCAGGTTGGTTGATACCAGCTTAGTTGACACCAGCGGAACCGGCGGCGACGCCAGCGGCACGTTCAATATTTCAACCGCGACGGCGCTGGTCGTCGCCGGAGCGGGCATCCGCGTGGCCAAGCACGGCAATCGCAGCATCAGTTCGAAATGCGGCTCGGCCGATGTGGTGGAAGCGCTGGGCATGAACATCCAGCTTTCGCCGGACCGCGCCGCGCAATGTTTGCGCGAGGTCGGCATCTGCTTTCTGTACGCGCCGAATCTGCATCCTGCCATGAAGCAGGTACAAGCCGTGCGCCGCGAGTTGCGGATGCGAACCATGTTCAATCTGCTCGGTCCGCTGACCAATCCAGCGCGCGCGTCGGGGCAAGTGGTGGGTGTGTATTCACTCGATCTGGTCGAGAAGCTAGCCGAAGCGTTGAGCATGCTGGGGCTGCATCGGGCGCTGGTGGTGCATGGGCTCGACGGACTCGACGAAATCACAATCACGGGCCTCACGCGCATCGCCGAGGCTCGCGACGGTTCGGTGCGGTCCTACGAAGTGGAGCCGGAGGAATTCGGCATCGCCCGCGCCACGCTGCAGGAAATTTCCGGCGGCGATGCCGCACAGAATGCGGCAATCATTCGCGCGGTCCTCGGCGGAGAGAAGTCTCCGCGGCGGGACGTGGTGATGCTGAACGCCGCCGCCGCGCTGGTGGCTGCCGGCAGAGCAGATCACATTGGTGATGCGATCCCGTTGGCAGCCGAGTCAATCGATTCCGGCGCAGCCGCGAAGAAGCTGGAAAAACTGGTCGAGTTTACGTTGGGCTAAAACTAGAGCCGGCAGCCAATGAGTGTTCAGTATCATTGGGGAGCGCTGCTGGTTTCGAGTTTGAATGTGTTGTTCGTCGTGTCGCTCTCAGGCACGCTGCCGTCATTGACTACGACTTCCTGCGCAGCGGCTGGAACTTCCACGCGGATCACAGCCTTATTCTTTGCCTGAACCTCAAGCCGCTGCTTGATCTCTCCGCCAGAATACTTGACGATGACGGGCACCTCGGCTCCGGCTGTGCCGAGATTGTCGAGGGTGATGGTCAGCATGAACGATTCGTTCATGGTCTTGCGCGGGAAGACGGACTCCACTTTGAAGTCGGGCAGGCCGCGATCGCGGTAGACCCAGTCGTCGAAGAACCACTCCAGATTATGCTGGGTTTGCGCCGTGATGAGCCGCGGCATGTAGGAAGGATCGTTATCCTGCTCGGGACGGTACGCCGCGAGAGCTTTCCTCAGCGCCGGTTCGCCGACCATGTCGCGCAGCATCCACCAGACATACATCGCTTTGCTGCGATACAGTTCCTCGCTGGTGGTATTCACCAGCGACCGGTTGGCTTCATCCTCTGATCGGGGCACGGTAGTCTGCGGCGCGATTTCGCCGAGCGCAAACTTGTGCTGCGCCATGTAGTCGAGTGCGGCGGGGCGTCCTTTCTCGTGTTCGACATAGAGAGCCTGCGCGAAGTGGGCGAGGCCTTCTTCAATCCACGGACGGGATGACTGGAACGCGGCGTGCGTGAGTTGATGCGCGGTGGCGAGACCGGCCAGTTTAGGATCGTCGGTGATGAGCGGCGTGAGCAACAGTGCGCCGCTTTCGAAGGAAGCGGCGTTGGGGTCAGGTAGGTCGGCAGTTTGCGCTTTTTCGCGCTGCGGGCCAAACCAGTCGGTGATGAACGGGAGGATTTTGTCCGCGGCATCGGCGAAAGTTGTAGCGGCTACATCGTGGCCGCGCAGATAGTGGACTACAACTGAGGGTCGTTCTAACGAACGATAATCAGCGGTCACGAACAGTGGCACGCGGCGACCAAGGGGTTGGTAGGTGCAATCAGCACTGACCCCCTGGATCCCTGCCATCGCTTCGTGAAGAATGAGACACGACGGATTGTCGACCAGCAGGTCCGGTTGCGGCTCAGAAGCGTCCCTCGATAGCCTGATCTTGAGGTGCATCGCTGATCGAGCTTCCCGGTTCTTCCATCTCGCGAGAACCTCGAACAAACTATTGCCTTCCGAAAGATTGGCAACCTCGGTCGCGATCGGATACCACGCTACGTAACCCGCGCCGCGCACCCCCGTGAAGCCTGAGCTGATCTGGTCCCAGTCCGTGCTGTTCGCCGCATCCTCGGGCGTGTCAATGCGAGTCAACCGGGTTGCATCGAGCGGAATGACGCCTTCGTAACCAATCTCCAACTCGACCGTCCCTTTGGGCGCGATCGCAAGCGGCAGAGTGACGATGGCTTCGGAAAGGCTGCCGGTGTGATCGATGTCGGAGGTGTAGGGCTGCGTGACGTACTGCAACGGTTTGTCACCAGCCTTGATGGACCGCCAGTCGAGCGATGACGAAATCTGCAGTATGGCGATCCTCTGCGGCGTCTGCGAATCGTTGCGCAGCGTGATTTTGCCGCGCGCTCCTAGGCGATGTTGTTCCGGTTCAATTTGGACGTTGAGGTCGTAGTTAGTGATGCTGAACGCTTCGCGGTCGAGAGAGAGAGAAAAACAATTCACCACAGAGGCACAGAGGACACAGAGAAAACCCAAGCTCTTGAAGTGGAACCTCATTTTGTATCCATCTTCATTCTGCATCTGAAGACGCGGCGCGGGCGCGCCGTTGCCGAACGATTTCATAGAGTACAACCGCTGCGGCTACCGAAACATTCAGCGACGGCACTTTTCCGAGCATTGGAATCGAAACCAGGAAGTCGCACTTTCGTTTCACCAGATCGTGCAGTCCTTTGCCTTCTCCGCCCAGAACCAGGGCGCAGTCCATGTTGTAATCGAGCGCGTCGTAAGTCTGCTTGCTGCGCTCGTCGAGGCCCACTGTCCACACATTGTGCTCTTTCAGTTCTTCGATCGTGCGGGCGATGTTCGTCACTTTGGCGATGGGCATGTGCTCGCTCGCTCCCGCCGACACCTTCGTGACCGTGCCGGTCACGCTCGCCGAGCGGCGTTCGGGAATGACGATTCCGTTCGCGCCGGCAGCATCGGCGGTGCGCAGGATCGCTCCTAAATTGTGCGGATCCTCCACGCCATCGAGCACCACCAGCAGCGAATATTCCGCGCGCTTGGCGGCGATGACATCCTCGAGATCGTTATATTGTTTGGCCGAGGTGACGGCGACCACGCCCTGGTGCGCGGCGTTGCCCGCCAGTTCGTCGAGTTCGGTGCGCTGGAGGAAACGTACCGGAACTTTCAGGCGCCGGCAATCTTCAATCAGGCGCTGCAGGCGAATGTCATGGCGCTCCTTGGCCATGCCGACCCATTCGAAAGCTCGCCCGCGCGCCTTCAGTGCTTCGGTAACGGAGTTGATGCCGTAAATGTAGTGCATGAGTATTCAGTGTACCGAAAACGTGGAAGAGCGGCGCTTCAGCGCCGCGTTTCGAGCGAAATGAATTTGGGCTTCAGCCCCTGAGGAGCCCGACCACAGGGGCTGAAGCCCCAAGTATGTTGAAGCTTGCCGCGGCCCTAAAGGGCCGCTCTTCCACGGTATCAGCGGCGTCGGGGCCTCTTTACAGATCCCGGATTGATTTCTGCAGCGTCCGCATGATCTCCGCCGGTTCCGGTCGCTCCGTGTAGTCTTCGTTCGCCGACGCGTAGAGAACGGTGGCGTCGCGGTCGACAATATACGTTGCCGGAATCGGCAACTCCCAGCTTTCGTCGCCGTTGGTGAACGGCAGGTTGACGAAGGCGCGGCGGTAAACCGCTTCCTGAGGTTCCGGTACGCGGTAGGTCAGTCCAAACTGCCGCGCGGCTTTGTTGCCAGCGTCGGAGAGCAGCGGAAAGCGCAGCTTGTGCTGATCGTGCATAAAGAAAGATTGCTTCACCGTCTGCGGCGAGATGGCCACGAGCGTGGCTCCCGCCTCCACGATCTGCGGCAGGATGAGATTCATGGCCTCCATCTGACCGACGCAGAACGGGCACCAGCGTCCGCGAATGAAGCAGAGCACGAGGCGCCCTTTAGCGAGCAAGCCAGAAGACGAAACCATTTTGCCGTCGTGGTCGGGAAGTTCGAAAGCCGGGGCGCTCGCGCCGATGGGCAGGATGTTTGCCGCGAGATGCCATCCCTGGAGTTCAGCGACCGCTTGCGCGTGAATCGCTTGCATTTCTTCCGGAACATATTTCGCGATGAGTCCCTTGCGTTCGGCGAAAATTTCGCGCAACGAGCGGGCATCGGTGTCCGGGCCGGATTCTTCGAGAGAACGCCATTTCATAGGTCGGGTATCAGCGAGGCCGATAGGGGTCCTTCGACTATGTCACCGCTTGGCGACGGCGACTTCGCTCAGGACGACAAGGGATTAGGTCGTTCTGACAACCGTTATCACATCCCCGGAAGCTTCATCCCCGCTAGCCTTCGCGCGAAGCTCGGCTTGCCCATCTGCTTGAACATCTTCTTCATTTGCGCGTACTGGCGGAGCAGGTTATTCACTTCCTGCACCGTAGTGCCCGACCCGCGGGCGATGCGCTTGCGGCGGTTGCCGTTGATGACTTCGTGATGGTTACGCTCGTGCGACGTCATCGAATTGATGATGGCTTCGACGCGGTTGATCTGCTTCTCGTCCACGTTGTCGGCGGCTTTTTGCAGGCCGGAGAATGGGCCGATCGACGGGAGCATGCCCATCAGGTTCTTCATCGATCCCATTTTCTTCACTTGCCGTAGCTGATCGCGAAAATCTTCCAGCGAAAATCCATCGCCGGAGAGCGCCTTGGTGGCCATTTCCTGCGCCTTCTTCTTGTCGATCTGCGATTCGGCGCGCTCGATCAGCGAGAGAATGTCGCCCATGCCGAGAATGCGCGAAACGATGCGGTCGGGAAGGAACGGTTCCAAAGCATCATATTTTTCACCCACGCCGATGAACTTGATGGGCTGGCCAGTGACCTGGCGAATCGAAAGCGCAGCGCCGCCGCGGGCGTCGCCGTCCATCTTAGTGAGTACGATGCCGGTGAGCGACAGCTTCTTGTGAAACTCGTCGGCGGAGTTCACGGCGTCCTGTCCGGTCATGGCGTCGGCAACGAACAAAATTTCTGACGGATTCAGCAGCTTCTTCAGCGACTGCATCTCGTCCATGAGTTGGTCGTCAATGTGCAACCGGCCGGCAGTATCGACGATGAGCACGTCGCAGCCGGAGACGATCGCCTCGCGCCGGGCCTCTTTCACCAGCCGTTCAACCGTCGCGGTGTTGGCCTCGCCCACCTCGCCTTCGTAGATGTGACTCTTGACTGCCTGCGCGACCACTTTCAACTGCTCGCGCGCCGCGGGGCGGTACACGTCCACCGAAACCAGCAGCGGACGATGGCCGCCCAGCTTAAACCAGTGCGCCAGCTTGCCGGAAGTTGTGGTCTTGCCCGAACCCTGCAAGCCAGCCATGAGCACGACCGTAGGCGGCTGCGAGGCAAACTTCATGCGCGCCGTGTCCTTGCCGAGAATCTCGACCAGTTCGTCGCGCACGATCTTGATGACCTGCTCGCCCGGCGACAGCGCAGTCAGCACTTCCTGGCCGACAGCCTTGGCGCGAATCTGGTCGATGAGCTGCTTGACCACTTTGAAATTGACGTCGGCTTCGAGCAGCGCGAGGCGGATTTCGCGCAGGGCTTCGTCGATGTTCTCTTCGGTGAGCTTGGCCTGCCCGCGGAGGCTCTTGAACGCGCGCTGGAGTTTTTCCTGTAAGTTTTCAAACATAGAGGTAACGAGTTATTTTAACAGCGCCTTGCATTGTCATCCTAAGCGAAGTTGTCTTCCGCCGCAGGCGGACGACTACGCAGTCGAAGGACCCCTTTAAGCACCGGCGGAGCAACCGGCTCATGGGGAAATTCCGAACGTGGTTGCCTGCAGGGCCGCGCCTACAGCTCATCAGAGGATTCCTTTCCGTGTCCGCGCTGCCGTCAAGAAACAAGGGGTCCTTCGACTCCGCGGATGCTGCGTTTCCCGCAGCATCCACTGCGCTCAGGATGACATTGTTTAGGTGGTGAAGACTCCGCACGCCGCGATGACCGTGTTGCTGTGAATCGTCACCGTGTCCTCGACATTCCGCGCGTAGCCGCCGGCGTAAGTCACCATGACCGGAATGTCCCGGGCGCGGGCGACGCGGAAGACGAGTTCGTCACGCTTCTTCAATCCTTCAATCGTCAAGCTAAGGCCGCCGAGTTGATCGTTCTTATACGGATCGGCGCCCGCGACGTAGCACAGCAGATCGGGCTCAAACTGCCGCAGGCCGGAGCTGAGCGCGTTGTCGAGCCAGGCCAGGTAGTCGTCGTCACCGGTGCCGTCGGGCAGGTCGACGTCGATCGACGACGGCGGCTTGTAGAGGGGATAGTTGTTGTGCTGGTGCAGCGAAATGGTGAAGACGTCGCCGGGATGGGCTCCACGCATTTTGCCTTCTGGTACGCTGGCAGGGTGTTGAACGGTTGAGGTTGACGACGAAGGCAGCAGCGCACTCGTGGTGCGGGTCCCGGCGAAGATTGCCGCTGTACCGTTGCCCTGATGCACGTCACAATCGAGAGTCATCGCGGTGTGAATCTTGTCGTCGCGCTGCATGCGGCGAATGGCAACGGCTACGTCATGGATCATGCAGAATCCTTCGCCGTGGTCGGGAAACGCATGATGAAAGCCGCCGCCGATGCTGATGCACACGCGGTCGAGCAGGCACTGCCGCGCCGCCAGAATCGATCCGCCGGCCGCCAGCCAGAACGCTTTCACCAATTCCGGGGAGAATGGAACTTCCAATTCCATTTCTTCGCGGGGACTGAGCGTGCCGGTCTTCAGCTTCTGCACGTACTCGGGCGTGTGAACCAAAAGAATGTCCTGATCGGTAGCTGGTTGAGGCTCGAGAAAATCAGCGGCTTCCGCGATTCCATTCGCAATCAGCCGGTCGCGGATGCGCCGGTACTTCTCGGCAGGAAAGACGTGCTGCCCGATGGGCAAATAGTAGGCGTCGCTGTAGACGAGTTTGAAGGGGAGCATGGCGCCTTCCCATGATACCGCCATGCGCTCCGGCCTTTCAGTCTCGTCATCCTGAGGAGGGCGCAAGCCCTTCGAGGGACCTTACGATGCGCCTGCGGCGGCATCGGCGTCGCTGGGGTCGGGTTCGGCGCATGCGTCCTTGGCTTTCCGGTCGGCGGCATCGCGGCTTTTGCTGAGGTAAGGTCCCTCACACCGGCTTTGCCGGTGTTCAGGATGACAGCGGACACGGGGATTATTTCTTGCGGCCCTATCGTTTTTTCTGAATGTGTACCGTCGGCGCGATCATCGACCTTCTTACTGGCACAATCGCGCCCTTCGCGGGGTCGGCAGCGGCGTGTGCGCGGGTCAGCACTTCCTGCTGGATGTACTGCACGAACTCCTGAATCTGGCGCTGCATTTCCTCCATGCGCTCGCGCATTTGCAGAATAATCGCCATGCCGCTGATGTTTACTCCCAGGTCTCGAGCCAGCGACAGGATGAACTCAAGCCGCAGCAAGTCTTCGTCGGTGTAAAGGCGAGTGTTGCCCTCGGTGCGCGAAGGTTTGAGCAAGCCTTCTCGCTCGTAGAGTCGCAGGGTCTGCGGATGGATTCCATACATCTCGGCCACGGCCGAGATCATGTACGCGCCTTTTGATTTGCGTTTAGTCACGGTCTCTCTCGATTGATTCTAGAGCTGATTCTAGAGCTGATTCTAGAGCTGATTCTAGAGCTGATTCTAGAGCTGATTCTAGAGCTGATTTTAAAGCCGATTCTAGAGCATGCTCCGTTTTCTTCCTAATCTGGCTGCTAAGAATTCCTGCCAACCCTGAGCTCCCAGGCGCATCCAAATCACGGAGGCTATTATGAATGAAAATGATGCTCTTAGCGTGATAGAAAACCTGATTGAAACCTGCAAAGATGGACAAAAGGGCTACCAGGACGCCGCCACGCACGTAAAGCGGTCGGACCTGAAGACGTATTTCAACGAACAAAGCCTGGAGCGGGCGCGTTTCGCGGGAGAACTCGAAGCGGAACTCATCCGCTTGGGCAAGCCGGACAAGAAAGTTTCCGGTTCCGTCGGCGGAGCGCTTCGGCGCGCCTGGATCGATACCAAAGTCAGTCTTGGCGGCGGCGACAAGACGGTCCTCGAATCGGTGGAGGCCGGCGAAGACAGTGCTAAAGAAGCTTACGAGAAGGCGGTTGCCGGTGATTTGCCGGAGAATATTGCTCAGATCGTTCGCCGGCAGGCCGCCAGCGTAGAGAGCGCGCATGACAAAGTGAAGAGCCTGCGCGACGCTGCCAAAGCCGCCGCTTAGTTGTTGCAAGCACGAGGTCGTTGCGGAACCAGCCAAACAGCAAAAAGGAGGGCCGGAATCGGTCCTCCTTTTTTCATGACGTTTTAGCGAACTATGATCAGCGAATCACGGTCAGCAAACCACGATCAGCGAATCACGGTCAGGCTGCCGGTTCCGGTTTCTGCCGCACCCGCGCCGTCCATCCGGACGGCTTCAGCGCGTGATTGATGAAATAAACCACGAAGCCCGCCGCGATCAGGATCATTCCGAAGGTGAGCGAACTCATATTCCATATCTGTTCATGCTCGCTGCGGATGACGGAAAAGCCCAGCAGCAGCATGGGTGGGATGCCGATGGCGATGGCTCCAAACAACCCGCCCGGCACGCGGAAGGGACGCGCCAGCTCCGGTTCGCGGAAGCGCAGCACGGCCAGCGCCATGAATTCCAGCAGCAAGCTGGCGCCGTAGAGAAGGATGTCGATGGTCACAAGCCGCTCGAATCCGAGGCCCAGGCACATCGCCCAGCCCGTGGCCAGAGCGAGAATCGCAACCCACGGCGCCCGCGACTTTTTCTGCAGCTTGCCGAAGACGCCAGGAAGCATGCCGTCCTGCGCCATGGCCAAGGGCAGACGCGAATAGCTCATCACCAGCGCGTTGAACATGCCAAAGGCGCTGATCATGCCGCCCACCACGACCAGGATGCGCAGCAGCGGGCCGCCCAGAAGCCCGGCAATATCGGCCCAGGAGCCGGTTTCCCAGGCTGTCGTTTTCAGACCGGTCATCCACATCGCGGCGAAAGGCAGAATGTAGCTGGCGGCCACGATGCAGACGGCGACCAGCATCGCTCGCGGATATGTCCGCTGCGGCTTCTCCACTTCGGCGGCGATGGTCGAAGCGTTGTCCCATCCCATGTAGTTCCACATGCAGATGAGCAGCCCGCCGAGTATGTCGACGGTCGAAGTGGTCGGCTTGGTCACGGCGTTAACCAGCGCGTGGACCTTGAACGGTGCCAGCAGCACAATTGCCGCGAACGGCGCCGAGAGGGCCACGAACAGCCACAGCGAAGTGAGCGAAACTACTTTCACTCCGGCAATGTTTAGCAGTGCACAGGCGATTACAACGAACAGCGCAACCCACCATCCGCGATTGCCATCCTGAAACCACGGAAACATCCGGGTCAGGTAGGCCACGAACAGCGTGGGATAGATCGCCATGTCGAAAATGGACGCAACCAGCGAGAGCCAGGCTTCCTGAAATCCCCAAAAGTTGCCCATGGCGCGGCGCACCCAGGCGTAGTAGCCGCCTTCGAAAGGCAGCGCGCTCGAAAGCTCGCCGATCATGAAAGCCGTGGGCAGGCTCCAGAGCAGCGGGGTGAGCATCAGAATCAGGATCGCGCGTCCGTAGCCGGCGCCATGCACGATTTCTTCTGTGCCATAGGTTCCGCCCGACACCATAAAAAAGGTGGCGGCGACCAGGGGCCAGAGCGTGAGGCGGACGAACTTCTTCCGATTGGGGACGGCGGTGAGGGGCTGGGAATTTTCGGTTTGTTGACGCGGGGCGCTAGCTGTTGCCAATTTCTATGTCTTCCTCCTCAAGCGACTCACTCTCACCACCGCGTCTCCCTTGTGTCTTTGAAAGACTCTCTTCTCGCGGCTCCCTGGGTCACTGCGATTCCCGGGCATTTCGGCGAAGTTAGTTCGCATTTGTGAGATTACGGGAATTTTCCACAGATGCAAGTTTTTTTTGAGGTTTTTGGCAAAATTTTGTCAGCAACAGTTGTGACGGAGGTAACGCTCTGAACCTGACCCGGCTGTCGTCCTGAGCGAAGCGAGATGGCAAGCGAAGCAGCCACTCCGCTCAGGATGACCGTCCAGGGGATTTGGAAATCTATCAGTACTAACTTCCGTTGCCACTTGCCGTCCCCGTCAACTCTATTTATGATGCCGCCGACTGTTTGAAGGGGGTTCGATGAAACTACCGTTTCTCGCTGTTGCTCTTTCCGTGGCTGCGCTGTTTGTCGCACAGCCGTCGCCGGCACAAAACGCCTTCACACCCGATCAGGTTAAATGGGGCCCCGCTCCACCGTTCATTCCATCCGGTGCACAACTCGCCGTCCTCGAAGGCAACCCGATGGCCGACTCCGGCGACTTCACCATTCGCCTGAAACTGCCCGATGGCTACAAGATCCCGCCGCACACGCATCCCACGCGGGAAAACGTGACAGTCATCTCCGGCACGCTGAAAGTCGGCATGGGCGACACATTCGACGCCGGCAAGATGATGAGTTTCGGCACCGGCAGCTTCGCCTATCTCGACCCGAGCATGCATCATTATGCCGCTGCGTCGGGAGCGACGATCATTCAGATCCACGGGCAGTCTCCGGTGAAGTTTAATTGGATCAATCCGGCGGACGATCCGATGTCGAAGAAGTGAAAGGATTGTCATCCTGAGCGGCGGCTAAGCCGACGCGAGGAACCTTACGTCGGTTGATTGACGTGGTGGACGGGAACGGCCAAGCTCGTTACAGCTTCGTCGACCCAGCGACTGCATCGTTTCTGCGGAGGTCGTAAGGTCCCCCGCCCGGCCAGCGCCGGGTTCAGGATGACAAGAATCATTTTGGAACTTGGGAGTGCGGTTAGACTTTACTCCACAACTCCGCCCGCGGATCCTCTGGATTCAGCTTCGCCAACTCGCGCAGCAGTTCTTTGGTGCGCTCGTCGCGCGGCATGGTTACGGTCACGGTGATCTCGACGATCTCGTCGCCACGCACGCCCTCTTTCGTGGCGGAAGGCACGCCCTTTTCGCGCAGCCGCAGTTTCTGCCCGGACTGCGTACCCGGAGGAATCTTCAACAGCGCCCGGCCATCAATGGTCGGTACTTCAATTTTCGCTCCCAGCGCGGCTTCGGTGGCGCTCACCGGCACCGTCAGATAGATGTCGTCTCCATCGCGGCGGAAGACGGGATGCTCCTCGGTCCGAATAATCGCATACAGATCGCCCGCCGTCCCACCGTGGGCTCCGGCATTTCCCTTGCCCGGCACGCGGATGCGCTGGCCGTCGCGCGTCCCGGGCTTAATTCGGACCTCGAGCGGTTCGGTGGTCATGACCGTGCCCTCGCCGTGGCATACGGGGCAGGTCGTCAGATTCTTGCCGGTACCGTGGCATCGCGGACACTGCACGTTGAACTTCATGCGCCCACCGGTCTGCGTAATCTGGCCGGTCCCGTGGCACTCCGGGCATTTACCTGGAGCTTCCAGCGTTCCCTGCCCGTGGCAGTTCGAACAAGTATCATGGCGGGAAATATTCAGCCGCATCACGCCGCCGCGGATCGCCGTCCAGAACGGCACGTTGACCTGATATTCGAGATCGGTGCCCGGTTCCGGGCCTTCCTCTTGCTGAGCGCCGCGCCCGCCGCCAAACATTCCGGAAAAAATGTCGCGGAAGCTGCTGCCTCCACTCCCCCCGCCGGTTCTGCGTCCCCGGTTCGCGCTGTCGACGAGGTCGGAAAAATCGAACCCGCCGAAATCAAAGGGAACGCCCTGGCCGGCATCCGCCCCACCGCTTGGAGCGCCGCCCGGAAATCCGCTGGCTCCTCCCGCTGCGCCGCCTGCGCGGGCGTAGGCCTCAGCCGTCGCCGGATCAATATTGTCGGAGTAGAACCCCACCTGATCGTAGATTTTGCGCTTCTTGGGATCGCTGAGAACGTCGTTGGCTTCGGAAAGAGTCTTAAACTTCTCCTCCGCCGACTTGTCCCCAGGATTCACGTCAGGATGATATTTGCGCGCCAGCTTGCGAAATGCCTTGCGGATGTCGTCCGCCGAAGCCGACTTCTTCACACCGAGAATTTCGTAGTAGTCCTTTTTGGGGGTGGTTGCCATTGAGTACGATCTGAAATCGGATTAACAGACTGCCGAGTTTAATTCAGAATCTTTCGCCTCTCTTTATCGTCCACCACCAGTTTGAAATCGTCGCCCTCAGCCTCGTCCACATAGACGGGCACGTCCCGCGAGCCCGTGGCGCTCTCGACAAAAACGAGCCATCGCCGTTCGTCCTCAGCGAGGCTCAAGAAATAAGTATCCCCATTCACCTGAAAGTCCACTTCGCCTTCCCCCAATCCTGATCCTTTGCGTTTGCGGCGACAGTTCTTTCGCCACGCGTTCGAAATAAAACCCTGTCATCTTGAGCGAAGGTGCCGCCCGTGAAGCGGACGGCACCGCAGTCGAAGGACCCCATCCCCCTCAATCCCAGCACAGGCGTTTTCACGTCCCGCGCCGTAACATCGTGCGAACTTCTCGCACTGTTCATCTCACGTTCAGCGGGTACGGGGTCCTTCGACTCCGTGGGTGCTTCGCTCCGCGAAGCACCCACTCCGCTCAGGATGACAGTGCGCTTATGACTCACTTCTTGTCTTCGACGTCCACGTACTCCGCGTCGATCACGCCTTCGTCTTTCTTCTGTCCGCCGCCGTTGGACGATGCTCCCGCATCACCCGATGGCGTTGGACCTCCTCCCGCTGCCGGTGCGGCCTGCGCCGCCTTGTACATCTGTTCGGCCAGCTTGTGCGAAGCCGCCGTCAGCGTCTCACGCGCCTTGTCCATCTGCGCCTTGTCGTTGGACTCCAGCGCCTTCTTGGCGTCGGCCAGGGAGTTCTCAACATCTCCGCGATCCGAGCCGGAGATTTTGTCGCCCTGCTCGCGCAGCATTTTCTCGATGTTGTAGACCATGCTGTCGAGCTGGTTCTTGGCTTCGATTGACTCGCGCTGCGCCTTGTCTTCTGCCGAGTGCGCGTCGGCTTCTTTCGCCATGCGCTCAACTTCTTCCTTCGACAGGCCGGAAGATGACGTGATCGTAATCTTCTGGTCTTTCTGAGTGGCGGTGTCCTTCGCCGTCACGTTCAGGATGCCGTTGGCGTCAATGTCGAACGTCACTTCAATCTGCGGCACGCCGCGTGGAGCCGGTGGAATCCCGGTCAAGTGGAACTTGCCCAGAGTCCGATTCTGCGCCGCCATCGGCCGTTCGCCCTGCAGCACGTGCACCTCAACCGAGGTCTGACTATCGGCTGCGGTCGAGAACGTTTCCGTCTTCTTGGTCGGAATCGTCGTGTTGCGCGGGATCATCGGCGTTGCCACCCCGCCCAGCGTTTCAATCGCCAGCGACAACGGAGTCACGTCGAGCAGCAGCAGATCCTTCACTTCGCCGCCCAGCACGCCACCCTGAATCGCCGCGCCAATCGCGACCACTTCGTCGGGATTCACTCCCTTGTGGCCTTCCTTGCCGAACAATTCCTTTACCAGCGCCTGAATGCGCGGCATGCGCGTCTGCCCGCCGACCAGCACCACTTCGTTGATCTTGCTGGCATCGACGCCCGCATCCTTCAAACACTGCTTGCACGGACCCACCGAGCGCTGAATGATGTCCTCGACCATGCCTTC
>JBEKRY010000115.1:0-14573 GCA_049517555.1 Candidatus Sulfotelmatobacter sp. | reverse complement strand
GGAGCGGGGATCGCAGGACATATACACATGCACGTTTTGCCGCGCTGGGTGGCGGATGCGAATTTCGTCTCGGTGGTGGGAGAGACGCGGATTCTGCCGGAGATGCTGGATGTGACTTGGGGGAGGATGAGGGGGGTTCTAGAAAAGTAAGAACGCTCAGCGTGGAGTTATGGGCCCTGATTGCGACGGAAATGCACTCCCGGGGATTGCCCTCGGACCAAAGAAAACGATCAGCGCGAAACCAGCGAGGAAGAATGGCGCGACCTTGGACAATGGGAATCCAAAAAAGTGCAACACCAGACCATAGAGGGCGATCGAGAGGCTAAGAGTGTATGTAACGAGGTAGCCTTGCCGCCAACGTGCCAGCCCTTTCGCGTCTTCAGGGTTAATCTGAAGGACTGACTCCGCTGGGAGAACCTGAATTCTGCGCATTACAAAAATCAGAATTACTATCGAGATAGCTACCACGGTGAGCGCCCGAAGAATGATCGGATTCGCGGTCGCATGCGAGGGGAGTCGAAAAACAACAAACGCATACATCCCCACGGCTCCTGCCAAGGTGAAGCGGACTGTCTGAATGAATTTGCGAGCGGGTTCCATAGACTTTGACTTTCGAGCGATTCTAACAGGATCAGCTGGCTAGCTTTTCCATCTGCTTTTCATCGATCACCGCGACGCCAAGTTCCTTCGCCTTGTCGAGTTTCGATCCCGCATCCGCGCCCGCGACGACGTAGTCTGTCTTCTTGCTGACCGAGCCGGTGACCTTGCCGCCGGCGTCTTCGATCATCTTCTTGGCTTCGTCGCGTGTGTATTTCGACAGCGTTCCGGTGAGAACAAATGTTTTGCCCGCGAGCTTGGTGCCGCGTTCTTTCTTCTTGCCTTTGAGAGTCAGCCCGGCCTCGCGCAGGCGCTCGATCAGCTTGCGGTTAGCTGCGATGCTGAAGAACTCCACGATGCTCTCGGCGATGCGCGGGCCGACCTCGTTGACGTTCTGCAACTCTTCGACGCTCGCCTGCTCAAGCGCCTCCATCGATCCAAAATGCTCTGCCAGAAATTGTGCGGTCCGCTCGCCGACCATGCGGATACCAAGACCGTAGATCACGCGCTCCAGCGGCAGCTTCTTCGAATTTTCGATCTCGTCGAGAATGTTCTGTGCCGACTTGTCGCCCATGCGTTCCAGGCTGAGCAGAGCGTCTTTCGACAGCTTGTAGATATCGGCAACATTCTTAACCAGGCCGCGGTCGGTGAGTTGCGTGACCAGCGCGTCGCCCATGCCATCAATATTCATGATGCCGCGCGAGGCGAAGTGCAGAATCGTCTCACGGAGCTTCGCAGGACAGTTGGCGTTCACGCAGCGGTAATCGACTTCGCCCTCGGTGCGAACGACTTTGGTGCCGCATACTGGACAGTTCTCCGGTACCTCAATGTCCCCTTTGCCGCGCGGATAATTTTTCTCGTCATCGTCGATCACCTTCGCAACTTTCGGGATCACGTCGCCGCCGCGCTCGACCTGCACCCAATCGCCGATCTTCACACCCAGGCGTTCGATCTCGTCCATGTTGTGTAAAGTCGCGTTGCGAACGGTGGTGCCACCGATCAACACCGGCGCCAGCATGGCCACAGGCGTAAGTTTGCCGGTGCGGCCCACCTGCCAGCGCACGTTCTCCAGCTTCGTGACTCCGGCCCGTGCGGCGTATTTGTAGGCGATGGCCCAGCGCGGAGCTTTGCCGGTGAAACCAAGTTCGTCCTGCAGCGCGATGCGGTCGACTTTTACGACGATGCCGTCAATTTCGTAGGGCAGCGAGTCGCGTTTTTCTTCCCACTGCTGAATGAAGTCCCAGACCTCTTCGATGGAATGAACCAGCTTGCGATTCGGGTTGACCTTAAAGCCGGCGGCGTCGAGAGCTGTCAGTGTTTTCAGATGACGATCAAAATAGGTGCGGCCGTTTTGCAGGAGAATGTAGGGGAAATAATCCATGCGGCGTTCGGCGGTGACATTCGGATCGAGCTGACGGACCGTGCCGGCAGTGAAATTACGTGGGTTTGCAAATGTTGGCAGCCCGGCACGCTCGCGTTCTTCGTTGATCTTCTTGAATGAAGCCGTGGGCATCAGCAGCTCGCCACGGACTTCGAAGTCCGGAGGAATGCCCGCCTTCTTCAACGCCGCAGCCGGGATGAACAGAGGAATCGAGCGCACGGTGCGCACGTTGAGCGTGACATCTTCCCCAACGGAGCCGTCGCCGCGGGTCACGCCCCGCACCAGTTTGCCGTCTTCATAGATCAGCGCCAGTGACATGCCGTCGAGTTTCAGTTCGCAAACGTAGTCCACGTCGCTGCGGCCTGTGAGCTCGTGAACCCGGCGCTCCCAGTCGCGCAGTTCTTCCTCGTTGTAGGTGTTGTCGAGGGACAGCATGGGCGAGGAGTGCGGAACCTTGACGAATCCCTCGCGGGGCTTGCCGCCAACGCGCTGCGAAGGCGAATCCGGCGTCACGAGCGACGGATGCTGGCTTTCCAGATTCTTCAGTTGCTGCATCAGCTTGTCGAAATCGGCGTCGCTGATGTCTGGATTGTCGAGGACGTAATAGAGGTGCTCGTGGTGGCGGATCTTCTCGCGCAGAGCTTCTATCTTTTTTTCGACGTCTTTTGAGGCGGCCATCGCAGGAAGATTATATGCAAAGAAGTCGCCGGGATTCGCCATCGACCTGCGCGAGATCCATTCGAGTTTGCTCTGTCGAAAATCCCCCCTTCTCACGCGGCTCACTAATAAACTCCCGCGCGAGAAATAGGGCACCCGACCGCTCTTATTTTATGTCGGTCACGCCGGGAATCTGCACTCGCACAAAGCGCGGCTTGTAGTCATTCGCGCATACCAGATCGGTGGACTCATTCGCGTTCACGTTGTAGGAGATCAGAATTCCGTCCGAATCGGTGAATTCCGTGTGCGCCTTGGCATTGTAGGCGACCAGAGTGCCCGTCTTGCAACCGTTCGCGCCCGCTTCCGGCGCGGTGTAAACCGTCGTTTTATCCATCCACGGTCCCTGTGGGGAGCACGAATACCAGGTCGTAACCGCATCCCACAGCGGGTAAGGAGGATTCTGCGGATCCATTCCTGCCATCAGGTAGAACGTCCCACCGTTGTAGCTCATCTGATCGACGGAATACTCGGGCGTCACCGCAGCCACGCCGTTCATGGCCGTGGCATTCGACTCGCCGGCCATCCACTTCGCCTGGGTCGCATTCCAGAACTGCCACTTCGACGCGTTGGTCAGATTGTTGATCGATGTAGTGCGCGCGAGGTAAGGCGTCTTGGTGTCGGTTCCGGGATCTTTCAGACCGTAAATGTAGAAGTACTTTCCTACGGGCAGGATTTTCGTGCCCCACTCGAGACTGGTATCGAGCCCAGTGACCGGCGTGATGGAACTGATCGAAAGACTTGGCCACGACAGGGTTGCTACCGAATGCCCGACCAACTTGAACGCGCCAGTCCACTCCAGCAGCATGATCTTGATCTGGTAGGTGCCGGCCGAGGGTTGCGTTAGGTATCCATCGCCTTGCCAGTACCAGTCGTTCTTGTTCGTGGGAGCGAAATAAGACGTTGTTTTGGGAGGATAGCCAACGGTTGTCCACGATCCCGTGGCTTGATTCAGAATTGTGAGTGAATTGTGCGCGGTGAACAGATCGCTCTTGCGCATGCGGGTGGTCGGATTGACCGTACCGATGTAGGAGTCCGACCACATCCAGAGATTCGTCCCGTCGGGCAGCGGAAGAGAATACGTGCCGTCCGCCCCGGTCCAGCCGGGTCCGTTCTGCGTGACGTAGTCATCGAACGTCGCATCGATCGTGCCGGCGGACGGAGTTCCAGGCAACGTGCATTGCCCCAACGCCGGAAGAAAAGCCAGCAGGGGAAGGCAAAGTGCAATTTTCAGTGCGGCAATCGACTTCATGAGAGGATCTCCATCGAGGAGGCTGACGACACGGGATAGCCTAACCCAGCCGGTAGCTGGCGTTATAGAGCCCATCTTCCCTATGCCTATACCGAGCCCTGGTCCGGTCCCCCTGCTCAGGTACAATCCAGCTTCGACCACGCTATGCGCAAGGCCGCGTTGCTCTACAATCCGGATTCCGGCGGCAGCCAGCAGCGCCAGCGGGAACTGGAATCCGCGCTCGCGGTGCTCAGGGGTGCCGGCGTCGAGGCGGATCTCGTTCCCACGCAATCGCGCGACCACGGCGAAGAGGAAACTCGCCGCGCTGTCGACTCCGGTTGCGACACCGTCTTCGCCTGCGGCGGCGATGGCACCATCCATAACATCGCTCAGGTCCTGGTCAACTCGCCCGTCGCTCTGGCGATCTTGCCCATGGGCACGGCCAATGCGTTGGCACACGACCTCGGCCTTCCCCTGAACGTGGTGGCCGCGGCCAGTGCGTCACTGCGTTGCACCCCGCGCCGCGTAGCGCTGGGCCGCGTGACCTACATCGACATGCAGGGCAATCCGGGCGCGCGTTATTTCGTAGTCACCGCCGGCATCGGCGTGGATGCTCATCTCTTCTACAAGCTTCACAGCGGAACCAAACAACGCATGGGCATGGCCGCCTATTACGCCAAGGCCTGGAACCTGTGGTTCACCTATGTCATGCCGCGCTTCATGGCGGAATATGCCGAGACAGGCTCGACCGCCCTCCATCGCGCCGTGGTCACTGAACTCTTGGCGGTGCGCATCCGGAATTTCGGCGGAGTTGTGCAAGAACTGGCTCCGGGAGCCTCGCTTGACCGCGATGACAACCGGTTGGTGCTCTGTCGCAGTGCGAGCCGCCTGACGTACCTCTCTTACGTGACCCGCTGCCTCCTGCGGGGACACTGGACGATTCCCGGCGTTGACCTCGTGCACAGTATGCGGGTCTCCTGCCAATACCGGGCTTCCTCCAGCATGCCCTCCGCTGCGTCCTCCCTCACGCCGCAAGAGCAACGCAAAATCTATATCGAAGCCGACGGTGAACTGCTCGGAACGCTGCCTGCCGAAATCACCGCAGTCCCGAACGCCCTGACCCTGCTCGCACCGCCGCGCTGAGCCGCACTCCGCTCCGAATTTCTTTTGGTCGAATTACCTTGGTCGAATTACTTTGCGCGAATCGCTTTAGGATAGAATTCCTCGAACCGATTGGAACCCGTCACCCACTTTTTGACCGGCGCATGCTTGGGCCGCGCCGGACTCAACCGCAAGACCGCCCTGGCCACGCTTACGCTTACGCTCGCCGCCGAAGCTCCCGACCTCGATGTGCTTGGCAGTTTTCGCGGCTCGGCCTTCGGATTCGCCCACCATCGCGGATTCACCCACTCATTTGTCGGAGTCCCGCTCGATGCGCTGGCTGTGGTCGGTTTCGTGTATCTGATCTGGCGGATGCGCGGCCGCAAAATTAAAGACCCCAACCTGCCCCCGCGCTGGGGACTGCTGTTCCTCTATGCGTGCCTCGCCGGACTCAGCCACATTCTCCTCGACTTCACCAACAACTACGGTGTTCGCCCCTTCTGGCCTTTTTCAGAAAAGTGGTACTCCTGGGACATCGTCTTCATCGTCGAGCCCATCATGCTCGGCTTCCTGATTCTAGGATTGGTCGTCCCGTCTTTCTTGAGCCTGATTGACAATGAGGTCGGGGCCCACAGTCGCGGCCCTCGCGGCCGGGTCGCCGCCACCCTCGCGCTCGTTGGGATCATCCCGTTGTGGGGGCTGCGCGACTTTGAGCACCGCCGCGCGGTCAATGCCCTCGAAGCCCGCACCTACAACGGAGCCGACCCGCTGCGCGCCTCGGCCTATCCCAAATGGGTCGACCCTTTCCATTGGGAAGGCGTGGTCGAGACCCCCGCATTCTTCGCCCTCGCACCGGTGGATTCGCTTACCCCTGAGGTCGATCCCGAGGGGCGCCTCGAAATTCGTTATAAGCCGGAAGAGACTCCGGTGACTCTGGCCGCCAAGAATTCTTATGTGGGACGCGTGTTTCTGGACTGGGCACAATATCCCATCACTGAAACTGAAATCCTTCAACGGCCCCAGCAAGGCTTCATCGTGCTGTTTCAAGACCTGCGCTACGCTGGGATACCGCCCTCCCTCACCCGACGGCCGGGTCGCGGCGGTCTGAGCAAAGCCGTGGAGCTCGACCAGAACCTGCACGTCGTCGGCGACGTATATGAAACTGCCAAGGGGCAGGTTGTAGTCCCTGAACCCGGCCAGCGTTAGCCGCCGATTTCAGCCGTGAAGTTCCGGCCGTGAAGAAGGAAAAATCAGCACTCCACGACGTAGTGGCTCAGCTCGAAGCCTTAGTCCTTGCGTCATCCCGAACCGCGGCGTAGTTCAGCCGCGGGAGGGATCTCCCCAGGCACGATTTTCGGGGAGATCCCGCTCTCCGCCTGGGCTTTTCTTCGATGAAGCCGGGCTTCGCTCGGGTTGACGCCACGTTAAAGGTTCAGATCCTCCCTTGACGCCAGCCTCGCCAGCGCCCAGAATAAGATTTCGACTTCGAGGTGATGATGCTTCCCTATCTATTCGTCCTGCTGGCCGTTGCCATCCGTTTTATGCCGCATCCCTGGCATTTCACGCCGCTGGCGGCTTCGCTGCTGTTTTTCGGAGCGCGCGGGTCGCGTCGCCAGATGTGGATCCCGTTGGTGCTTCTGGCCGCAACCGATGTCGTCCTGACCAAATACTTCTACGCCTACCACTTCACTTGGGACCAGTTGATCATCTGGGCTTGGTACGCCGCCATTCTGTGGCTGGGCACGAACCTGCGCGAAAAAGCCGGCTTCTGGCGCATCGTGGGCGCGGCAGCAACCAGTTCAGTCTCGTTCTTCGCGATCAGTAATTTCGCCGCATGGGTCGCGATGCCGGGACTCTATCCACGGTCGGTTGCCGGCCTCATGGCCTCTTACGCGGCTGGAATTCCATTCTTCCGTGGAACTGCAGAGAGCGATCTATTCTGCTCGCTGGCAATGTTTGGCACGCCCGCATTCCTGCACCTGCTCGCCGGATGGTTGCACAAGTCGGGCGATCACACGGCAGCTGCCTAGCCGAAGCTCTCCAGATAGCACGGGGCAGGTCCTACCGGCGGGCCTTGGGAATGAGCCTGATCTCGAAGAGTCTAGGCCACAGTTTTCCGGTAACAAACAGGCGTTTGCGAACTGAATCGTAAGCGATGCCATTCAGCACCGCTTCCGGGTCGAGACGATACATGGGGCTCAGAAGTCCGTTGAGGTCGATCCAGCCCACTACATCACCGGTCTGCGGGGAAATCCGGGCAACGCGGTTGCTGTGCCACACGTTGGCAAAAATCTGTCCTTCCACAAACTCCAGCTCGTTGAGTTGATTGACCGGAGTCGACCCATCGTGAACCCTGATGCGGCGTTTTTCCTGAAAAGTCTCGCCATCCAACACACGAATCTCTGACGTTCCGTCACTCATGAAGAGTTCGCGGCTATCGGTAGCACCCCCCCATCCTTCCCCTGAGTACGAAAACCTGCGCAACAAGTGGAAACTGTTCAGGTCGTACACAAAACCTATCCCCGATTTCCACGTAAGCTGAATTACTTTGTCGTCGAGAAGGGTAATTCCCTCGCCGAAGAGGTCGGGCTCCAGGTTCACCTGCTGGACGATCTCTCCCGTTTCGATGCTGACCTTTCGAAGCGATGACTTCCCGTTGCGTCCAGTGCCCTCATAGAGGAAGCCGTCGTGATACGCGAGACCTTGGGTGAATGCCGTTGTGTCGTGGGGGTGCACCGCAACGATGGCGAATGTGTACTCTTGCGGAATATGCGCGGAAACCTGACGAGAGGCCTGTCCACTCAGAAACAGAGTGCAGGCGGTTAGAAGGAACAGAGCAAGACGCGAAAACATTCCATCCATTCCACACCCGGCCTATTCTTTCAATCAACGGTCACAGCGGTTGCGAAACTCGTGCGTTGTTACTCTCCGTGCTGTGCCCCGACCGATTTTCTCCGGCGCAGTACCAACCAGAAGCAGATTCCCGCGACGATCGCCATCACCAAGGAAATCCAGTGCCGCATCACCACAGTGCCGAACAGTTCCACAATCTGCGGCCCGAACCAGAGCACCAGGGACGAAAGCACCAGAAACCGCACAAACCTTCCCGCAAAGATTGCCACCAGGAAGTCCCGGAAGCGCATTTCAAACACGGCCGCCGCCAGCACGAAGATTTTGAAGGGCATAGGCGGCGGCAACATTCCCGGAAACATCAGCGCCCAGAATTCGTGCTGCTCGAACGACCGATGAATCTTCAGAAAGCGCTCGTCTGAAATCCGTTTGCGCAGAACTTTTTCCCCGCCGACATAGCCGATGATGTACAGCGGAATGCTGCCCAGGGCCGATCCCAGCGAAGCCATCGCGACATACAGCAAAAGCCGCGCGTGATTTTGATACACATACGTGGCAACGACAAAATCTACCGGCATGCCCAACAGAGCGCTGTCGGCAAACGCAATCACAAACACGCCCCAGATCCCGAGCACTTTCATCAGCCCCAGGATCCATGCCGTATAGCGCGTCAGTATGTGTCCAATGGTCTTCAAAGGAAACAGCTAGTGTACGTGATCGAGAACGGAATGTGTCGCACCCAGTCCTGCTATTATCGCTAGCCTCGGAGCCTTCATGCGGAATCTATTTCTCATTCTTTACTTGTTTGCAGCCACGGCCACGCTCGTTGCGGCGCAACAAGCTTCGCAACCGGCTTCACAGCAAGTTCCTCAACCGGTCGCCACCCAGCAATATGATCTCGTCCTCGAAGGCGGACGCGTCATCGACCCCGAAACCGGGCTCGACGAGGTGCGCAACGTCGGAATCCGCGACGGAAAAATCGCCAGCATCTCCGCCGCACCCCTCAGCGGACGCCGCGTCATCCACGCCGCCGGCCTGGTCGTCGCGCCAGGCTTCATTGATCTGCACCAGCACGGCCAGGATCTGGCCAGCCAGCGCGTGAAAGCATTCGACGGCGTAACCACAGCGCTTGAGATGGAGATTGGCGCTCCCGACGTAACCCAGTTTCTGAAATCGAAAGAAGGGCGCTCGCTCATTCACTACGGCACCACGGCCAGCCACGTCGCGGCGCGGGCGCTGATTTTCGGCTCGCCTTTGCCCGACGGAACCATCCTGCCGAAAAGCGGAGCGGCCACCGACCAACCCGCGACTCCCGAGCAGATCCAGCGCATCCAGCAGCGCCTGCGCGACGAACTTGACGCCGGCGCTCTCGGCGTCGGCATGGGCATTCAGTACACGCCCGGCGCCACGCGGCTCGAGGTCATCGACATGTTCCGCGTCGCCGCCGAGCGCAAGCTGCCGGTCTACACCCACATGCGCAGCGCGGGCCGCATCGAGCCGGGGTCTGCGATCGAATCCGTCGAAGAGGTCATCGGCGCAGCCGCCATCACCGGCGCTTCGCTGCACATCGTTCACATCAACAGCACCTGCCTGCGCGACTCGCTGGAGTGCATCTCGCTCATCGAAGGAGCCCGCGCTCGCGGCCTCGACGTGACCACCGAAGCTTATCCGTATATCGCGGGCATGACCGCCATCAATTCCGCCGTGTTCAATCCCGGCTGGCGCGAGCAGCTGGGCATCGACTACGGCAATCTCGTCTTACCCGACACTGGCGAGCACCTCACCAAAAAGCGCTTCGACGAGTTGCACGCTTCCAGCAAGCCGCAATGGGTGCTGATCTTCGCCAACACGCAGGAAATGATCGATGCCACTATCCCCAACCCGCTGGTCATGATCGCGAGCGACGGACTTGAATCCCATCCCCGCAACGCCGGCACGTAC
The DNA here is from genome assembly GCA_049517555.1 of Candidatus Sulfotelmatobacter sp. GTDB lineage: Bacteria > Acidobacteriota > Terriglobia > Terriglobales > Acidobacteriaceae > Sulfotelmatobacter. The sequence goes on along the minus strand of JBEKRY010000115.1, from coordinate 4,758 downwards.
GCGCGCGTTCTAGCGCAATATGTGCGTGAGAAAAAGACGCTTACCTTGATGGAAGCGCTTCGCAAGATGACTCTGATGCCCGCGCAGATGCTGGAGCGTTCCACTCCCGCCGCGCACAGGAAAGGCCGTCTGCAGGAAGGCGCCGACGCCGACATCGTTGTCTTCGATCCTCAAACCATCGCCGACCGCTCCACCTTCGAAAAACCCATGGAACCCAGCGTCGGCGTGCATTATCTGCTGGTGGGGGGAGCGGCACTGATTGACGAAGAAAAGCTCGTCCCCGGGATTTTTCCCGGCCGTGCCCTGATAGGGCCCGGAAAGCCGACGGCCGGCATCGGTCATTAACCGAGAGGCTTGAGGAAAAGCTGATGTGAAGGAAATGCCGTGTGGGGAAATGCTCGTGTGGGGACGGGCCTTTGACCCGTCCCGGCCGCGACGGTGTTGTTCGCGGCAGCGCTCTTAGCCAGCGCTACTTGCGTTCCGTCGTCGAATGCTCCGTATTCCCGCCCAACAACTCAATCGCATGCGGCACCAAGCCCGCCACAGCTTCCAGCGATTCCACCGCCCCCGCAGGACTCCCCGGCAAATTCAAGATCAGCGCGCTTCCCCGCACTCCGCATACCCCGCGGCTGAGCGCCGCAAATGGAGTCTTCTTGCTGCCCTCGCTCCGCATCCGCTCCGCCACACCATCGAGCAAGCGATCGCATACGGCCACAGTGGCCTCAGGCGTCAGGTCGCGAGCGGCAATCCCGGTGCCGCCGGTAGTCACAATAAATTGCACCTCGCGCGCCAGCCGAATCAGCAGGTTCTGAATTTGAATAGAGTCGTCCGGAACAACCTCGCGCGCGGTAACGGAGAAGTGAAGCTTCTGCAGAAGTTGCGCCACCGCCGGCCCGGAAACATCCTCACGTTCGCCGCGAGCGCAGGAATCGCTAACTGTAACGACAGCTGCCGTAACGAGAAGTGGCTCAGTCATTGCCGCTCACAATGACGATTGGAGGTTCCGCGGCTGGGCCGTTCAGCCGGTCAACCATCGAGGAGGACATCTTCCTCTTCTTCCCTTCGTCCGCCGCCCGCGCTGATGGAAGGGGCAGTGGATTCGGTCGGAGTCGGAACTGAAGGCGCAGGCGCTGACTCAGCGGGCGCAGCCTCAGCCTCCGCCTCGCCACCGCCATCCCGCGAGGATTCGTCGAGCAATCGCAGGCCTTCCATCAACAGTCCCTGAGTATTGAGTTGCGTCGTTTCTTTGTCCGTCTTGCCTTCGAAGTCGAGCTGGAAATTTCCGCCGGTCCAGCGCAGCACTTTGAACACGGCCTCGTCGCCCACTAGCACCCCATAGGTCGCATGCTTCACCTGGCCCTCGGCAAAAAACACTTCGCATTCGTCGCCTTCGTTACTCAGCGAGAGCTGGCAGCTCTTCCGTCCCATTTCGAGGGACTGCATCAAGTCGATCACGTTCATCTGCGCCAAACTGCCGCGCACCACGCCATCCTTGGGCGCGGTCTTCGCCATCTTCTCCAAGGCGATGCGGTCAATCGTGCGCTTGATGCGGCGTGTGGCGTCTTTCAGGAAGAATGGTTTCTCCAGATAATCATCGGCGGCGTCAACCGGCGAGAGCCGTTCGGCGATGTCCGCCTTGCTCGCCATCAACACGGTGGAAAAATTCGCGGTCGCCGGACGGCTCTTCAGCTTCTCGACCAGTTGCCGTCCATCCATGCCCGGCATTTTGTAATCGCAGACCAGCAAATCCGGAGTGTCATCCACGGCCTTCAGCAGCGCGTCCGCGGCGTCAGTGGCCGTCGTGACCTGTGCCAGCGGGTTCAATGCGTGCTGCAACATCGCCAGCACCATCGGATTGTCATCCACCACCAGCAGCTTGACGTTATTCGCCATGAAGTTTGCGCCCGCTACTTCGCCCGCCGATACTCTCCGCTCTTGCCGCCACTCTTCCGCTCCAGAGCAATCTCCCGAATCACAATGCTCTTGTCGGCGCCTTTACACATATCGTATACGGTGAGCGCCGACACGCTGGCCGCGACCAGCGCCTCCATTTCAACGCCCGTTTCGGCGGTGGTGGCGACTTTGGAAGTAATAGCGACGCCATTCTCGCACAGCTGCAAATCGACATCAACGAGCGCGAGGGGCAGCGGATGACACAAGGGAATCAGGTCTGCGGTGCGCTTGGCAGCCATGATGCCAGCAATGCGGGCGACTTCCAGCGGATCGCCTTTCGGATTGTGGGGCAGCGCCGCCAGCACTTCGGGTTTGAGGACAACGAACGCGCTGGCTTCAGCCTCACGCCGGGTCGGGCTCTTACCGGAGACATCGACCATCCGGGCGCGCCCCGCGCCATCATAATGGGAGAGTTTCTTCGGCATGCCGTAGCTCTATCTTACATGGAAGGCGGCGCCGAGATGGCACCGGCTGGCAAACACGCTGCCTCCCACCCGCGAGATTACTGATTGCCGATCGTTGATTGAAAGGCGTGGCGCTTTGCGATTTTCAATCAGCAATCGACAATCATCAACCAGCAATCCTCATTATCGCGATCCATTCGCCGGCTGGAATGTGCTCGCGGTCCGCGGGAATGACGATGTAACAGTTCGCACGCGCGGTGGCGGCGATGTCCCCGGATCCTTGCCACGCTACCAGTGCCACTTCCGAGCTCTCAAACTCTCCGGAGAGGATGGCAGGAAGAAATCTCGTGAGCCCCGTCTTGACCCGAATTTCCGCCTTCAGGCGCACGTGCAGAAACCTAAGCTTGCGTTCGCGCTCCCCCGCTAACGCCTCGATCATAGGCCGCGCAAAAAGTTCAAAAGTGACCATGGTCGAAACGGGATTTCCCGGCAGTCCGAAGAAGCAAGTACCTGAAGTTTCGTGGGCGACGGCGCCCGCGCCACACTTGCCAAAAACAACGGGGCGTCCGGGCTGGATTTTCGCGCCAGTAAAGAAAAACTCCGCCCCCAACTCCGACAGCGCTTGCTCGACCAGATCGTACCGGCCCATAGAGACGCCGCCGGTCAGGATCAGCAGGTCAGACTGAAGCCCCTCTTCGATCAGGCGGCGAAGAGCGTGCAATTCGTCGGGCGCAACGGGAAGCAGCACGGGTTCACCGCCGGCGCGGTGAATCTGGACCGCCAGCGAATAGCTGTTCGAATTGCGAATCTGAGTAGGGCCGGGAGTCGCGTCGACGCCAACAATCTCGTCCCCGGTAGTCAGCACGGCCACTCGCGGGCGCTTGAAGACCTGCAATCGAGATTTGCCCACGGATGCCGCCAGTGCGATGGCGGCCTGATTCAGACGCTCGCCGCGGTCGACCAACACGGAGCCGTGCCGCGCTTCCGCACCGCGAGGAACCACATTCTCTCCAGGCGCAACGCTCCTAGCGACCTGAACCCGTTTCTCCCCCAGAGTCGTGTACTCGACCATCACCACCGCATCCGCGCCGGCGGGGACCGGGGCTCCGGTCATGATCGCCACAGTTTGTCCGGCGCCGATGCTGGCCGGAATCCGGTCGACTCTCTCGCCCGCTTTAATTTCGCCGATTACCTCGAGTGTGGCCGGAAGCCGCGATAAATCAGCCGATCGCACGGCATACCCATCGCGAGTCGATCGCGGAAACGGTGGAAGGTCTCGATCGGCTGTGATGCACTCGGAAAGAACGCGATCGGCAGCGGCAAGCAGATCGACGGATTCTGTTTCGTTGGCCGGAAGTTTGCTGGCCCGGATCAAAGCTCCCTGCTGTTCCACGACGCCGCGGGCGTCTTCAAAAGTCAAAACAGCAGAATCAAGAGGCGGTGCAGACATGGGGAAATCATACGATAGCGCGGGGACGGACGGTGTCGACAGCCGCCGAGAGAATCTTACCGCGCCAGTTCCTGACCGAGCACTGCGGGATTACTAGCGAAGGACAGCCCAGTTTCGAGATCCACCAGGCGCTCCTGCACCAGCTGCGCAATCTCTCCGTCGAAATGCTGCATGCCGTCAGCGGTCCCGGCCTTGATGGCGTCGAGTAAAGTTTTGTTCTCGCGCTCGCCTTTTTCAATGCATTCGCGGGTGCGCGCATTGGCTTTAAGAATTTCGAACGCCGCAACCCTCCCGCTGCGATCGTGCTTCGAGATAAGCCGCTGACAGATGATGTAGCGGAATGACTTGGCGAAACGCTCACGCACCGAAGCCTGCTCCGCCGGCGAGAACGAACTGATAATGCGTTCCACCGTCTTGGATGCATCCATGGTGTTGAGACTGGAGAAGACAAGATGCCCCGTTTCCGCCGCTTCCAGCACGATTTCGATGGTCTCGCGATCGCGCATTTCCCCGACCAGAATCACCTTTGGAGCCTGCCGCATAGCGGAACGCAGGGCATGGGCAAAGCTCGGCGTGTCGCTGTGCAGTTCCCGCTGATGAATGGTCGAGCATTTGTGGTTATGCAGAAACTCGATGGGATCTTCGATGGTGATGATGTGGTAGTACTTCTCGCGGTTGATGGCGTCGAGCAGCACGGCCAGCGTGGACGACTTGCCCGAACCCGCCGCCCCCGTAACCAGCACAATTCCGTCCCTGAGCTTGGTCACTTCCGATAATTGCTGTGGCAATCGCAAAGACGCGAACTCTGGAATCGCGGTGGGAATCACGCGCATGACCACGGCACAACTGCCGCGTTGAATAAAAATGTTGACGCGAAACCGGGCCATGCCGGGCAGCCCGAAGGAAATGTCGCAAGCGCCATGTTCGCGCAGCGTCGTAATCGCCTGTTTG
>JBEKRY010000114.1:0-14870 GCA_049517555.1 Candidatus Sulfotelmatobacter sp. | reverse complement strand
AGGGAGTCGTCCCCAAGAACGCCGTCCCGCCAGAAGTATTCGACGCCATCAAAACGCTGACCCAGGAATCGAGTGTGATCGTCGAAGGCAAAGTCCGCGCGGATAAGCGTGCACACGGTGGTTACGAACTCGATGTGGTCAACGTGCAAGTCGTGCAGCGCGTGCCCGAATCTTCGCCCTACCCGATCACGCCCAAGGAGCACGGCACCGACTTCCTGATGGAGCATCGCCACCTTTGGGTGCGGTCGCAGCGCCAGGCGGCGATTCTGCGCGTACGCGCCGAGATCATTAAGGCGGCGCGCGATTTCTTCGACGAACGCGGCTTCACGCTGACCGATCCGCCCATCATCACCCCGGCCGCGTGTGAAGGCACGAGCACGCTCTTTCCAGTCGATTATTTCGACGAACAAGCATTCCTCACGCAGTCGGGCCAGTTGTATGTGGAGGCGACCGCGATGGCGTTGGGCAAGGTATATTCCTTCGGTCCCACGTTTCGTGCGGAAAAATCAAAGACGCGCCGCCATCTTACCGAGTTCTGGATGGTCGAGCCCGAAGTTGCCTACGCCGAACTCGACGACATCATGGAACTGGCCGAGAGCCTGATCAGCTTCATCGTGAAGCGCTGTCTCGATAAGCGGCGCGTCGATCTGCAAACCATAGGCCGCGACATTTCCAAACTCGAAAAAATCGAGGCGCCGTTCCCACGCATCAGCTACGACGATGCCGTCAAAAACCTCCAGGAAGGCCACGCCAAGGGCGCCTTGGAATCGAAATTCGAGTGGGGCGGCGATCTCGGCTCGCCCGACGAAACCTATCTGTCAGCGCAATTCGACAAGCCGGTCATGGTGCACCGATATCCGGCGAAGGTAAAGGCGTTTTACATGGAGCCCGACCCGCAGCGTCCCGACCTGGCTCTGTGCGTCGACGTCCTCGCACCCGAAGGCTACGGAGAAATTATCGGCGGCTCGCAGCGCATGGCGTCCTATGAATTGCTCTTGCAGCGCATTCACGAGCACAACTTGCCGGAAGAAGCTTTCAAATGGTATCTCGACCTGCGCAAGTTCGGCAGCGTTCCCCACGGCGGATTCGGCATGGGCATTGAGCGCGCCGTGGCCTGGATCTGCGGCCTCGAACACGTCCGCGAGACCATCCCATTCCCGAGAATGTTGTACCGGCTCTACCCATGAGGGATTGAGTAATCGGGAGACCTGAGATTGAGTAATTGGGAAATTTAGTAATTGAGTAATTTAGTAATTGAGTAATTGAGTAATTTAAGAATCAGGCGACTCTAGGTTTTCAATTTCTCAATTACCAAATTTCTCAATTGCTCAATGGTCTCAGTCCCCGTCGATTGACCCTATGATGACTACAGCGAGCTCCTCCAGCATCACTCCCCGAAAAATTCGCGTCATTGGCGTTCCCCTTGATCTCGGCCAGTCGCGCCGCGGCGTCGACATGGGGCCGTCGGCCGTTCGCGTGGCCGGGCTTGAGGCGCGCCTCGAAGCTCTGGGACACGAAGTCGAAGACGCCGGCAACGTGGCGGTCGCCATTCCCGAACAGAAAAAAGAAGGCGACACCCACGCCAAATATCTAAAAGAGATCACGGCCACCTGCACGAAACATGCCGAGCTGGTGGTCAAGACGCTCGAAGCCGGCAAAGTTCCGCTGGCGCTCGGCGGAGATCATTCCATGGCGGCCGGTACGGTCTCCGGCGTGGCCGAATTTTACCGCCGCCAGAACCAGTCGGTCGGCCTCATCTGGATCGACGCCCACACCGACATCAACACGCCTGAGTCGTCGCCCAGCGGCAACGTGCACGGCATGCCGCTGGCCGCTCTGATGGGCCTGTGGCCCTCGGAACTGGGAAACATCTTCGACTTCTCGCCCAAGGTGAAGCCGCAGAATTGCGTGCTGGTGGGCGTGCGCGACATCGACGCAGTCGAAAAAGAGAACGTGCGGCGCGCCGGCATCGGCGTCTTCACCATGCGCGATATCGACGAGCGCGGCATGCGCACCGTCATGGAAGAAGCCCTGCGCATGGCGGGACGCGGCACCGCCGGCTACCACATCTCGCTCGACATGGACTGGGTCGACCCCGAAGACGCGCCCGGCGTCGGCACTCCGGTTCGCGGCGGCGCGACCTACCGCGAAGCGCATCTGGCAATGGAGATCATTGCCGACCACGGCCGCCTGTTGAGTTTTGAAATCGTGGAAGTGAATCCCGTGATTGACGAGCACAACCGCACCGCCGATCTGGCCGTGGAACTGGCGCTGTCGGCGTTTGGGAAGAAGATCCTCTAGCCGCAAAATCCTTACCGGCCTGCATTTATAATGTCGCGCAGCATGACTCTCGCCTCTGGCACCAAGCTTGGCCCTTATGAAGTTCAATCTCCTCTCGGCGCGGGCGGCATGGGCGAAGTCTACCGCGCCCGCGATACGCGCCTCGATCGCACGGTCGCCATCAAGGTTCTGCCCGAGCATCTATCTGCCAATCCCGACCTGAAGCAGCGCTTCGAGCGCGAAGCACGCGCCATCTCTTCCCTCAATCATCCGCGCATTTGCACCTTGCACGATGTTGGCCACCAGGATGGCGTCGATTTCCTGGTGATGGAATATCTCGAAGGCCAAACTCTGGCCGACCGCCTGCGCAAGGGACCAATTCCCCTAAAAGAGGCGCTGAAGATCGGAATCGACGTCTGTGAGGCCCTCGAGATCGCACAGCGAGCCGGCATCGTGCATCGCGACCTGAAGCCCGGCAACATCATGCTGACCAAAACCGGCGCCAAGCTCATGGACTTCGGCCTGGCCAAACCGGCGAATCCGGGCGTGCCTTCGTCGGCGAGTGCGCCGCTTTTGTCCGCCGCGAAGACCATGAGCGGGGCCACGCCGCTCTCGCCGCTAACCAGCGCTGGCATGATGATCGGCACCATTCAATACATGGCACCCGAGCAGATCGAGGGCAAGGAAGCCGACTCGCGCTCGGACTTGTTTGCCCTCGGCGCCGTGCTCTACGAGATGGCGACCGGCAAACGCCCATTCGAAGGCAAGAGCCAGATCAGCCTGGCCAGTGCGATCCTCGAAAAAGATCCAGATCCGATTCGCAAGCTCAACCCGCTGACGCCGGCGGCATTTGAGCGTGTGGTGAATACCTGCCTGGCGAAGAATCCAGAAGATCGTTTCCAAAGTGCGCACGATGTGCGGCTGGAACTCGCGTGGATCGCGGACGAGCTTCCGCACCTCACCGCGCCGCGGCCGGAAACTGCCGGCAGCCCGGTGTTTCGCTGGCTGCCTTGGGCAATCACCGCGGCGGTTGCGCTTCTCGCCGGAATGGCGCTGTTTCTTGCATCCCGCGAAAAGCCCGCTCCGCGCTACACTCACGTCACCTTCCGCGAAGGCACTCTTTTCGGGGCACGCTTCTCTCACGACGGTCAGACGATTGTTTATGCCGGACGCTGGGAAGGCGAGCCCACGCAGATTTTCGTGGCTCGGGTGGGCAGTCCGGAGTCGCGTCCGCTCGGCATTGCCAACGCCGAGGTTGCGTCCCTTTCCGCCTCGGATGAGCTGGCGATATTCCAGGGCTGCCAGCAAAATTTCAATCTCAATTGCGGCGGCACGCTCGCCACTGTGAATCTCTCCGGAGGATCTCCTCGAACTTTAGCCGAACGCGTTGCCCAAGCCGACTGGCATCCCGATGGCAAACGGCTGGTCCTCAGTATCACATCGCCGGACGGTCCGCGCCTCGAATTTCCTCCTGGCCACGTTCTCTACCAGCAGAAGGCCGGTTGGTTTGGCTATCCGCGTTTTTCGCCGGATGGCAGCATGATCGCTTTCGAAAATCATCCCATCGCGGCAAATGACGATGGAGAACTCGATCTCATCGATTTGAGCGGGAACGCTTTAAACGGAAACGATTTAAACGGAAAGCGCTCGGTGCTTTTCCGCAGCAACAGTCTGGAGGGCCTTGCCTGGACTCCAGACGGAAAGGAGTTGTGGTTTGCCTCCACCGCCAGCGGAGGCTGGGCTGACACGCTCTATGCCGTCAAACCTGGTGGTCATCCCAGAATTGTCCTGACCTTGCCTTCGATCCGCCTGCACGACATTTCCAAAGATGGCCGCGTACTGCTTTCTCAGGAATCCTGGCGGCGCCAGGCCAAAGGGTTTTTCCCAGGAGACAAAGCCGAGCACCTCTACTCCTGGCTCGACAGCACCGAGCCGACCGCTCTTTCCGCCGACGGTCGTTTTCTCTCGTTCTACGAAGCCGGCGAGGTCTATGCTGTCGAAAATGATGTTCAGGGGTACTATCGTGCGACCGATGGTTCTCCTGCCATTGGTTTGAGCGCTGGATTTCCAGTCATTTCACCAGACGGTAAGTGGGTAGTCATCGGTTCGAATCACAGTGAACCCCGGCGGCCCTTGCAGCTTCAGCCGCTGGGGCCGGGCCAGGCCCGGGATCTACCCACGCCCGGACTTGTCGCCTTCGACCAAATCGGCTGGTCGGACGGAGGAGAGCGCATCGTCTACGAGGCGCAGAACGAGCACGGTGAATGGAATGCTTTCACACAGCAGGTCGCGAACGGCCAGCCTGTGCGCATCGCGCCGGCACGGTTCTCCCATCCAGTGATCTCACCCGATGGTAAGACCGTAGCCCTAGCCGGATTGCTGGGAGGGATCTCTCTCTATCCCGCCGATGGGGGCCAGCCAGTCGCGGTGAAAGCCGCGATGGATAGAGAGGTGCCCGTGCGATTCGCCCAGGGCGGGAAATCTTTGCTGGTGGTCGAGCCCACCGGCCAGGAACTGGCTCTGACTGAGATTGATTTGGCCAGCGGCCGTCGGCAAACATTGAATCGCTTCAGCACGGGCCTTCCTAGCGTTTGGACTTTCGCAGCTACTCCGGATTTGAAGTATTACGCCTATACCCTGGAGCACTATACGTCGGTTCTTTACACGGTGGAAAACCTGCGCTGACCGATGATGACCGACGATGTCCAACGATGACTGACGATGTCCGACTTTGCGATGACAACGGGATCGCGCTGTGCGGCAGATGAGAGTGATATTCCTCTTTTTTCAAGTTTTGAAAGCTGCAGCGTACCACCCCTGCGATTGACGAGACACTTCGTCCGCGTCCACACTGGAAGGTCATGGAAAAGATTCGAGTCGGCATCTTATTCGGCGGGCGTAGTGGTGAGCACGAAGTTTCGCTGCTTTCGGCTGCGTCGGTTCTCAACGCGATTGATAAAGAAAAATACGATGTGGTCCCCATCGGCATCACAAAAGATGGCCGCTGGCTGACGGCAGAGCACGCCGAAGATCTGCTAACCGGCAAACTGGTGCTCGAGCCGCGCAACCTGCGGGCCGGCGATCCCGAGACCACTTCCCCCGCGGCAATATTAGCCCGCGGTGAAGCTGTCGTCGTGCCGCCCGAGCCCGTGCACCGCCATCGTGGCCTCGTGCCGTTTCAAACCGACGCTGCCCTCACCCGCCGCGCCAGCGACCGCGCCATCGACGTCGACGTAATCTTTCCAGTCCTGCACGGCACCTTCGGCGAGGATGGCACCATCCAGGGCCTGCTCGAACTCGCCGACATCGCTTACGTAGGCGCGGGCGTGCTCGGCTCAGCCGCGGGCATGGACAAGGACATCATGAAGTCGTTGTTCATCGCCGCCGGAATTCCCATTGTGAAGCACGTCACAATCCTGCGCGGTGCGTGGGAGCAAGATTCGAAGAAAATTCAGAAGCTGGTCGAGAGCAAGCTGAATTACCCGGTGTTCGTGAAGCCGGCGAATCTCGGGTCATCGGTCGGCATCAGCAAGGCGCACAACCGCAAGGAACTTGGGCCCGCGATTGCAGAAGCCGCGAAGTTTGACCGCAAGATTGTTATCGAACAAGGCGTCGGCGGCAAGAAAGAAAAAGCCCGCGAGATCGAGTGCTCAGTCCTCGGCAACGACGAGCCATCCGCCTCGGTTCCCGGAGAGATCATTCCCGGCAAAGAGTTCTACGACTACACCGCGAAATACGTCGACGAAGGCTCGCAGTTGATTATCCCCGCGAAGCTCACGAAAGCTGAAACGAAAAAAGTGCAGGAACTGGCGATTGCCGCATTCCAAGCCGTGGACTGCTCCGGCCTGGCGCGGGTCGACTTCCTCATGGACCCGAAAACCCGCAAGATTTTCCTGAACGAAATCAACACCATGCCCGGATTCACCGCGATCAGCATGTATCCCAAGCTGTGGGCGGCATCTGGACTGGGATATGCCGACCTGATCGACCGCTTGATTCAACTCGGTATCGAGCGCCACGAAGACAAGAAAAAGAATCAATACACCCGGTGAAAACCGAGAACCAAGAAGCCACGAACCTGCCTGAGCGGGTCCGTTTTCCTTCGTGATCCTTAGTGTCCTTCGTGGTTAATGCCTTATCTTACTTCTGGCACGTAAAGCTCCCCGCGTCATTCGTATCGCCCTTGCCCTTATACTTCGCCGCTTGCGGATACGCGCACAACGGCCGCGTCATCCTCGGATGCTGCCGCTCATCGCCGTCATACTTCGCGGCAATAATGGTCGATGGCGCCTCATTCTTCTCCACCCAGTGTTCCAGAGCCGCGTACACGCTGCGCTGCGGATCGTCGAACGTCAACTGGCCAACTTGACCGAACGAGTCAGTCCCGGGGCCGCTGTCGCAGTGCTGCATTCCGGGCACCATGTAAAGGCGCACAAATGAATCCACATCGCTCTTTCCCAGCTTCGCGACGACGCTCTCGTAATAATTGACTGTATTGAGAGCGGGAATCGCCGGATCGTTCCACCCGTGGTACAGAATCAGCTTTCCGCCGCGCGCTTGGAATGCTTTGAGATCGGGGTTGGTGGCGTTCAACGCGCTCGCGGTTTTTTCATCAGCTAACTTCAGCCCGGCCTCGAGCGTAAATGTCTTGTAATCCCATCTGCGATCTTCATACACCATGTTCGCGAAGTATCCGGTCCCGAACATCGCCATCAGACTCCGTCCCGGAGCCGGGCCAGTGATCCAGAGGCCCCAGCCACCCGGCCCGTCTTCGCTGCCGGGCAAGTATCCGGGGAACACTTCGTGGCCACGCGCATCATGCAGGCCCGCATAAATCTTCTTCAGCGCTGCGGCTTGCGGCGCAGTCAGGCACTTGTCGGTGTCCTCACCGGACTTGCACCGGATGGTTGCCGGATCGAAGTGACATTGCCGAGGATCGTTGAGAATTCCGTCGCGCACGCCGTCGAGTGCGTCGCAAGCCTTAACCACGGCCGCCGCAATCGTCGGAATTTTCGGCTGAGGAATAAAACTGGCCGCATCGAGTGTGAGCGCCTGTGTGTCCGCCGCCCCAGTCGCCAACAATGCCGTCCAGTAGTTCGCCGGAGCCCCGGCCAGAATGCCGTCATAGTCTGCGGGATAGCGCTGTGCCTCCATCAACGCCTCGCGCCCACCATCAGAGCATCCCACAAAGTAAGAACGCTGCTCGCTCTTTCCATAGAACGCGCGCACAGCCTCATTAGCGACACGCGTCATCTCATGGATTCCGCGATGGCCGAAGTCGACGACTTTCTCCGGATGTCCCAGCGCCCACGACGCATCCACAGGCGTTTCCGCGTCGTGGCCGGCGCTGGTCCCGGTCGCCGCATACCCTTTGCTGACGGCCGCGCCAAGTTGCATGTAGTCGATTACTCCCGCGAATCCGCCGTTCCCGATGCCTTGCAGCTTGCCATTCCAACCCACAAGCGGCATCCACACTTCGATCCTGATGTCCGAATCGGTGGTCGGCTTGGCCATGACCACCACGCGGCAAAACGCAGGTACGTTTTTATACGGAGCTGTAAGGTCACGATTGTCGGAAAGACCGGGAGGACCTGCGAATCCACCGGCCTCAACCACATCGGCGAAGATGATTGTGGCTCCAGAGATTTTGGATTCCATCAGCGGCTTGCAGGTGTTCTGGGCGAGAACGACGAAGCTGGAAGCTAGAAGAAAAACTGCCAGCAGAATTGCGTAGCCTACCAGCGCGGCAAAGCGCTGCGGCGTTGCGAAGTTAAGAGGAGCTTTTCCCCCGATCGTCCCAATCACTCGCATGGCTTCCATCACCAATATCTTCAGATTTCTTGGACTCTGCGAGTGGGAATTGTACACCGGACCGTTATTTGATCTGGCCGTACACCGAGAGCATCCCCTGGCACGTTGGCGTGGTGCTCGTGGCGAGGAACGACGCGGTGCAGTTGACGTTCGGTCCTCCCGGCAGACCCGGAGCGTAACCTGCGACTCCTCCGGGCACGAAAACGAATCCGTTCGCCACCGTCGGAACTGTGAATTTCACCGCTCCCGGACCATAATTCTTCGTGCTGGTGCTGCTTTCCCAAAGTGCCTTCAGCCCTGTAACGCCGTTCATCGCTTGGGGCACTGCTTGATAAGCCGTGAGAATGGCCGGCCTCGCCGGGTTCGACTCGAAGACGAGTTTCTTGTTCGGAGCCCATTGCCCGAAGGCGCCGACGTTGAGCGCCCAGACTATGCCCGTGCTCGACGCGCTGCCATTCCATGAGACGACCGGCACTGTGCCCGGCCAAGGATAAGTCTTCGGAGTCGTCTCGGTGACGCCTGCCGTATTAAACAAGCCGCTGGCCGTCATTTGATAGGCCACCAGCGCAGTCGGAGAGTTCGTGGTTCCGGCTCCGCCAACATACAGGTAGTTCAGCCCTGACCCCGCCCAAAAGGCTTCCGTACCGTGAATCCCGGGCGAGTCCAGAATCGTCCCGAGGTTCTCGCCGGCGTTCACGCCCTGGAAACATTGCGCGATCGCACCATTTCCGGGCGTGGGTGCCTGGGTGCAAGCCGTGTCGGCTTCGTTCGAGGGCTGTATTCCATTACACGCGTATCCGCATCCATCCCAGCCTCCCATGTTCGTCTGCAGCGTGTTGTCGGTCTCCAGGCTGGCGCACATGTCGTAAATAACGCCCTCTTTGCCACCGGCCACAAGGGCTTGGCCCGAACCGCAAACGTTGGGAACCCCAATCGGCGACACTAGCGTTACCCCGCCTGACCCGAGGTCCAGATCTCCCGCTCCTCCGCCCGATCCGAGGCTGAAAGAGTATCCCGCCGGACAAGTATTGGGCCCGTAGGCAGAGCAGACCTTCACTCCGCCGTCATTCAGGCCCGCATAATCGTTGGGCGTGTAGTAATCGACCGCTGTCAGCCCAGTGGTCGCGCTGCTTGCGATTTTCACTACGCTCTCTCCGAAAGCGGTAGCTCGTGTCGAATTGCCGTTCCAGTTTCCGTTCGCGACCGAAAGGTATACGTTGCCCGCGGAATCCACGGCTGGCGCTGCGCCGCCCATCCAGATGCCGCCGTTCTGGTTAGTTTGTCCTTCTTCGGTGTCAAAGACCGAGTTAGAGGTGGCGATGGGCGAGAAGGTTTGAGTCTTGTAGGAGAACGACAGTCCAGCTAAATAGCCGCTATAAGGTGCAATATCGCAATACGACCCAAAGCCAACATAGATATTCGCTACGCCGATCGTGCTCTTAAACATGGCCAGGCCCGGACGCTGATTCTCAGTCGCTGCCGTGAGCGGCGACGGAAGTAGGCTGGACATGTCGTAGGGCGAGCCTGTGGCCTCTGTGCCGGTGTTGAGAAGAACGGCATGAATACGGTACGGATAGAGATAGGTGTTGTTTCCGTTCGGCACCTGGTGGGCGCTTACCACGTACATGATAGGCGGCGTAACCGAGGTATCGATCACCGGCGTGCTGGTGATGCCGCTCTGCGGAATGATGTTGTTGCAGGGAAAGGTCAGGTACGTCGGCAGCACATTGAAAGGAATCGCGTACTCGCTGCCGAACTGGTTGCTGCCGTTCAGACTAAGACTCCAGCATTGCGTAAACTTAAAGCTGCCGGCCGTGTCGGTGTAAGTAAAGGCGTAGACCGTATTGTTTTGGGTCGCAACCAGCACTAGGTTATAAGGCCCGCCCGACGAAGGGCAGTTCGGAGTATTCAGCGTGACCGCCGAGAGATACAGCGGCTGCGCGTAAATGAGACCGTCGACAGTCGCGGTTGCCAGCAAACCGAAATTCTTGGGGGTTACGTTCGAGGGCGTCAGGACCGTCTCGTTGGGCTCGACCCCGTCCCGCGCATTGTCGTTATGGTAGGTGCTTACGCAGGGGCTGCCGGCAGTCTTGCACGCCCCCGGCATGCCCTTAATCTGCGCCTGCGCGATGGTTGCGGAAGTCATGGCAAAGATCGTGGCAACGATCGTTGTAGAAACGATCGTTGTAGAAACGATCGTCGCGGAAAGGAGAATCGTGGTCAGAATGGTGGCCAAGCGAAGAATCCGGGGATAAATGCGGGGTAGCACGATGCCTCCTGAGGCGATTCAAGATTGAGGACGGGCGTTGTTGGTGGACTACAGGGATGCCGAAAAACTGGGGGTATTCAGAATGCCGTGGGATCGGCCAATTGTCAATAGGAACGCGGGTTTTGCAGTGGTTTAGCCTTAAACTTTTATCTTTGCGTGATCCCGAACCGCAGCGCACTTCAGCTGCGGGAGAGCCTGCCCTGAGCGGAGCCGAAGGGGACCTCCAAGGCAGGAAATCCCCCGCTCTTCCGGCGCAGGGGACGACTGTCTCTTTGAGCACAGCTAAGTTAAGTACTTTTATTTCAGCGTCTAACGGGTGATTTCTTTTTCCACTTGACGCCGCCCCCCGCATTTTGTAGCATCGTAGCAACAAGTCCACTCTTCCGGTTAATCGGGGAGGGGACCTGAATTTCATGCAGAGTGGCTGAGGGACGAGCCCTGAGACGCCACGGCAACCGATCTAGGATCATATATCCTGGGTGTCTGGTGCCAACTCTCTCCTGGAAACGGGGAACATGGGATTCGGAACGCGCGCTGTATTTGGCATTCGCTTTCCGACGCCTCTTTTCCATTCCAGGAAAAAGAGGCCTTTTGATTTTTAGGCCGCTTTTTTGAGGCTCGTACCCAGCTACTCGCTCCGATTTCGAGTTTACGGAACTTGATTTCGAGTTTACGGAATAAGAAAGCGAGTAGCCCATGTCTCACGATCAGTCGAACTACGAACTGCGGTGTCGGGAATGCGGACGGTCGTGGGGAAACCAGCCCCGCTCCATCTGCGACGACTGTTTCTCTCCTCTGGAAGTTGCCTACGACTACGACGCCTTGAAGGCGCAGATCTCCCGAGGAACGTTCAGCCGTGAGCGCATTTCCCAGCGGCCGCCGAACATGTGGCGCTACTCCGAGCTTTTGCCCCTCCCCCAAGGGTACGAACCGCGGCTGCCGGTCGGCTTCACTCCACTGCTGCACGCTCCACGATTGGCGCAGCAGTTGACTGGGTCGACTGGCACGGGTTCGAACAGCGCTAGTTCGGCTGCCGCGAAGAATCTCTACATCAAGAACGACGCGGTCTGTCTGCCCACGCTGAGCTTCAAAGACCGCGTGGTCGCCGTTGCTCTGGCGCAGGCAAAGGCCTTCGGGTTCGACACTGTGTCGTGCTCCTCGACCGGAAACCTGGCCAACGCCGTGGCCGCGCACGCCGCCCGCGAAGGACTCAAGGCGTGGATATTCATCCCCTCCGATCTCGAGCCCGCAAAGATTCTGGGCACCAACGTTTTCGGCGCAAAAGTCGTGCGCATTGCCGGCAACTACGATCAAGTCAACCGGCTGTGCTCACAAATTGCCGACGAACATCGCTGGGGCTTCGTCAACGTCAACCTCCGCCCGTACTACGCCGAGGGATCGAAAACGGTCGGCTTCGAGATCGCCGAACAACTGGGCTGGCGCCTGCCCGATAACGTCGTCTGCCCCATGGCCGGCGGATCGCTGATCGTCAAAATCAAGAAGGCATTCGATGAACTGGTCAAGCTGGGCCTGGTTGAAGGCAAAGAAGTGAAATTCTTCGGCGCGCAAGCCACAGGCTGCTCTCCGATTTCAACCGCAGTCAAGACCGGCAGTTCCGAGATTGAACCGCAGAAGCCGACCACCATTGCTCGCTCGCTAGCCATCGGCAATCCGGCCGACGGGCATTATGCGATCAAGACCATCAAGGGCAGCGGCGGATGGAGCGAAGACGTCAGCGATCCCGAATTGATCGACTCCATCAAACTGCTGGCCGAAACCGAAGGCGTCTTCACCGAAACCGCTGGCGGCGTAACCGTCGGCACCGCGCGCAAGCTGTATCGTCAGGACCGCATCAATCCCGAAGAAACCACCGTGTTGTGCATCACCGGCAACGGTCTGAAGACCACCGACGCGCTCACCGGCATCTACCCGACTGAGCAGGCGATTGCGCCGAAACTGACGGAGTTCGAAGCGTATTTGCAGCAGACGCTGAATCGGGTGGAGATCCCCGGCGTAATCGCGGAAGGCGTAGGAGCATAGAGCGTAGCCCCGGACCATTTCGTCCGGAGGCCGGGTTTATTGCATTGTCAGTGCAACGCCGGACGGGACCCTTCGACTTCGCTCTGTCGAAAATCCCCATTTCTCGCGCAAAGAACGCGCGAGAAATGGGGCACCCGGCCGCCACGTGAGTTTGAACTATGGCAATCACCGTACAAATTCCGACTGCACTCCGCCGCATGACAGCAGGCGTCGCCTCAATCACGTGCGCCGTGTCGAACCTCGGCGAGCTGTTCTCCGTGTTGGACGAGAAGTTCCCCGAACTGAAGCCGCACCTGCGCGACGACCAGGGCCAGGTCCGCCGCTTCCTCAACATTTACGTCAACGAAGAAGACATCCGCTTCCTCGGCGGCCAAACCTACGCCTTCCAGGAAGGCGACGAAGTTCTGCTCGTACCGTCGATCGCGGGGGGAGCAGGGTAGTCAGCTCTCCCGGCCACCTCGCTGGACTAGCAACGGTCGGGGCCTATTCGGCAATCGCCTGCTTACAACCGCCGCAAGGGATATCTCCCACTGAATGTGGGGCTATGGAATTTGAAAGACTTGAGGCTGCGGATATAGAAGAACCATTTTTCCCGTCCTACTTAATCGCAGCCCACTTTTCGAAAATGCTCGGCGAGCTGGGACGGCTAGTGGTGGCGATGTGAATTCCACGGAAGCGGTGTCGCCCTTCCAGATGGTGAACTGCACATTGACATCGATGCCCCAGGTGGTAGCGTCCAACCAGTTGTGTTCAGTCCTTACTCCCCCAGTATTCGCTAGAAGTCTGCCATTCGCGAATGAGACGAAGCTGTGAATGTCTTCATGCGGAAGGTATAGTGTCTTGCTTCGCTGCCACCCACGAATGGCAAAAGCCTCTAGGCCCAAATGACGATCGAACGCCGAACCCTTGCAGAAGCTTGACTCGACCAAGTAGAGGTGATCCCCTGAGAACGCCAAAGACTCGGGGTTCCTCGCGGTCAGCATTTGCAGGTGTTGCCACGGATTCGTGGTGAAGACATGTACAGTGTCACGGAACCGGGTGCAGAGGAACGAAGTAGCAACTGCGAATAGCGTTCCGTCCTGCTTCCACGAAATCGAACCCACACCGTGCGGTGACTTCCACTGGAACAGCAGTCGTCCGGTGTCCAAATCGTAAGCGAACAACACACCTGAGATATAGTTTCCCACAGTGACGATCGCTAGGTGTCCAATTGGCGAAGTTTCTACGGCGAAAATGCGGAACCCATCCTCCATCGGAGGCTCGATCAAACGAACTGATTTCAGAGTTTCCGCCTCAAGGACATGTAATCTGGTCGGGTCGGAGGCGACCAGCAGGAGACCATCAGAGCTGAAGCGGACAGCGTTTGGCGTAGGCTTGATGTTTAGGTAACTTGCCAATTGAGTGCTGGAAATCTTGGCGTGTTTCCGATAGTCCCACACTTCAAGGGACTCGACGATCCGCTCGCGGGCCTTTTGAGGAGGGCTGGGGGATTCCAAGGTAATTGCGAGTAGTCGATCGTCGGGAGAGATATCGGCGTCAGTCGTGGTTAGGCTAAGGTCCCAATGGCTTGGCTCAGACACCGCCCGAACCGCGTCCTGCGCAACATCGCTTGGATTAGTGGAGGCTGGGGCTTCCTGCGCAATTGCACCCACTAGAGCGAGCACGATACCTGAAACGAGCGCAATGCCAATTCTGAGACGTAGTGCCTTCATGAGTGCAGCATCGGCCCTTCTCTCGATGGCAGTCAATGCATGCCAGGTCAATTCGGTGTCAACCGGCAACCGTCGGCGAATGAGTGATTTAGAGTCGCAAATAAACAGCCAGTTCGCCGGGGCTTTCAAGCACGGTAACGGGTCCGTTGAGGATAAACCGAATCCGTTCTGGCCCGAGCGTAACCCCAAGACCAAAACCCAGACCTCAGTTCGGACTTTCCGCCGTGACCGTGCCCGTCGACAGGTGCAACTCCTTCGTGCGCTCAATCACCCATTGCGGAAATGCCGGAGCGCCCTGTGGAATCTTGCCCTGCGTGATCGTCGCCGACGTAAGTGTCGGGCAGGCTGTAGGCCGGATCGCCGAGCGCGTCTTCGAGAGTGATGAAGCGGTAGCCGCGCTTGCGCAGCACGTCGAGCAACTCGCCAATGTGGTCGGCTTCCAGGTTGCTGGCATGCAGCAGCAGAATCTGCTTCGGTTCGTAGCCGACAATTTTGGCCGAAAGCTGCTCGGAGTACGCGAACACCGCGTCGTGGTAGGCGAGATAGTCTTTTACGATGCGCTGCTGCAGTTCCGTGTCGTTGCGCTTCTTGGCGTCTTCGTAGAGGCCGGCGAACATCCAGTCCCAGCCGTCGAGCGTGATGGGAGCGATGCGGTAGCCACGCTCAACCAGAAACGCTTCGGCCTGGCGACGGGTGAGCAGATCGCGTCCGGTATCGAGATAGGGATGGCGGAAATAGCGCAGCTTCATCTTGCGCTG
>JBEKRY010000113.1:0-14596 GCA_049517555.1 Candidatus Sulfotelmatobacter sp. | reverse complement strand
GCTTCCGCGGGATACGCCGGCTCTACCCTGTGGACCAGCAACTTCTCCATTACTTCCGCGCCCACCTGCGCCTGCGGTTTCTCGGCAGTCGACGTCTCCGGATTCTTCAATCCCGACTCCAACTCCTCCCATGTCCGGTTCCATCGCCACAGAAATACACCCGCGCCAAACGCCGCGCACAACACGATACCAATCAGAGCGACTGCCCATTCCGGGCGTCTCCACTTCTTCGACCACGTCGGCCCCGCTCCATCGGAGTTCGCACCGCCCGAGTCGGCACCCGAGTTTGCTCCCCCGAACCTTATCACCCCGAACCTAGTCGCAACCGACTTTGCCCAATGCGAGATCGTCCCCACCAAAGCTGCCCCGCTCACTCCGCTGGTCCCCGAATGTTTCGTTTCCGGCAGCGGTTGCTCAGAAGCCTGCTTTTCCGCGGCAGGCGCGGGAATCTCCTCGATCCCCGTCTCCGCTTTCGACTCTTTCGCCCAATTCCGAATGGCGGCCCGCTGCGCAGTCGACAATCCAACAAACTCCAGCCCGCAGCGCAACTGATCCTGATTTCGCACCATCGCCCGCGCCCGCAGCGGACCCGCCGAAGGCAGACGAACCTCAACCCCCACGGTTTCGCCCGCAACCAGTTCCCCCGCCAATACAGCCGCAATCCCGCACTCGCACACATCCACCGACCGCCCCGGTACTGTGTCAGGAATCCCCGACCGCAGCACGGTGATATCCAAAGGCGCCTGCATCTCAAACCGCGGCACCCGCCTCCGCGAAATTCCAGTCCATCCCGGAATTTGTGCTCCCACTGCCATTCAGTTCCTTATAACTGTTGTCATTCCGAATAACTGTTGTCATTCCGAGCAAAGCGAGGAAACTGCTCTTGCTCGTGTGGTCCGGCTCTCAGACCCGGACACGCCGACCAAAGCTCGGCTGGCTCTCGTTGTCTACTTCCTCAACTCCACAATCTCACTCCCCCGAGCAAATAGCACGACACTGGCCATCCCGATAAACAACCCATGCTCCACCACCCCCGGCATGTCGCTCAACTGCCTTGCCAGCAAATCCGCATCCCGAATCTGCCCAAACCGGCAATCCAGAATATGATTGTGCTCATCCGTCACAAAAGGTTTCCCATCGGCGCCCACCCTTACAGAAACCGCCGCCCCCAGCGCCGTAATCCGCTTTGCCACCAGCGCCTGGGCGAACCCAATCACTTCCACCGGCAGCGGAAACTTCCCCAACGTCTGCACCTGTTTCGATTCGTCCGCCACAATCACCAACTGCTTCGTCGCCGACGCCACAATCTTCTCGCGCAGCATCGCCCCGCCGCCGCCTTTAATCAAGCGCAATTGCGGATCGACTTCATCCGCCCCATCTACGGTGACCGCAATGTCCTGGCATTCATCGAGCGTAGTCAGCGGAATCCCCAAACTCTGCGCTAACTCCCCCGCCTTCACCGAAGTCGGAATCCCACGAATGCGCAGCCCGTTCCTCACCTTCTCCGCCAGCAACTTAATAAAGAACGCCGCCGTCGATCCCGTTCCCAGCCCCACCACCTGCCCATCTTTCACAAACCGCAAACTAGCCCGCGCCGCCGCCTCTTTTTCCTGATCGCTTTTTCCGAGATCGTTCGCCATAGTTTTCCAGGTTGCCGCGCTCGGCTCCCCGATTCTTTTCCTAAAGCTCTCATTCCGAGCGAAGTCGAGGAACCTGCTGTCCTATCCGCCTTCACAAACCTTGACCAAATCGTGAAGGCCCGTAACCACCGTGAAAGAGCGGCTCTTTAGGGCCGCGTTGAATCCAAAGAAGAAGATTGGGCTTTAGCCCCGCCCTACCCCAGAACCTTCTCCGTATAAATCAAATATCCCGCCAGCGCCAACCCAAACAGCACCGTCAAAATCGTAATCAGATCCAGCACAAACCCCGCCGGCTCAAACGTCCCCGAATCCAACTGCACCCGCGTCTTGCGATACCGCATCAACCCCACCACCACCAACCCCACACCCGCGACAATCGCCCCCGACCCCATCCACACCGACATCGCCGCCGTCTGCACCGGATGTCCCTCCATCGCCGTCAACTGCCGCATGGCAATCGCGAACCGTCCAATGGCAAATCCAAACACCACAATCGCCGCCCCCGTCCGCACCCAAGCCAGAAACGTCCGCTCATTCGCCAGATGATCACGCGCCAGATTGGGATTGGAATTCTCCGTCACAAGTTCTCCATCACAGGTTCGCCGTCACCAATCGGATGGGTGCCCCATTTCTCGCGCGTCCTTTGCGCGAGAAATGGGGGTTTCTACAGAGCCCAGTCAAACCGGAAGCACTCCCCACGCCGCCAGCATTATTCCACAGCTTTCCCAATCACAACCCCCGCCCCCGCAATATTCTTGATCAGCTCCTCCGGCACCCCATGCCGCTCCCTCAAATACTCCGGATCGTTATAAGTAACCGAAACCTTCCCCTCCGCATCCTCCGCCACCAGCGCCTTCAGCGGCAAATCAATCGCCAGGCTCGGAGCCGCCACCATCAACGGAGTCCCACCCTTCGGACTCCCAAAAATCACAACTTTGGTCGGCCTCATCTCCAGCCCAACCTTCTCCGCCTCGCCGCTATGATCAATCACGGCAAACACGCGCATTCCCTTCTCCGCAAAAGCCGCCTCCAACCGCCGCACCGTCTCGTCGACCGAATAACGACTCGTAACCTGAACCAACCCATTCCCTTGCGCCATTCGTTGGACCTCCTCATAATCGGCGCGCAGCGCCTTCCCTGAGATGCTCATCCATTGAGCCCGATCATTCTACCCGCTCGTTTTGCGATTTAGACGGTTATCTGAGTTGTGGGCGTGGCTCAGTTTAAATCCTTGTCCGTGCGTCATCCCGAAGCGCGGCGTAGTTCAGCCGCGGGAGGGATCTCCCCAGGCACGACTCTGGAGGGATCGGGATGACCGCACGCCTGAGCGTTCAAACTGAGCCCCGACCGATTGTGATAAGGTTGTGGCCAAGAAGGCTCGCATGTATCGCCCCAGCTTCATCATTTACCTCGCTCTGCTGGCCTCAATCAGTAGTCCGGTTGGCTCACAAACTGCTCCCCCCGCCTCCGGCGACGCGACCGCCGTCCTTAAGACCAAAGCCCGCCTCGTTCTGGTCGACGTCGTCGTCACCAACGACAAAGGAGACCCCGTCACCGGCCTACAGAAGAAAGACTTCGAAGTCCTCGAAGACGGCCAGCCCCAGATCATCTCCTCTTTCGAGGAGCACCACGGCGCCCCCATCACTCAGGTCCAGATGCCGCCGCTCCCACCACACGTCTACACCAACTTCCCGCTGCTGCAGGCGGCGGACTCCGTCAACGTCATTCTGCTCGATGCTTTGAATACTCCATCCCGCGATCAAGGCTACGTCCGCTCGCAGATGCTCAAGTATCTGAAGACGATTCCCCCTGGCACACGCGTAGCCATTTTCACGCTCGCATCCCAGCTACGCATGCTCCAAGGCGTAACCACCGATTCGACGGAATTGCTTGCCGCTCTCAACACCACGAAGGGACCTCAACAATCTGCGCTGCTTCCCTCCGACGCCGAAAACGATGCCAACCAACATCGCATCGACTTTCTCACCCACGAGGACATGGGCCCTCCACCCAAGACTCTCGCTGACGCCGCCGTTGATCCCGTCCAGGCCGCCAAACAGTTCCTGGCCGACACAGCCGCCTATGAGACACAACAGCGTATCGGCATCACGCTCGACGCCATGCAGCAGTTAGCCCGCTATTTATCGGGCGTCCCCGGCCGCAAGAATGTCATCTGGTTTTCCGGATCATTCCCTACCGCCATCTTTGCTGATCCCGATCTGCCCGATCCCTTCAGCATCGCCGCCACTTTCCAGGACGAAATCCGCAAGACCACCGACTTGCTTTCCTCGGCTAACCTCGCTCTTTACCCCATCGCCGCCGAGGGCCTGACCTCGGACGCCATTTTTCAAGCCAACGGCAGCGAAATCGGACAGAAGCGGCCGACCGAGTCGATGCGCGATCAGGTCAAGCAAATGAACTCCGGAACCGCCAGCCGTGACTTGAACCACCAGGCCATGGAGGACTTGGCCAAGGATACCGGCGGCCAAGCCTACTACAACACCAACGGACTTGCTGGCGCTCTTTCTCGCGTCATCAACAACGGCGCCCGCTACTACTCCCTGGCCTACTCTCCATCCAACGCCACAATGGATGGGAAATTCCGCCGCATTCAGGTGAAGCTCGTCAGCGCCAAAGCCTCTCTCGCTTACCGGCGCGGATATTTTGCCGACGATCTTGCGACCGCCCTCTCTGCCGGACAGAAGCCGGACTCCGATCCCCTGCTCGCTCTGATGGGACGCAACCTTCCCGACTACACTCAGATTCTCTATAAGGTGCTGGTGCAACCTTCTAATCCGCAACCCGCGCCCGGCGCGCCCCACGTCGGCAGCAACCCGGACATGAAAGGGCCTTTCACGCGCTATAGCGTGGATTTTGCTATCTCGGTAGGAGACCTCAAGCTTGATCCTGCTCCCGATGGCGCCCGTCACGGCCGCATCGAAGTCGTGCTCCTGGCCTACAGCCGCGAGGGCAAACCGTTGAACTTCGCCGTCACACAAGGCAACGTCGTCCTGCAACCCAAAGAATATGAAACCGTGCAGAAAGGTGGCCTGCAGATTCACAAAGAGATCGACGTCCCCAACGGATACGCCTTCCTGCGAACGGGCGTCTATGATTTCAAATCGAGTACCGCCGGCACACTCGGTGTCCCGCTGACCGACACCATCACCACAGCTGCCAAGTAGTCCGTTTATTGGGTGGGGACAGCCGCCCATGGCCGTCCCGCGATCGCCAGCTCGAGGCCCTACGCGAAATCATGCCTTCCCCGGCCACGCATACTGCCCGCCGTGCTGATACGCCAGGTTTCCCATCTGCCCCGCCCGCGCCGCCGCCACTCCAGTCTCCACCGGCGCATTCGGCTCGCGTCGCGTTTTGATGCAGTCGAAGAAATTTTCCATGTGGGTAATCGTGCCGTCGAGCACGCTGTGAGCGCTCAACGCGGGATTCTTTTCCTCCTCCACTCGCTCGCGATAAACGCTGAAGCCACTGCGATTGATCTTCAACGTGGCCTCCGTCCCGCGGAACTCCAGCCCGCCATCGTCAATGGAAGAATTCATCATCCCCTCGTACACCACGTCAAAGCCGGGATAGCGGAACGCGGCCTGAATAGTGTCCGGACAGTCCCATTGCTCGAAAATATATTTGTCCGCCAGCATCTGCGCCTGCCGGGGCTGGTCGGATTTCATGGCCCAATGCACGACGTCGATCCAGTGCGTGAATAAATCCGTCATCGCCCCGCCACCGAAGTTCCAGAACCAGCGCCAGTGGTCAAACTTCTCCTGGCTGAAGGCCTGGTCCGGCGCACCTCCCAGCCACAGTTTCCAATCGAGCGCCTGCGCATCCACGGGTTTCGGTGGCCGCGTCGCGTGATAGTTCTGCCACCAGTAGGTCCGCACCTGCACCACACGCCCGAGACTTCCACCCTGAATCAAATCGACCGCATCGCGAAAGTGGCTCCAGCTGCGCTGCTGCATGCCGCACTGCAAAATCTGCTTGCCCGAACGCACCGCGCGCGTCAGCGTGGCCCCTTCCTCCAGCGTGTGGGTGACCGGCTTCTCCAGATAAACGTCTTTGCCCGCCGCCAGCGCATCGCCGGCCATGCGCACGTGCCAGTGGTCTGGCGATGCGATGATCACCGCATCAATGTCCTTCGCCAGCACTTCGCGATAATCCAGATGGCTGCTCGCGAGCCCGTTGGACCGCAGCACAATCGCATCGCGGCGCGGACCATACACGTCGCTGACCGCCACGATCTGATAAAGTCCGGCCCTGTCCGCGGCATCGAGCAGACTCTTCATACGGCCCCCCGCCCCAATCACTCCAATGCGAATCGTGTCATTCGCGCCGAACACTCGAGTGGAAGCCAGCGCGCTCAGCCCACCTGCAATCATGAAACCGCGGCGAGTAATCATGTTTTGATAGCCCTCCCGTCCGTTTGTGCGAAATGATCCTATCAAGTTTCTGCCGGGGCGTTACGGATAATGGGAGGACGGTACCGGTGCGGTTTGAAAAAACAATCGTATCAGGGCAAGCCTTCCGGCATGCCAAACCGGCACTGTGCGCAAGCTCCGCTCTAGCGGCTGGAAGGATGGAAGGATAGGAAGGATGGAAGAATGCGGCGCGACAGCATTCCCGCAGGGACGCCACCGCCCCTTCTGCCCCTGAGGTTAACGAACCGATTTTTCCCGCAGCCCCGTTACGGCCCCACCGTCACCTGCAGCCGCTCCGGCGTATCCAGGGATTCCCGGTAAATCACATTCTTCGCCGCCACTTCGCCCACCGCATCCACGTGGACCAAATATCCCCCATGCGGCAGCGTCTCCCCAAAAGGCAACTCCATGTCCATCGTGCCCCGCTTCAACACAAAATGCTGATATCCAATCGCGGTCGCCCGGCCATTCGGCGCCACCGCCAGCACATAGTACGTCAAATCCACATCGTCAGGCGTTGTGTTTGAAACCTGAACGCTGCCCTCAATCCGGTTTCCGTTCACATGCGCGCCAGCCTTCCAATTCAGACTCAACGCCGAGGTTACGCGCAACACAAACCCCTTCTGCACCCCTCGCTCCCGGCCGCCGTCGGTCACCGATACCGTAAACTGAAACTCCCCCGCGTGATCAGCCCGCCCATGCAGCCGTCCATCTTCCTCCAGCTTCATTCCTTCCGGCAGCGCTCCTTTTTCCACTCGCCAGCGCGGCGTCGAAATATTCCCGTGCGCCTGAAATCGCATTTCATACGGCGCGTGCGGATGAGTATCCGGCAATTGCGACTCATTCTCGATCACCAACCCCGGCGCGTCCTGCGGCAGCACCATCACCGCCAGAGTCGCGACCGGCTTATCGGGCACCTTGGCCGACGCAAACTCGCAGACCGCCATGCTCGCTGCCAACACCAACAGCGCCAACACCCCAACAGCCCACGCTCTCTGCCGCTTCGCCATCTTTCACCTCAAGTTCCCTGCTACGAAAATCCAGCCCGCCGTCCGCAGCCCAAAACGTTCTTCCTCTACTCTCCCACAGTTCTTCCGCCACCGTATAAGATTCCTGTAAGAATGTTCCGCCCGAGCGATCTTGCACCGCACCACCCTTCCACCCAGCGCTGCTGTGCAGTGCGTCATCCCGAAGCGCGGCGTACTTCAGCCGCGGGAGAGCCTGCCCTGAGCGGAGCCGAAGGGGATCTCCCAAGGCACGATTTTCGGGGGATCCGTCGCTCCGCCTGAGAAACGGCTCCGCTCGGGACGGCGCCATGCTTGAAAGTCCCCTCTGCACCACCTTTCCACCCGGAAGTCACATTGACTTGGATTTAAGACTTCTGCCAAACTAGCAACTCGGGGAATCTCTCCCCCGAGTCCGGTCTTCATGGAACTGCTGCTCAATCTCGCGTGGCTGCTTTTGGCGCTACCCGCCTTTTGTCTCTGGCGCGGCTCCAGAATTGCTCCCGGAGGCCGCAGGTTTACTTCTCTGCAGTGCCTCCTGGCTTTGGCCTGCCTGCTGGTCATTCTTTTCCCCGTGGTTTCTGCCACCGACGATCTCCGCGCCATGCGCAACGAGATGGAAGAGTCGCCCGCCAGCAAACGCAGTGTGTTGCATGCTGGCAGTGAAAAGGCTGCGGCCTCGAAGTGGCAAAGTCCCCCGGCCCTGGCTACAGCCGTTAACCCTCAGGTCGTGAATGAAGAGAACTGGCTGGAGTCACACTCCACCAACTTATCCGCGTATGCAGGCGCCGCCATCCAGCGACTGGGCCGCGCTCCTCCCGCTGTTCTTCCTGCGTAGGTCCCTCGAATTCGCCGACGGTCAAAGAATCGTTTGCATAAACGGCGAATCTTTACTTTGTCTTTACGAAAATCTTAGGCGGAAAACGAGATAGTAGTCTCGTCGGCCAAGTCGCCGGCAGGCTTAACCGCCGGGGCCGAAACCCTTTTTACCGTGTACGGCTCAACGCCGGCCACTGATGCTGACAAAAATGGATTGCCCGATGGAGTTCTTAATCCGGTGGAGATTGTCGAGTGCAGCGCTGATTCTCGGGGCGGCGAGTCTGTATGCTCAGGCCGCGCCCCCAGCCGCGCCTGCGCCCGCGCCTTCATTCGCATCTTCATCCGCATCCCAGGTCTGGACCTGGGACAACGTCAAAGACCGCTTCCATACGAACAACCCGACCCTGCTGGCAGGCTTTCTGAATATCGATGAACTGAAGGCCCAGGAAATTACCGCCAACCTTCGCCCCAACCCCGACTTCACCCTCTCCGCCGACGGCACCCAGATCGCCCCCAGCCACGGTGTATGGCAGCCCTTTGCCGGCACTCTCATCTCGCCCAGCGTCAGCTACTTATTCGAGCGGCGCAACAAGCGGGGCCTGCGCTCCGAGGTCGCCAAGGAAGGCACCGCCGTCGGCGTCGCCCAGCAGGACGATTCCGAACGCAATCTCCTATTCAATCTGCGCAGCGCTTTCGTCGGCATCCTGCAAGCCAAAGCCGTGTTGAAGCTGGCTCAGGACAATATCGACTACTACGACAAAATTCTGAAAATCAGCCGTGACCGCTACCAGGCCGGCGACATCGCCCAGATCGACCTCGACCGCCTCGAATTGCAGCGCCTGCAATACGAGTCCGACGTGCAAACCGCGCTGGTCAATCTGCGCACCACAAAAATCAATCTGCTCGCCCTGCTCAATGATCACCGCCCCATCGACAGTTTCGATGTCGACGGACCCTTCGATTTCACCGAAGACACGCTTTCTCTCGACGACTATCGCAAGCAAGCGCTCGACGCCCGTCCCGACCTGCGCGCCGCCGTGCTTTCCGTGCAGCAGGCCGAAAGCAGCTACAAGCTGGCCGAAGCCAACGGTTCCACCGATCCCACGGTCAGCGTCTGGTTCACTCACAACGGCTCT
This sequence comes from Candidatus Sulfotelmatobacter sp., assembly GCA_049517555.1. Lineage (GTDB taxonomy): Bacteria > Acidobacteriota > Terriglobia > Terriglobales > Acidobacteriaceae > Sulfotelmatobacter. The sequence goes on along the minus strand of JBEKRY010000113.1, from coordinate 5,567 downwards.
TTCAACAATCCTGACGCCCTGAACACTCTCGGCGCCAGCGTCAGCATCCCGCTGCGCATTTTCGACACCAACCAGGGCGAAAAGCTGCGCACGAAAATTGACATCAAACGCAGCGAAAAGCTACGCGAAGCCGCCGCGACCCAGGTCTACAGCGACGTGGATTCCGCCTACGCCACTCTCACCAGCAACATTACCCTGCTCAAACCCTACAAGCGTCAATATCTTGAGCAAGCCGTCCGAGTCCGCGACACCATTCTCTTTTCCTACCAGCACGGCGGCGCGTCGTTACTGGATTTTCTGAGCGCAGAAAGCGATTACCGCACCGTGCAGCTGAGTTACGTCAATCTGGTCGGCGCCTATCTCACAGCGGCGGCGCAGCTGAACCTGTCGGTAGGCCGCGAGGTTATTCCATGAAAACTCACGACACAAATGTCAACGCCGGGACCAAAGATGTCCATGTAGGGGCGGGCGCATTCGCCCGTCCAGTCGAGCGCAGCTCGACAGCTTCGCCGGCATCAAACGCGATCAAGATTCTCCCCCTGGCCCTCGGCTGTTTCTTGATCCTCTCCCTCGTCGCCTGCAGCAGCGGCAAAGCCGACCCCAAGGCCGAGGCTCCCCCCAACGCCACCGTCGAGCCCGACCTCGACGCCAACAACTTCAAAGTCGACCGCCCCGAGCAGTTCCCCTTGTTCACCGCAATCGAGCACAAAGCAGTCTCCGCGTTGAACGTAACCGGCGTCGTCCAGCCCGACATCACCCGCGCCGTCCCAGTAATCTCCCTCGCTGCCGGACGAGTCGTCGAGCTCAAGGCCCGACTCGGCGACGTTGTCGAAAAAGGCCAGATCTTATTGAGAGTTCGCAGCAACGACGTTTCTGGCGCTTACCAGACCTATCTCAAAGCCGAAAACGACGAGCGCCTCGCCCGCGTGCAACTCGACCGTGCCCAGACCCTCTACGACAAGGGCGCCATCGCCAAAAGCGCCCTCGAACAAGCCGAAGCCACCGAAGCCGACGCCAAAACCGACCTCAACGCCGCCACCGAACAGTTGCACACTCTCGGCATCGACAAGGATCACCCCTCCGGCATCATCGACATCGCGGCGCCCATCTCCGGAGTCATCACCGACCAGCAGATCACCAACGCGTCCGGGGTTCAGGGACTGTCCGGCCCGAATCCTTTCACCATCTCCGACCTCAGCTACGTCTGGATCGTCTGCGACGTCTACGAAAATGACCTCGACGCGGTGCGCGTCGGCGACTCGGCCGACGTCCGCCTCACCACTTATCCCAACCAGGTCTTCAAGGCTCGCGTCGATAACATCCTGCCCGTCCTCGATCCCGGCCTCCGCACCGCGAAGGTTCGTCTGGAAGTGAAAAACCCCGGTCAGATGCGCATCGGAATGTTCGTCACCGCCACGTTCTACGGCAAACAACCGCAGGCGCGCTCCGCCATCCCCGCCAGCGCAATTCTGCATCTGCACGACCGCGAATGGGTCTATACCCCGCTCGGCAATGCCCGCTTCAGGCGCGTGGAAGTGGTCACCGGCGCCATGCTGCCCGGCAGCCAACAGGAAATCGTTTCCGGCATCAAGCCCGGCGATCAAGTCGTATCGAACGCCCTAGATCTACAGAACACAGTCGAGCAATAAGCTGAGGAATGGAAGGACAGCTCAATTGAAACCAGGTGCGCAAGTTTTCGATGCGTCATTCCGAGCGGAGCCGTCCTTCAGGCGAAGCGAGGAATCTCCCGTGAACCGGCACTTATGAGCACCGCAGAGAATTCGCCATGAAGCTGAAGCCCGAGAACTGAGACTTCTAACCGGAACTTTCTAAATATGATTCGCCGCATCGTCGATTTCGCCCTTAGCAACCGCCTGCTGATCCTCGGGCTGGCCCTCGTCTTGTTTGTCTGGGGCATCATCTCGTTCCACAACCTCCCCATCGAAGCCTATCCCGACGTCGCCGACAACTACGTCGAAATCATCACGCAATGGCCCGGGATTTCGGCCGAACAGATCGAGCAACAGGTCACCATTCCCCTCGAAACCGCCGTAGGCGGGGTCCCCGGCATCGTGCACCTGCGTTCTTTCTCGCTGTTCGGCTTGTCCGATCTAAAGCTCGTCTTCGAGGATGGAACCGACAACCGCTGGAACCGCGAGCGCGTCCTGGAGCGTCTAAGCCAGGTCACCCTCCCCCCCAACGTCGTTCCGCAGATGGGCACCGACTGGAGCCCGGTCGGCCAGATTTATTTCTTCACCCTGCATAGCACCAATCCCCAATACGACGCCATGGAGCTCAAGTCTCTCGAAGACTGGGTCGTCGAAAAAAATCTCAAGTCCGTCCCCGATATCGTCGACGTCGCCAGCTTCGGCGGACCCACCCGCGAGTATCAAGTCCGCGTCGATCCCAACAAACTAGTTTCCTACGGCCTGAGTCTCGCCCAGGTCGAGCAGCAACTCACCAACAACAACGCCAACGCCGGCGGCAGTTTCATCCAGGAGGGCCTGCAGGAAATCAACGTCCGCGAAGTCGGCCAAGTCGATCATGTTCGCGACATCGAACAGACGGTCATCCTCACCAAAAATGGCACTCCCATCCGCGTGAAAGATATAGCCGTAGTTTCCCAGGGCCCCAAGATCCGCCTCGGCCAGTTCGCCCGCTCGTGCCGATATTGCCCCTACGGCCCTAATGGCGCCATCCAGCACGACGACGGCAAGATCATCGACAACGATGACGTGGTGTCCGGCATCGCTCTGTTGCGCAAGGGCGCGCCCGCCGACCCCGCTCTCAAAGCCCTGCACGACAAAATCGACGAAATGAACGATCACATCCTGCCTCCCGGCGTGAAGATCGTCCCTTTCATCGACCGCAGCACGCTCGTCCACTTCACCAGTCATACTGTGCTGCACAACTTGACGGAGGGCATGATCCTGGTCTCGATCATCCTCTTCATCTTCCTCGGCAACGTCCGCGGAGGTCTCATCGTCGCCGCCACCATTCCATTTTCTTTGCTCTTCGCATCGATCTGTCTCGACCTGAAAGGCGTTCCCGCGAATCTTCTCTCCCTCGGAGCCCTCGATTTCGGCATGGTGGTCGATGGCGCCGTGGTCATGATCGAAAACATCGTCCGCCACATGGGTTTCACCCACGGCACCCAAACCGCCACCGAACGCATCAGCGAGGCCACGCACGAAGTCCAGCGCCCAGTGTTCTACGCCATCGCCATCATCATCACCGCGTATCTGCCCATCTTCACGCTGCAGCGCGTCGAAGGCCGTTTATTCCAGCCCATGGCCTGGACGGTCGCCTTCGCCCTACTCGGCGCGCTGATCTTCTCCATCCTGATCGCTCCGGTCCTGGCCAGTTTCGCTTTCGCCAAAGGCGCGAAGGAATGGCATAACCCCGTGATGGAGTTCTTGATCAAACAGTATCGCGTCGCGGTTCGTTGGGCGATTCGTCACCGTCCCATCACCGTCGGTGTCTGCCTGGTCGGCGTGGCCGTAGCGGTTTATCTTGGCTTCGGCGGCGCGATCGGCTCCGAATTTCTCCCGCACCTCGATGAAGGCGCTCTCTGGGTCCGCGGCACACTCGCCCCCAGCACCGGCCCCGACGAAGGCATCCGCGTCGCCAACCAGGCACGCATCGTGCTCTGCTCGTTTCCCGAAGTTCCGCAATGCACCAGCCAGGTCGGCCGTCCCGACGACGGCACCGACACCACCGGCTTTTTCAATACCGAATTTTTTGTCGATCTGAAACCCAAAGACCAGTGGCGCCCCGTCTTCCACGAAGACAAAGACGAACTGATCGCCGCCATGAATCGCGAACTCAGCAAGATTCCCGGCGTCCTCTGGGGATTTTCCCAGCCCATCGAAGACAACATGGAAGAAGCCGTCAGCGGCGTAAAAGGCGAACTCGCCACCAAGGTCTACGGCACGGACTTGAAGGTTCTCGAAGACAAGGCCGACGAGATCACCGCGGTCATGCGCCAGATCCCCGGCATCGAAGATCTCGGAGTCTTCCGCGTGCTCGGCCAGCCCAACCTAAACGTCACCGTCGATCGCGACGCCGCCGCCCGCTACCAGATCAACGTCGCCGACGTGCAGGACGCGATTCAAACCGCAGTCGGCGGCAACGCTCTCACTCAGGTACTCCAGCAAGAAGCGCGCTACGACCTCGTGCTGCGCTACCTGCCGCAATTCCGTGACACCCGCGAAGCGATCGAGAAAATTCGCCTGCTCTCTCCCACGGGAGAACGCGTCTCGCTCGCGCAGCTCTGCAAGATCCAAGTGTCCGACGGCGCATCCGAAGTCTATCGCGAAGGCAACGAGCGTTACATCGCCATCAAATACAGCGTCCGCGGCCGCGACCTCGGCAGCACCGTTGAACAGGCCATCAAGGATGTCAACGAGAAGGTGAAATTGCCCACCGGCTATCACCTCAAATGGGAGGGCGAATACGCCAGCCAGAAACGCGCCAACGCCCGCCTGCTGATCGTGCTCCCCATCACCATTCTCATTATCTTCATTATTCTCTACACCATGTTCAGTTCATTTAAATGGGCCATGCTGATCATGGCCAACATTGCCATCGCGCCCATCGGCGGCCTGCTGGCCCTTCTTTTCACTGGCACGAACTTCAGCGTCTCCTCTGGCGTAGGATTTCTCGCCCTATTCGGCGTCTCGGTACAAACCGGCGTCATTATGCTGGAATACATCAACCAGTTGCGCGTGCGCCGCTACATCATCGAAGACGCCGCCGTCGAAGGCGCCGTCCTCCGCCTCCGCCCCATCATGATGACCATGCTCGTCGCCACCCTCGGCCTGCTCCCCGCCGCCACGTCCCACGCCATTGGCTCGGACTCGCAACGCCCCTTCGCCATCGTCATTGTCGGCGGACTGGTAGCCGCCCTCCTCATGAGCATCTTCCTTCTGCCCACTCTCTACGTCTGGATCGCCACCGACCACGACATCCTCCCCCACGCCGAAGGAGAATTCTCCGAAGGCGAACACGTCGACTAACAACCATCTGTTCAATTGATTTCGGGGAAGGGCCACAACATCTCTATGAATTGGTTTCGGGAAGGGCCAGACGTTCAGTCGTGCCGTCTAAGGTCTCCAAAGCTGCGGGCTTCAGCCCCTGAAGAAACTGGCCTTGCACTCCTTGCTCTGGACAATTAACCCAGCGCTTCAGCGCTGGGCAAAGAATGTAGGATTACAGAAGTCCCGAAGGGACGGCACGAAGCAATCAAGTAAGCGCGGAAATGCCAAAGGGGTAGATTCAGAAGCTAGAAGCTAGAAACTAGAAACTAGAAACTAGAAGCTGAGAGCTGGCAGCTGGCAGCTGAAGAAATAAGAGTTCCGAGGTGGTGTAAGGTCCATTCGTCTCGGCCAGTAGCTCGCGTTTGACCCTCGCTCGACCTGCTTTCAGAGCTTCCCTTGCGGGCTTCTCCGCGCGATCTTCGCTTGGGCTCCGGGCTCACCGCCAACCGGATAAACCTACCCTACGCCTCGGAACTCTATCTTGCCTTCAACGTGTCTTCTTCGTTCTCCTCAACCAGCGCTTTGCTA
>JBEKRY010000112.1:0-14643 GCA_049517555.1 Candidatus Sulfotelmatobacter sp. | reverse complement strand
CTACGCCGTCGCTGCTGGTCAGGAACGTCATGATGCCGGTTTGGGCGTAATCCACGGGGGTTGCGAGGATGGCGAAACCGGCGGTCATCCTGCCATTCACGATGTAGCTCTGAGCGCCGCCGGGGGCGTCGTCGCCTTGAGCGGTCAGGATGCGCAGCTTGTAGCCGTCGATGACCAGAGGTCCATCGGGAGAGAGCGTTGCGGGCGACGGTCCGGCGATTTCGCCAAGGTTCGCGAGCGGGCTGGAAACCTGCTGGTCGGAGGCGGGCCAGTAGAGGCCGTCCTGCTTGCCCGGAGTGCTGATAATGCGCTGGGCGAATTCAGGCGAATCGCCGCCGGCGGCAAAATACATTTCTTGCGCGCTGGCCAGCTCGGAGCAGGCGTCGATGGTTAACAGCTCGTTGCGGCCGATGTCGCGAGCCCGGATTTCCTCAGCGCCGGCGACGGCATCGAAGTACCAGTGGCGGGAGGCGTTCTGCGCCAGAGGCACGGGGAAAGCGAAGTTGTCTGCTCCGATGTAGAGGACGCGGCTGCCGTCGGTCATGTCGACCCAACGATTCATCTTCTCGTACTTGGACGCGAAGGTTTCTAACGCGGCTTTATCTGCTTCTTTGTCTTTGTCTCTCGCGCTCAGCAGGACCTTGGTATCGAGGCCGAGGATTGCGGCAACGGCAGTCTCATTGCCGCTCTTGGCTGCCTTGGCCAGCGCGGCGCCAGCTTCGGCCGATGACGGAAATGTTATCTGGGTGTTTTCGGCTGATACTGAATTTCTTGTCTTGAGTCGTACAACCACCAGAGCCAAGGCGGCGAACGCCAGTATTCCGATTACAATCCGCATCCACTTCTTCGTCGTTTGGTTTGCATTCGATTTCATTTTCAATCTCCTTATGAAAGTTCTGATTTGTCTTTCTTTTATGAATGACTCATTCGGGCGATTACCGGCGGCGTCCGCCTCCGCCGCCCGAGTGGTGCTCCGCGGGGGCGTGCATTCTTGCCATATGGGGCTGGGAGCGTCGTCCTTCCATGCTTCCACGGCCGCGATTACTTTCCATGCGGTTGGCCCGGCCGTCTCCGCTCATACGCGAATCGTTATGACCGCCATTATCCGCGGCTGCGCGCTGGACACCGCCATTGCCGCCGATCATGCCGTGATTGCCATTCTGCCCGCCGTTGGGGCCACGATCTCCCCAGGAGCTGCCGTCGGCGTGAGGCGTTCCATCGGGATGCTGAACGCCGCCATTGCCGCCGATTAGGCCGTGATCGCCGTTGTGTCCACCATTTGGCTGGCTGTTCGGGCCAGTGCCAGGAACGTCGTGATGAAAGTGACCGTTCGGACCATAGTAGCCATTCGGGTGATAGCCGCCGTTGGGTCCGTAATGCGTGTCGGTGCCGGGATGATAGCCAGAATTGTTCGCCCAGGGGTGATAGCCGTTGTAGTTGTTGTTATTCCAGGTGTGGTTGTTGATATAGGTGTTGTGGTTGTAGATGATGGTCGTCGAACCGCCACCGCCGCAGCAACCCCAGTGCAGTCCCCAGGAGTGCCAGCCCCAGCCAAAGCCTCCACCCCAACCGCCGCCACCGAACGTGGCGGCGATGGTGATGGGCGATCCGAAGTAGAGTCCCACGCCCACGGACACGGGCAGCGCCGGCGCTACGTAGTAGGGCACCACAATTGGCGCGCCATAAACTATCGTCGGGTTGTACTGCGGAACATAAACCACCTGCGGGTTCGCGGGCTGAATCACGATGGTTGAGGACGCCGGCTGCGTGACCGTGATCTGCGAATTGGATTGCAGCGTTCCGGCGGCTTGCGCTTTCGCGCGCATCACTTGGACTGCGGCCATCACGTCGGGCCCTTGATTCGCGAATGCTTGCCCGAGGCTCGAGGTCCATGAGAGGTTATGGGCTAGGTTATCCAGCACTGAGGGAAACTGGGTCAGAGCCTTGACGCTGGGATCCCAGGATTGCTGGTCGACAGCTTGCGCGAGGGCTGCGCCGGTCAGGTTTCTGTTTTGTGCCAGCCAGTCATCGGCGTATGCGATCTGATCCGGATTCGTAGCCGCCGCCAGCACCTGCGCCACCAGGGCATCGGGATATAGCGCGATGGGAGCTACTAGCGAGTCGAGTTGATCCGAGGACAGCGGGGCTGGGGCTGGAGCTTGGGCAGAGGCCGGTGCTGAAGTGGTAGGCGCCGCATTGCTCGTCGTTGGGTACGGCGAAGTTTGAGGCGCCGACGAGTAAGACTGAGTCTGAGCTTGAGTCGGAGCCGACATCGGAGCTTGATAATTGGTCTGCGCTGGCGCTTCATATGCCGATTGCGTTCCGGGCGGGACCAACTCTGGCTGAGTCGGATACGCCGCTCCGCTGCTGGGCGGAACTACAGTCGCAGTCGTGGCCGGACGCGTGGCTTGCCACGGGGCATGCCTGCCGCGGATCCCGTAGGTTCCGGACATGGTGTCTCCAAAGACATCCCCCGAAAAGTGGAGAACATTGGGGGTCACCGTGTTGAATCGGACGCGATGGCCGTGGACCTCGCCCTCGATTGGACCGGATTGTACGGGGCCCTCGAAGTAGCCGGTGATGTGATTGCCGTATTGCGCAATCTGGACGTGCTTGATCTCAACTCCGCCGCCGTTCACGCGACTGGAGTAAATCGTCCAGTTGCCTTGAACGTTGTCGGGGGGCTGCTGGGCGAATGCTGTGGTCCCCAAAGTCAGTGCCAGGAGGGCGACTGCCAGCTTCAGCGCTGCGTTCGTTTTCTTCATAACACTCTCCTCTAACTGCTGTTCGATTTGCGACGATTCGCTTCATCCTGTCGCTATCGGGATAGTCGCCGTGGTCAGGAATCTTCGTGTTCGCTGCACACACTATGCGGTTTCTGGCATGGACGGGGCATCTGACGATAAGGAGTTTTTTCGGTATTGCTGTGGGAGATGTGGGAGATACCACTTTCGGCTATGACAACAGTGCGGTGAGCCGGGCTTGCCCTGCTGCCCTGACGGTTGAGTCGAGGGCGCCGGCTGTTTTCCGGCACGTCCGGCTTGGATACTGAGTCTTAAAGTCCGTTCGCTATTGGAGGGGCGGGTCGATCATTCCCTGGAATGAAGTTCCCACAAACTTTCCTTTGGCGTCGAAATTCCAATTAAAGATAGCGCTGCCGGCGTGGGCGCAGGCGTGGCATCCGTTAATGAGGGGGTAGGCCACCGTGAACTGCACTCCGCCATTGGGCCCGGCTTGGGAATTGGGCCATATCTTTCCGTCCCGGTCTCCGGGCCAAACATCAACTTTGGGAAACTGGCGCTTGAGGTCCTGGAACTGCGAGCTGGCCTTCATGGTCTTTACGTCAAGCAACTTAAGATCCTCGACGTTGACGATGCGCGGTTGCCCATTCAGCAGCAGAAGACCGTAGTTTGTGTTGGCGCGCAAGGGGTATGTGATCCAAGCGAAGGCAACCGGCCCTTCATCCTGGAATCCGGTCATGATGCCAAACTCGCCACGACTTTGCTTGTAAAGTTCGCGCGTGAACTGCGCTGCGTCTGCTGGAGCGCCGGCTTTCGCCATCTGGCCAATCATGCATTCGGCATGGTTGGAACTGGACGACCGGTCACAAGCCGCGTGCGCGATGGTCACGAATTGCGCCGGCAACTGCCAGACGGCCGAGGCCCCGATTTTGGTTGAAGAGGAAGAGGGCTTCGATTGCGCGGTTAAACTCACACAGACGAAAAGAGAAGCCAGCAACCTGCAGGCGTAACGCATCTTTAATCTCCAAAGCCGAATCTCCAAAGCCGAATCTCCAACAACTCGCGACTCGGTGCAGATCGCGAGTATCGTAACAGCATCGAAGCACCCGGCAACCCTAACTTCTGGGTTGCGGGCGCTCCGATACGCTGGCTGGCGGCTAGGCGGCATCGCGGGTTGGGATGAAGATTAGCCCAAGCCCGGCGCCCACCGCCAGCAGGCCGAGCAGTCCCAGCAAGGGAAGCGGGCTGCCCGTCGACGGCAGGACCGGGGGAACGGCAACCGTGTCGATCACTTCGGCAATCTCAACTTCCTCACCGCTCGGTTGGATCGCCTTCACCGGAGTCTGTTCCAGTGCAGGAGCGGGAACTTCGTCACGCACAGCAAGAACGGGTTCGTTCACATTCTGTGCGATCTCAGTCGCCCGAGTTTTGGGGTAGACGAACTCCTGTCCGAAATTGTCCCCGGGATAGAACCACGCCTTCACGGCTTCCGGAGTACCGGACGGTCTTTCAGCGAACTTGATCACTGTGTCTCCGGTTGGCTGCAGGCGGTAGTTCGGCAGTGCCAGGATCGTCGTGATCAAGCGGGAATGATCTGCATTCCAGATCCGAACGATGTGGCGATCAGCCGGGCTGTTCATCAACTCGAACCAGTACGTGCCGGATGGCAGGACCGTACCCGAGACTTCCACCGGCTCGGGGAAAGTAATTTTGGTTGCTTTGTTCCAGGTGTCGGCGTTGGCTTTGCTCGATGCGAACAGGGCAGCGATCGCGACCAGGCACAACACAATCATTTGCAATTTTTGCGATTTCATTTTGTTCCTCCATTAAGTTTTGAATTTGCGTTTCGAACCTACTTTTCGAACCCATGGACAAGGACGTAATCCTGTGTCTCGTTTCGCCGCAACAACGCGCCGAAATCAGACGTTGTCTTTCGAAACTTGAACTGCTGCGCTTCTTGAACCGACGTCTGCACGCTACTCATGCAAAACGCTTGCCAAATCAGAATCCATTCAAAACACGCACGTTAACGGGCGCCGCGATTCCCGAAGCCATCGGGAGTTCACGAGATTTCGAGACAATGACGGGGTCAGCCGAAGCGGCAAAGTGCCACGGTCCCGCAAATAGACTCAAGAAGTCTGACGGTTAGCCGCTTGCGGATGTTTGGCGGCCTGCGTGCAATGTTCCTCGCAGCAGATGGCGTAAAGCTGATTTCGGGGGAATTGCATTTCTATGTGGAAGCTGACAAGAGTTGTCGATCGCAACTGGGTGACCTTTCGCATGAGCGGCCACCTGGAAGCAGAACACTTAGCGGAGATTCAGAATGCGCTGGCGGACGAAGGGATGGACGGGAACGTCGTCCTCGATTTGAGCGAGGTAACGGTGATCGCTCAGGAAGCAGTGAGATTCTTTGCTCACTTCGAAGTTGATCGCATTGACCTGCATCAATGTCCGATTTATATCCGGGACTGGATTGCGCAGGAAAGAAGAGCGATGAACCGCCGGGAACAATCGGAACCTGCCGGCTGAGTACATGCATGACATGATCTCCTGAGAGCGTTGAGGGAACTGGAGCGAGGAACTAATGAAACTTAGAACACATCTTCGGCGTCTGTTGTTGCTGGTGGGGTTCGGGTTGCTGGCATTCTATGCGGCGGCAAAACTCCATGAACTGATCCTGTCGCGGGCGAGTATGCGCCATTTTGAGCATCAAATTGAGGATCAAAAGTTGGCGAGGCGCGACAAGCTCGTCGAGGAAAAACGCGTCGTGAATACGCTGTCAGTCGCTCCCGATTTCGTATCGTGGTCGGAGCAGCGCATTCAGCAGTATGCGGAAAGTTTAAGCCAACAGGTTGCATCTCCGCTGGCAGTAATCCGCATCGACAGAGTTCACGTGGAGGCTCCGGTGCTGGAAGGCACCGACGACCTGACCCTGAACCGCGGTGTCGGCCACATCGCGGGCACGGCCCGCTTCGGCGAGAATGGAAATGTCGGCATCGCCGGCCACCGCGATGGTTTCTTTCGGGGATTGAAGAATATAAGGGTTGGAGATCGCATCGACCTGGAAGAACCCGGCCGAATTGAGACGTATGTGGTTGAGCGGTTGGAGACCGTGGAGCCGGAAAATGTAAGCGTCTTGCGGTCAGGCAACAAGCCGGCTCTCACACTCGTCACTTGCTACCCGTTTTACTTCATTGGCGCGGCCCCGCGACGTTTCATCGTTCATGCCGTACCAATTGGCTCGTAACGGAAGACTGCCTGGCGGAGAGGGGGGATTCAAACTTCTCCTTTGCTCCACCTCAACCCCGATCTGGAAACGTGCGTCGTATAAAATGGCACGGACTACAATACGGTGGCGAGCCTGAGTGACAAAATATTTTGGGGGCAGCATGGCGATCAAATTTGCACAGACGCACGACGGAAACGACGACTCCCGACGCTTTCAGCCAATGGAGCGGCTGATGGTTTATCTGTTCGGGACAACTGTATTATTTGCCGCGCTTGGCATGGGCGAAGCGGTCTACCGGCTTTTGTTTTCAGAGTTTGACGGCGCGACCGACCGCCTTCCGATCGAAGCAGCCTTCGGCTTGGTTTTTGCCTGGATTGCCATAAAGTTTGTCAGCAATGTTTATCGCAATCGCAAGGAAAGGAGCGCCAGGCTTAGCTTCATTTGGGCGCGGAATGATCAAATCCGCGGCGCTCTGGAAGGAATCACTCCCTTGGCCCATCCGGCGAAAAACCAGCAGTCGATCCGAGTCATCCGCGAAGAGGTGGATCGGATTGAGCTGGCGTTGAAGGAAATATTGTCTCGCTGAGCTTTTCGGCGTAGAACTCCGACAGGGCCCGTCCGCGGGACTCCGTGGTCATAAGCGCGCGTCAGAGATAAAAGATCAGGCTGCGAGTTTCATGGCATCCGGATCCCACTTCATCACGGTGCCACGCTCGATGCTGAGGTTGCTGAGCAGGGCCGCTCCAGCAGTTCGGTAGTTTTTAAGACACTACCTTCGGCTTGCCTGTCGAATTCCTGTTTTGGCGCAGGCGTTTCGGCAAAACGAGCGAAATTGACCATTCTCAAACTCGGCGACGTTGAATACTTAGGGCATGGAACCCGCACTCACGCAGAGGCGAATATTGTCTGTGCAGTGCCCGGTTTGCAGGGCTAAGCCGAAGGAGAGATGCACGCTCACAACCGGCCACCCGTCGGAGAAAACCCATCTCGGCCGAAGCCTGGCGGCCGCCAAAGCCCCGCGCCCTGAGAGCCCCGTTTTCGCAGCGATGAGATTTCTTCGGGCAGCGACGAGCCGCGGCATTCGCAGGCTTCGCGGCCTTTTCTGAACAGGCAGGAGACAGGATGCGGGAACGAGTTCACCTGCGAACTCTGATGTCGTTCCAAGTCCACAAGAAGGGCAGCGCGGTCGGCGGCATCAGCGAGCCCAGCATCCAGCTAACCGGGTGCAACGTTTGGAACAAAGCGTGAAACCAAATATCAGTCGCGATTGGTACCGCCTCAGGCAGTTCCTCGGCGTCCGCTCAACAAGTTGATGACCACCACTACCAGCGCCACGACCAGTAGCAAGTGAATCAGGCCACCACCCACGTGCAAACTAAAACCCAAGATCCACAGAATCAGAAGTACAGCAACAATCGTCCAAAGCATGTTGATTCTCCTTTATTCATCCCTAGCGTGCGGTCTCCCGCTCGGCCTGAATCGGTCTTAGCGGCCTTTTGCATTCCAAACAAAAGCTCTTTGCGCGGGGCGTGATCAATCCGCAAAATGGGCACATCCTTTGCGGGCGGACTTCCTGGGCTTGCAGTCTGAAGATGCCAAATAGCTTTCTAAGGAAGTTCATCAGGAGCGGCATCCCCTGCGAAGAGGAAGAAGAACGGGTTCCATCGAAATTCACCTTTCTTGCAAGTCTTCTTGTGACACTCTGCGTGATTCGATTCCGCTCTAAAAATTACAGGCCGGCCGCCGATTCTGCGCTGGATGGCTTACCTTCCCTCCGCGAAGAATCGGCGGGGCCTCTGAGCTGTCGCTTCGCACCCGGCCATGCCTGGCCGGGCGTATTTCTTCCGACCTTTTGTGTTTCGCGCATGATGGGTACCTCATGCCGCGTCACGTTCGGATCCTCAGGTCGTTTTTTCAGTCCTTGCCTCCGGGGGCTTTTTTCTCGGGGCTCGGAGCGCTTTCGGTTTTGGGGGCAGCCTGCGGATGAGGAGCAGGCTGCGCGTGAGCAGTCGTTGCCGGATGTGACGCAGGGGCTGCTTTCGGCGCAGGTTTATTCTCGGCGGGGCGAGGAGCAGCAGCTTTGGTTTCGACGGGCTGCTTTTCGGCAGGCGCAGCCGCCTTAGTTTCCGCCGGCTTCTTTTCAACCGGGCGAGGAGCAGGCTGCGCATGAGCCGCAGGTGCCGGCTTAGAGGCAGGCTGCGCGTGGGCGGTTGCCGTCGGCTTAGAAGCAGGTTTTGTATGGGCTGCTGGCGCCGGCTTAGGAGCAGGTTTGGCATGAGCCGTGGTTGTCGGCTTAGGAGCGGGATGCTCATGAGTCGCAGGTGCAGCCTTATTCTCACTCGATCGAGTTGTAGCGGCTTTGTTCTCAGTCGCCTTGCTCTCGGCAGCCTTATTCTCAGCGGCCTTATTCTCGGTCGCCTTGCTCTCGGCAGCCTTATTCTCAGCGGCCTTATTCTCGGTCGCCTTGCTCTCGGCAGCCTTATTCTCAGTAGCCTTATTCTCAGCGGCCTTGTTCTCGGTTGCCTTACTGGGAGCAGCCTTGCTCTCCGCGGCTTTGTTCTCAGCAGCAGGAGCTTTGTAAGGCGCTCCCGCTTGCTTGGCCGCAACCACGCCTGCACCGCTAAACTCGCCCGGCTTTGCCGTGGCAGCGATTGCCGGACGCCCCTGGTTCACAGACGCCAAGAGTGCGTGGTTGGTGCTGGCAGCGTGCACGTGCTCGGTCTGCATCGATGTTGGCGGCGTGTGTTGCCCGCGTGATGCCGTCTCTTCCGCAGCGGTAGGACGGGCGGTAATTCCACCTGTGCCGCCGTTATAGCTAACATGGTTTACCGTGGTTTCGTTGATTACGGTTTTGTTGTAAACGTTGTGAATGTTCGAGACATTCACGTTATTCACCGAAGTGTTGTAGCTGAAGGCTCCGTTGTTCCAATATCCACCACCGTAGCCGACGCCACCGTAGCCGAAGCCGTAATTGACGCCACCGTAGAAGCCGACCTCGCCGCCCCAGTAGCCTTCATTCCAGGAGAAGGCATTGCCACCCCAACCCCAATAGCCCGGAGTCCAGAGCAAGCCAACGCTGGGCGGTTGGACCCACGTGCCCGGTACCCAGAAATAGCCTTCATCGCCATTCGCCCAATAACCGGGCGTCCACAAATAACCTTCGGCGGGAACCATGGGTTGGGTGTAAACCGGTAGCGCGGGCGGAGCGATCGTGATGGCCACGCCGAACTGCGCGAACGAGGCGGCCGGTATGGCCAGCATCACAACTGCTAACAACAGAAAACGGAGGTTACGCATTTTGACCTACCTTGCCAGATCATCCTTCGATTGCCCGGTGCGACCTTGACGTCTGCGGGCTGCGTGGAGTAAGAGGCGACGCCTCAAGCGTCATAGGCAAGGATTGCACGGACGCATTATGAGGTCTGTGCACTATGGCTCACTTTTGGGAATGTCGCTTTTGGGAGGCCAGGGCAGTCTTTCCAGGATGTCGTCGCTTTCTGGACCCGCACTTCCCCCCATCAGCGGTCCGCGCCCTTTTTCTTTACGGCTTACGCGGAGCTCTTTTACCCTGGTCGCGAGTGGGGATCGGGTTGCCACTTATTGCGGTTGCGCGTTTGCTGCCGCAGAAGACTGAACGGGCGGGGTCGAGTCCTTGGTGGAGGACACGCCCGCCGGGGTTTGCTTGGCCGCGGGCATTTCGGTTCCTGCTGGATAGATAAGGATCTGCACTGAACCCCAACCCGGATCGGGACTTCCGTCCGTTGGCTTGCCCACGCCCAGAGTCTTGAGCTGAGTATCGTCAAATCCGAAGTTCTCGACCAAATACTCGCGGACGACCATGGCCCGAGCTTCAGTCAATACCAGGTCCTTCTGGGCATCGCCCTCCATGCCAGCCGACACTACAATCACGGCAAAGCCGAACTGATTATCGGCCAGGAACTGGCCGCCGGCAGTCAGAGATTTCTGGTTTTTCAGCTTGGCCGAATCCTGCTTGTCGAAGAGTTGTTTCCCGGGGTAGGTAAATTGCTTGGTGGGAGTGCCCGCCGGCAGGCGCTCGATCTCATTCTTGGCCAGCTCGGCGGAATCTTCGTATCCCCGGCTCTTGAAATACCCGCGCAGCAGGAAATTATGCTTCAAGGCTTCCATATTCTCCTGGAAGTCGGTCACTCCGGCTTGCGCATGGGTCATGGTTTCATGCATGGAGCTCGATGTCAGTTCGAGATTGTTATAAAGCGTCTTGTCATTGACCAGCGCGCCGGCAGTTCCTTGACCGGTGTTGATCTTGGCGCTGATCGAGTCCAGATTCGCCGACAACTTCGTGACGTTCTGAACGGCTTGCTGGGTGCTGCCCAGAAGGACGCTGGCCTTTTGCAGCAGGTCCGCCATTTCCAGTGGCGGCTGGCTGGCGATGGTCTCCCCATCGAACACGTCGCGGGATTGAGCCGATCCGAACGAGATCGCCAGAAACTGATTGCCCAGCAAGCCCTCCGTCTCGATGGTCGCCACCGAATCCTGTTTGATGATCTCGTGGGTCGCGTTGCCGAGATCCATGATGACTGTAACCTTATCGCCTGGCTTGTGCGGCAGCAGAATGTTGCGCACCGTGCCGCTATGCACGCCGCCCACCCGCACGTCGGCTCCAGCATCCAGGCCCACCACGTTGTCGAACAGCGCTTTCACCTGGTAGGTCGAACTGAAAAGGTAGCGCTTGCCTCCGATGATGAACACGCCGGTCACCAGAATGGCCAGTGTCACAACGATGAAAGCCCCTAAGCGCGCCGCTCTCGACATGAGTCCTCCTGCGGGATGCCTGAAATTACGAGTGCTTTAGAAATTCCCGGACAAATTCGATGTCACTCTTCTGCAGTTCTTCAAAGCTGCCTTCAATCACGACGTTTCCTTCATTGAGCAGGGCCAGACGGTCCGCAATCGTTTTCGCGCTGTGCAGATCGTGCGTTACCACGATGGATGCCATGTGATGCTCTGCCTGAAGTTTGAGCACCAGATCATCAATCTCCCCCGAACTGATGGGATCAAGACCGGCGGTAGGCTCGTCGAGCAGCAGAATGTCCGGCTCCAAAGCCAGCGCGCGCGCCAGTCCCACCCGCTTCTGCATGCCGCCGGAAATATCCGATGGCATCTTGGCAGCGGCATCTTCCATCCCTACTTCCCCTAACAATGCATTGACCCGGTCGCGCTTTTCCGACTTCGACATCTCTCGTTTGTGGTGCTGCAGGGGGAACGCCACGTTCTCCTCGACGGTGAGCGAGTCGTAGAGCGCGGCATGCTGAAACAGAAAGCCCATCTTCGTCCGGATGGCGCCGAGTTGGTCGAGAGCCATGCCCGCAATATCCTGGCCGTGGATGCGAACCGATCCCGTGTCGGGCTTCTCCAGGCCAATGATGATCCTCAGCAAGACGCTCTTGCCGGTGCCGCTGCGCCCCAGCACTGCCAGGGTTTCGCCGCGCTTCACCGCCAGGCTCACCCCGTTCAAAACCTTTTGACTTCCGAAGGATTTGTGCAAGTCCTCGACAGCGACGACCGGCGCACTGCCGTCGGCCTCGGCTTTGCCTTGCTGGATCGCAGTTTGAGCTGCGTTTTCAGTCGGAGTTTGCTCGAGTGTGTCCATAAGTTGTTTCGCGACGCTTCTTACTCAATCCCGATCAAGTCCTACGGGAAAAATATGAGAATGAGTTTTACCAGTACCACATCCGCCAGAATCACGAAAAGGGATGACAGCACCACCGAGTTGGTGGCTGCATGGCCCACGCCGGCGGCTCCTCCCGTTGTCCGCATGCCCTGAAAACACGCGATCAGCCCGATGATCATGCCAAACACCGCGGTCTTGAATGTGGGTGGCAGCAGATCGTTGAAACTGGCGCCGTTAAAGCCGCTGTTGATGAATTGATGCAGCGAAAGTGGCTCAACCAGGGCCTGCGCAACCCAGCCCATGAGCAGGCCGCAGGCATCGCCGGCAAGGGTCAAGAGAGGCAGCATCAGGATGCACGCCAGAATCCGGGTCGCCGCCAGCAGGCGATAGGGATTCACGGCGGACGCCTCAATGGCATCGATCTGCTCAGTCACTTTCATCGACGCCAGCTCCGCGCCGATGCCCGCTCCCACGCGGCCGCTCACCACCAGGCCAGTGATGATCGGCCCGGTTTCGTGGATAACAGAGAAGACGATGGCGGCGGGCAGCAGCGATTTCGCGCCGAATCGAGTCAGGCTGTACCGGGCCTCCAACGACAGTACAACGCCCGTTGCCGCTCCAGCCAAGGCGACGAGCGGGAGGGATTTTGATCCGACTTCGTCGAGTTGTCGAAACAGTTCGCGGAATTCAAACGGCGGCGTCACGCCCGCACGCAGCACTCGCCAGAAGAAGATTCCGAGATCCCCGAACCATTCCAGAAACTCTGTGGCTCCGTTCTTAGGGGAATCCACGGCGGGAGAAGCTGCGGGGGAAGCTGCGGGCGAAGTTGAAGGGGCAAGGAAAGCTACGCCCTGCTCTGAAAGTGGAGGACGCATGACTCCAGTTGCGGCTAAGGGTTCGTCGATCACGGCACTGGATCCGCTTCTATCGCCCCGTGCCGATTGTTCAGGTGCGCACGGGAGAGCCACGAGTGAGGCCCGCGATAGAGAAACTCGAACGCCACGTTCGAGGCTGCATACTCGAGCAGGCTGTAGTTGCCCATCCGGAAGGCATCTTTGGCACCGTAGCGGCCAGGATACCATCCGTAGATCGCCGTAAAGTTTCCCGCATAGGGTGCGACCAGGGCGGCAAAAGAAAAGGCGCGATGGCCATCAGCCCCATGACGACCGGTGAGGGTCGAGATCAGGGCATGGTTAAACCGTGGCAACAGGCCTCGGCACTCACAACGGTAATACAAAGTGTCCTCGTGGAAGGCCTGCGCGAGAGCATAGCGTGTCGTAGTATTCACCGCCCCGATGGCGAGGTTGGAGGCGAATCTCTCGCCGTAACCTGCCATCCCTTGCCTCCACTCCGGAGGTGATTTGTCCGCCAGATTAATGGCGCCCACCAGGGCAGCGACGCCGATCGGATGAGGCCCAAACGCGTCGAATAGATAATTGCGCACCTTCACCTTCGTCGTCGGACGGATGTACGTCAGGTAAAGTTGCGCCGGGGGCGCGATCACAAGAGTGCCCGAGGAGGCTCTCGCATCGGCCAGAGTTTGCTCCTGCGCCGAGAGCGGCAGTGCTGCCACGGCCAGCAGCAGGGCGACGACGGACACCGACACGGGCAATGTCCGGCGCAATGTCCGGCGCAATGTCCGGCGCAATGTCCGGCGCGATGTGTGGCGCGATGTGTGGCGCGCTTTCATTCTGAGATTCTCCTCTGGAAGCTTCGGCCTGTTCTTCCAACTGCGGGAGCGTCTGCCCTATAGGGTCAGCGGGCACGTTGCATGGTCGCACTGGCAGGCAATCTCGACTTCACCGGATCCCGCCTCCTTACACGCTTGACCGCAGTATGGTTCGCCCGCTTGCGTCATGCAGCGGCATGGGAGGTGGGTACACTTCGTCTGCTCTGTTGTGGCCATCGTTTATCTCCTTGATGTGAAATCTGTTATGTGAAATCCGCTAAAGCGTTATGGTCCCCAACAAAACCTAGTGGGTCCACAAACTGAGCTTTGTCCTGAGCTTTGTCCTGAACTTTGTCCTGAACTTTGTCGCGGAATCCCCCATCGAATTCTCACTATCTACCTTCCGTTGTTGAAAAACTGGTCACAATTGACCGCCCCACGAAGAACCGTTACGGCGAACGGAAAACTTCGCCGGACGTGGGAAGAAGCCCTTAACGGTCCGGCGAAAGCGCGCGCTACCTCACAAAGTGAGCGATTCTGCACAGCACTGCCATGGCAAATGCGCGAGTCTGGATTTCTCTTGGATTTCTCTTGGATTTTCGCTTGGGAAAGAACTATGGGCATGAAAAGAAATCGTTCACGATGCAGACCGTTACCACGGATTTAAATAAGGAGACACCAATGTCGTTTGGAATCTATGCGGTCGGGTTCGCCATCTTGATCGGCGGACTTATGTATGGTGCGTACCTGATGCACATGCCCGCGCACTGGATTGTCGTAGGCGGCATTGTGCTACTGGGCGTTGGAATTCTGTCCGGGGTGAAGGCGACGCGCCAGAAAGACTCATCCGAGTAAACGCATCTTCGTGCCTTCGTGGTTGTCCAGCTATTGCACTGTCAGCGAAACCGATGTGGTTTGCGTTACTGTACCGTTTGCAGTGCCGGTTATCGTCACCTTGTAAGTGCCTGCTGGCGTTCCCGAGTTGCCGACAGGCGGGGAAGCGCTTCCGCTGGCGCCGCAGGCGACCTGCAGCAAACATCCGCCGAGCACCAGGAAGATGAGACAGAAGCCAAGGAGCTTTCTCAGACCTGCCTTTTTCATTCCAGCCCCGCTGAGGAACATAACGGGGATCATCAGGCCGAGAAAGAGCTTCACGCCCGAGGCTTGCAAGCCAGTCGGTGATGCGAGTGCCGCTTGTGGTCCGGCGGTGGCGACGTTGAGCGTGGAAGTGCCCGTATTGTTCGCCACTGAGACCGCAGCAAGCGAGCAAGTGGCTGCCGGGCTTACCGCAGGAGAAACGCTGCAGGTAAGCGCGACTGTCGACGAGTTGAGTCCTCCCGAGGGAGTGATTGTG
>JBEKRY010000111.1:0-15359 GCA_049517555.1 Candidatus Sulfotelmatobacter sp. | reverse complement strand
GAGACCGCACCTACGGAATCTTCAACATCGCGCCGCGCACCGGTTTTGAACGTGACAAAGAATGCGATCTCGTGATCAGCGCCGGAAACTTCTATCAAACCAACGACCAGCTCAGTTGCGGAGGACACACCCAGCGCTTCGCCTACTATGCCAGCGTGAACGGAAATCGCAGCAATTACGGCCTTCAGACGCCTATTCCGCAAGTCGTTCACGATGCCGACAACGGCTACGGAGGATTCGCCTCATTCATCTTCAATCCCGATTCCAGGAATCAATATCGCGTGGTCGCATCCCTGCGGCAGGACTACTACCAGATCCCCATCGATCCCGACCCCAATTCCATCGGAAATCAGAACTATCCGAGCTACGGACTGCGCGACGCCGAGAAGGAGCCCGATGGCTACGCTACTTTCTCGTGGGTACACACCTTCAATCCGAACATGCTGCTCACCGTCTCTCCCTTTTACCACTACAACGGCGCCGACTATAAAAGCAGCCCCAACGATTATCCGGTCGCCTCCACCGTGACTGAGAATGCCAATTACGTCGGCGCGCAAGCGGTTTTCAACGCCACCTTCTGGAAGAACGATCTACAAGCCGGCGTCTACGGATTCGGCCAGCACCAGTACAACTACTTCGACAATTTATTCAACGACGGCGAGGCGAATTTCCCCGCCTCCTCCATCGGCGTGAATGGAGGGGTCACTGCTCTATTCATCAACGACAAATTCAAAGTCACTCCGTGGCTAACCTTGATTGCCGGCCTACGCCAAACCGAATTCGACTCCTCCATTTCCGAAAGCGCCACCGACCCTCGCTTGGGTGTCGCCGTGAAAATTCCTCGCCTGAACTGGGTTTTTCGCGGCTTCTACGGCTACTTCTATCAGGCTCCGCCACTCGTAACGGCAACGGGTGCGCTGCTCGATTTGGCCAACAGCCAGAATTTTGCTTTCTCCCCGCTGAAGGGCGAGCGCGATATCGAATGGCAATATGGCGTCACCATTCCATTTCGCGGCTGGAACCTCAGCGCCGATAATTACGAAACCCGCGCCAAGAACTGGCTCGACCACAACAACATCGGAGACTCCAATCTCTTCTGGCCCATCACCTGGCAATACGCGCTGATTCAAGGCTGGGAACTCACTCTGCGCTCGCCCAACCTTTGGCATCGCAGCCAGTTTCACCTTGCCTATGCGAACCAAATCGCCCAGGCCACCTCGCCCATTACCGGCGGCTTGGTCTGCCCCGTTCCCGTAACCTCGGCCTGCGGACTCGACATTCCCCCCGGACTTTCCCCCGCCGACCACGACCAGCGCAACACACTCAACCTGGGTCTCAATACAAATTTGCCTTGGCAGTCCTATGTCTCAACCAATGTTTACTACGGCTCGGGCTTCACCAACGGCTTGCCCGGCGTGCAGTATCCCGGCAATTATCTTCCCGGCCACACCACCTTCGATTTAGCGCTCGGGAAAACCTTCGCCGAGAAATACACCGTCTCCCTGACCGCCCTGAACGTGGCCAACCGCCGCGTCCAGTTGGACAACAGCCTGACATTCGGTGGATTTCACTGGAACGATCCCCGGCAACTCTACGCCGAGTTTCGCTACCGCTTCCATTACTAGGTCGGAGGTAGTCGCGATTGTTTTGCCCCGGCATCCGGTCGGAACACTTCGGGCGCGCAAACCGTGATGTCGCAGATCTTCCGAGTTCGGGTTTTGTAACATCCGGCCGATAAACCCGGGAGCCAACGAATCATTGTTCTATCTCCAAGGTCGCCGCATCACAAAGCGCGAGACGGATTTGCACCGCAAATATGCTGAGAAAGTTCGGCTTTCGTAACAATTTCAACGAACTTCACGCTAGATCACAGCCCACCCCTAAGCTCTCGAATCGTTCCGGGGCTTTCAGCTAGCTCTTCCCCTATAGGCCCTATTTAATTCCCACGGGTTTCCGTAGCACGTCACCGGCGTTGTCGGCAGGATCAGGCCTCGGTCTTCGAAGTCACAAGGGAATCTCATGTGAATCTCTCGGCACCCGTACCGACAGGTAAGGAGGTGGGTTGTGATCGACAATTGGCTGAAGGACGCTTGGCTAAAAGGCAAATATTATTTCGGCCTGCTGCTGGCCGGAGGCATCGCCATTCGGCTCGTCCGGGCAGAGCAATGCCAGGACTGGTCGACCGCCCAGGCCAGCCTCGTAATAATCCTGTCCCTGCTGACGCTAATGGTTTGGGCCTGGTGGAAGGAGAACCGTCCCGCCCGTCAATTATCGGTCGAGGCCACCACTTACGATCGCGCTACAGACAGAGTTTTGCTGTGTGTCGCCATCGGGTTCGGCGCGCTCATATTAAACGCCAATCGAAAGGACCATTGGGTTCACGGGGGCGTCGCTAGGGCGATCGGATATGGGGCCTTGGTCGCGGGTGCTTTTTTCATTGGGGGAGTGCTGCTGGGTTACCTCTTCGGTCTTCGCCCGGCCGGCTCTACTCAGGACCAGCAGAACACCGCAGTGCCGCCTCATACCAACCTTGAGGAAATCGCGGATTGGTTAACCAAATTATTTCTTGGAGCCGGCCTTGTCGAGTTGACCCGGATGAAAGAGCCCGTTAAGCAGCTGGCAGTTTTCATGGCGCACGGAGTCGATGCCCCTCACCACACCGACCCAGGCAGCCCCGCCATCGCGTTCGCCATCATGAGTTTTTTCTCGGCCAGCGGCCTTCTCTACGGCTATCTGTGGACGCGGTATCAGCACGCACTCAAAGAGGCAGCGCCACCGAGCGCTCCAAACTCCGTCCCGACGCATTCCCACCAATCGAATCCAGGATAGCCGGAACGAAACATGCGGCGCTGGTCCCAACTCACCCCAGCCCGTTCTGGTGGCCCCGCACTCCTCCTCCGAGTTAAAGTATGTACAGTGAACAACTCTACCCGCCGTTCCTTCCTGATCGCCCTCATTCTCGCCGGCGCCCTTGTTTCTTCGTCGTGCAATCGTGCGCAAACGCTTGTCCCGAAGCGCTACTCCTTCACCGGGCGCGTGATTTCCATCGACAGCCAGTCGCAAACCGCCCTCATCGACGGCGACGCCATCCCCGGCTTCATGGACGCCATGGCCATGCCCTACAAGGTCAAGCCCGACTCAATCCTGAACCACCTGCTTCCCGGCGACTCCATCTCCGCCGACGTTCTTGTACAACGCGATGCGGATTCCGAAGTGCCGCCTGACTACTGGCTCGAAAACGTCAAAGTCATCGGCCATGCCGCTCCAGCGTCCGCCAACTCCCCGCGCCTGCCCGCGCCGGGAGACGACCTTCCCGATTTCTCGTTCACCAATCAGAGCGGCAAGCGAATTTCTCTCCAGCAATATCGCGGCAACATTCTGCTCGTCACCTTTATTTACACGCGCTGCCCCTTCCCCGACTTCTGCCCGCGCATGAGCAGCAACTTCGCCGAAATCTACAAGCAACTCAGCGCGAACCCTGCGCTGGCCGGCACTCACCTGTTAAGCATCAGCTTCGACCCAGAGCACGACACCCCCAAAGTTCTCCGCGACTACGCCTTCACCGTGGCCCACACTCACGACCCAGCACTTTTCAAGCGATGGGATTTCGCCGCTCCCACCGCCGCAGACTTACCCAAGATCGCAGATTTTTTCGCCCTGGCCATCAAACCCGAAGGTGGACTCATTACCCACACCCTCAGCACCGCCGTCATCGGCCCCGACGGCAAGATCGTGAAGTGGTACCACGGCAGCGCTTGGCAAGTTTCTGATTTAATAAAAGACGCAGCCGCCGCAAGCGCCCGGAATTAAAAGGCAGCGCAGAAATTATGGGGAAAAGTCGCTCGATGAGATTCTCGGGAAGGGCACGACTTCAGTCGTGCCGTACGATCTGATAAATGTTGGCGCTTTAGCGCCTGAGGCAGCCTGTTGCTCTTAAGACCTGCTCAGTAAATACCATTCGTATCGATTCAGCCTAAAGAGGAAAACCATGAAATACATTCTTCTAATTCTAGCCATTCTCGGCATCACCGTCTCATCCCTCGCCCTGCGCGAACACTACCGCACCTACGGCGACTCTCCCTGCAGCATCAACGAGCGCTGGGACTGCGGCGTCGTCAATCACAGCCCCTACGCCATGCTCGCCGGAATTCCCGTCGCCGTCCTCGGCATCGCCGGCTACATTCTCATGGGTGCTTTGGCGTGGCTCCGTTCCTATCGACTATTACTCGTACCCACTTTCGCCGGGCTCGCCTTTTCCCTGCACCTGGCCAACATCGAAGCCAACGTTCTCGGCGTCTGGTGCATTTACTGCGTCATTTCGCTGGGCATCATCTCCCTGATGTCCCTGCTCACCCTCGGAAGCGTGGTGGCGCAATTCGTCCGCAAGCCGTCGCCCGCCTAGCCCAAGGCCGCCCGCGCAATCAGGAAATTCTTATCCCCTATCTCATCGCGTCAATCCTGCGGCCGATCGCGCGGTTCACGTCCGTCGAAAACTCGATGAAGATATTCAGCAGCGAGCCCCAGGCCACCTGACCCGCCATGGCGCGTCCGCCTTCCGCAAAAGCATTGCGCGGATGCGGCTTCCACGCCGTCGAAATCACTCCCCCGCCAAAAGACCCTGCGTACAATCCCCACTGCGGACGCAGTTCCTGCTCGCTCTGATCGTAAGTAAGAAAGTTGCGCACAATGGCATGCCGCGTCCTCGCCCAGAACCCTTGACAATTGCACTGGTCGTAGCGCACTTCATAATGCAGCGCCGCATTTCCCAGCGCTGCCAGGCTATTGGCCGCAACGAATTGTCCCTCGCGCGATGCGAACCGCTCGCCATATGCGCCCCACCCCTGGCCCCATTGCGGCGGAGAGTTGCGCCACTGGTCAATGCCCGCATCGAACATGCGTTTCAAATACACCCCCGGCGTCGCCAGCGTTCCCTGTAGATAGATCTCCCGCCGCTGCTTCACCGTCATCGGAACCAGAGGCCGCCCCTTTTCCACGTACACTCCAACAAACCATCCACGCTCCCAATCGGCAGCCTTGACCAACGCCGCCTCGGCCACCTCTTTCGTCGCTTCCGCAGCAGCCTGGGCGGGATTCGGGGCGTCGTCTTTTTTCTCTTCTTGCTTCTGGTCCTGAGGCTTCTCATTCGCGGCTGGCTGGTCTTTAACTGGTTGGTCCGTGACTGGTTGGTCCGTGACCGGTTGGTCGGGCTGGGAATTTTCCGGCTGAGGTGCCGCTGGCGGTTGCTGAGTAGGCTGAGAATTGGGCTGCTGACTCGACTGTTGAGCAGGTTCACCTTGTGCCAGCGCGCTGCCGCACAAGGTCGTGCCCCAAATGAGCGCCAAAACGATAACAGAAAGGAGTCCGCCGCGCCCGTAACGTGCCGTCCACAAGATATCCTCACCCCAGCCGGCCTTCGCGGCCTTAATTCTCTCGTGTTCTTCGCCCTCTTGCCCTATGACCGATTGCCCGATGCTTTTCGCCGGCACCGCCAAGCCCACCCATTGCCGACTCTTTGCCCGCTTACCGGCAACCCGATAGACTCCCTTGGATGCACTCGCTCTACAACCGCGTTGCAGGAAAAAGCGTCGAGCGCCTCGCCGCTCTCAGCGACGGCATCTTCGCCGTATCCATGACCCTGCTGGTGCTCGACCTCCGCGTCCCCGCCCGCGATGCCATTCATTCCGAGCACGATCTCTGGCACGCCCTCCTCGTGCTCTCGCCTCGTCTCGTTATATTTTTAATGAGCGTCATGACCAATGGGATCTTCTGGGTCGGCCAACAGACGCAGCTCAACCAGTTCGCCCGCTCCGACCGCAACCTCGCCTGGATTCACATTGCCTTCCTCTGCGCCATCACGCTGACGCCGTTCACGACTTCGCTTCTCGCCGAGTTCATCCACTACCGCGTCGCGCTCCTGATTTACTGGTTCAACATCGTACTTCTCGGCGCAATGCTTTACTGGAGCTGGAGCTACGCCACCCGCGCCCATCTTCTATCCGACGACGTCGCGCCAGAGATTCATCCCGCAGTAATCCGCCGCATCGTAATCGCGCAGTCACTCTACGCCGCCGGCGCCGCCCTCTGTTTTTTCAGCACCTACTACAGCATCGCCGCCATTGTTCTGGTGCAGATAAACTACGCCATCGCCCCCAGATTCTGCTGGGGACTATTCTCCCGAAAGCCGTCAAATAACCCGGCCTCGTAACGGGCTTCGTGGTTTGCAACGCGCTTCGTGGTTCGTAAAGGTTTTCGTGGAAGGGCACGGCTTCAGCCGTGCCGTAAAGGGCAAACAATGACGCGGGCTTTAGCCCCTGAGGGGCAATCCAGAAAAGGCTCTATCCGTGCAAATCCGCGTGAATCCGTGGCAAAGAATTTTTCACCTACCCTCGCTCGAACGCGTGCTTCTTCTCCAACTCTTCCACCGCCGCGCGCCGCGCATTCTCAAATCGCTCCGCGTGATTCATGAGTCCCGGCGTACCCTCAGCCCACTCCCCGTCAATCCGCAGCAACCCCTGCGCCGCCACCAGTCGCGCCGCGACTTCGATCACGTGCGCCGGCGTGGTCTGCAAATACTGCGCTTCTGTCGGATCCCCAATCCAAACTCGCTTCTCGGTTCCCAGCTTCGTCTCCCAATAAACTTTTCTCTCAATGAACTCCGCCATCACCTCATCCGTCGCCTTACCAAACACCCACTGCTTCCGCTTGAAGTCATAATGTCGGCTGGAAAACGGCACCGGCAACAATTTCCCCGATTTCACAAACTCAATCTGCCGCCGGTCTACTTCCTTGCGCAGCGCATTGATGACCGGAGCTTCCGCGTCCTTCGGCTCCATCGACGGCATGACCTCCCGCACAGTTTGCGAAAGATTCACCGCCACCGGCGCATGCAACCCCTCCGACCCCTCCAGCCGGATGTCCCCATGCAGCACAAAAAAATCCGCACCCGACGTTGACCCATGAAACGGCCAGTCCAGGCGAATGGTCAGCGGCAACCCTTTCAGCGTAACCCAGATCTTCGCGCCCACTGCCGCACCTGCGTCCACAATCCCCGCGCTTTCCACCTTCGTCATAAGCGAGCTTCCTTTTTCTTTATCTGCAATTGTCTTCCGACCTCTGTGTCCTCTGTGGTTAATATTGTTTCGGCAGGGTACGAATAGAGGATCAATCTGTATCTTAAGAAGTTTACCGGCTCGCTCTACTTCCCATCCAGCGTCGAGCGCACTTTCAGCGCCAGGTCCGTCCGGTTAAAAGGTTTCTGCAGCAGATTCACTCCCGGCTCCAGCACCTTATGCTGCACCACCATATCATCCGTATATCCCGTCATATAGACGATCCGGGTTCGCGGACGCTTGCTCAGAATATTTTCCGCCAGCTGCGCTCCACTCATCCCCGGCATAATCACATCCGTCAGCAGCAGATCGATCGGCCCCGCGAACTTGTCGGCCGTCCGAATCGCCTGCTCCGCACTCGGCGCTTCCAGCACTCGATAGCCATAGCCTTCCAGAAAAATTCGCGCCAGTTCCCGGAGGTCGGCTTCATCTTCCGCCAGCAGAATAGTCTCGCTTCCCCCCGCTACTTCCTCGCTCGTCCGCGTCTCCTGCCGCTTGCGCAGCACGCCCTCCGCCGCCGGCAAGTAAATGCGAAATGTGGTGCCGCGTCCTGCTTCACTTTCTACCTGAATGCTGCCACCGCTCTGCTTCACAATTCCGTACACGGTCGCCAGTCCCAGCCCAGTCCCCTTGCCCATGGGCTTCGTCGTGAAAAACGGCTCGAAGATGTGAGGGAGTGTCCCAGCATCCATTCCATGCCCGGAATCCATTACCCGCAGCATGACGTACCGGCCCGGGATGAGATCAAGATCCGGCGCCAACTCTTCACTCACTTCCAGGTTTGACGTTTCCATCGTCAGCTTGCCGCCGTGCGGCATCGCGTCCCGCGCATTGATCGCCAGATTCATCAGCACCTGCTCCACCTGCCCCGGATCCGCCTTCACCGGCACCAGCGAGGGATGCAGCCTCGCGATCAACTCAATATCCTCCCCAATCACTCGCGACAACATTTTCTGCACATCCGCGACCGCTTCATTCAGATCAAGAACCTTCGGATGCAGCACCTGTTTTCGGCTGAAAGCCAGCAGTTGCTGCGTGAGCGACGCTGCCCGGTCCGCCGCCCGCCGAATCTGTTCCAGCCCGTTGCGCGCATGTTCATCCTTTCCCACCGCGGCCAGCAGCAACTCGCCGTGTCCCATGATGATGCTCAAAATATTATTGAAGTCATGCGCCACGCCTCCCGCCAGCCGCCCGATCGCCTCCAGTTGTTGCGCATTCCTGAGCTGTTCTTCCAGATGCATGCGCGCGGTCACGTCCCGTGAAATGCCCCATGTCCGCACCCATTGGCCGTCGATAACCGTCCCCATCATGGTGTTGCGAAGAATCTTTTTCTGCCCCTGCTCGTCCACTTCCCGCGACTCCTGGTCGGTGATCCGGTAACCCGACCGGATGTAATTCTCCATGAATTCCTGCGTGACCGGATCATGCAGCACCAGAAACTCAGAGAGCGGCTTCCCGATCATCTCCCGCGCCGACTCACGGCCGTACATTCTCGCCAGCGCGTCGTTGCATTCCGCCAGATACCCATGTTTCAGCCCCAGTTCGAGTTGCTGACTCGCCGGTAGATGGCACGGCACTGGCGGGTCGTACTCCATGCGAAAAATTCCCTCCGAGCTCTGTTCCACAAACGCCCGGTAGCGCTCCTCACTCTCGCGCAGCGCCTCCTCTGCGGATTTTCGTTCCGTGATGTCCAGCAGCAGCCCGCGCATCAGCAGCTTCCCCGTTTCCACATCGCGCACGAAGACCGCATCATCCCGCAGCCACACCACCCGCCCGTCCCGCGCGAGCGCGCGATACTCCACCCGATACAGTTCCCCTTCCCGGCGGTGTTCGGCAGCGATCGTCTTCGCCACGTCCTCCGGATGCAGCACGTTCACCCAACTGCGGTCGTTCGCCATCCACTCTTGCGGCGTGAACCCGAGGATGTACTCCACCTGTGGACTGATGTAATGAAATCGCCCCGACTCGCCCGGCTCGGCGATGTAGGAAATCGCCGGAACCTGTTCGACGAGCTGCCGGTATCTTCGCTCCGCGTCCTTCAACGCAGCCGTCGCCCGTCTGCCTTCCTCCTGCGACCGAATCGCCGTGATGCCGAACGACAAATTGTTCGCCATCTCGGTCAGCAGTTCCACCTCCGAGCTTTCAAACGAACCCACCTGCTCCGAATAAATCGCCAACACCCCAAAAGCCAGGCCCCCGACCCGCAGCGGCAAAGCGATTACCGCCGAATATCCGCGCTCCAGTGCAGCCTCCCGCCACAGTACAAACTGCGGATCGCTCGCCGTGTCCGCGATCACGCAAATCCGGTTCTCGCGAATCGCCGTGCCCGCCGGCCCCCGTCCCGCCGGAGTGTCCGACCATTTCAACTGGATCTTGTCGAGATATCCGCTACCAAGGCCGGCATGCGCCATAGGCCGCACCGTTTTCTCTTCGTCCTGCTGTGCGTACGCGATGCCCGCCATCCGGTATCCGCCTACGCGCACAATAACGTCGCAGATCTCCTCCAGCAGTTCCTGCTCGCTGCCCGCCTGCGCCAGCGCTTGGTTGCACGCACTCAGCGCATGCAGCGCCCGATACAGCCGACGTAGCTCCGCATTGGCGCTTTCCTTGAGAGATCCGGCAGGAATCGCGAACGAAGACTCGCCCCGCACAGAAGAAGCGGAAGGAGAAAGAGAAGAAGAAGCATTGGAAGAAGCGCCCACGCCGCGTCCCCCGAATTCGTGGGAAACCTCTCCGGCTTCCCCACCCTGGTTACGCTGAGACTTTTCCTGCGTCATGGCAACCGCCGGCGTCGCCGGCATGTTCACTCTGGAATGTTCACTAGTGTACAGGTTCCCCTAACGCCTCCGTTCCGAAAACTGCTGAACCTCGGTTACTGAGTACTGGAGTTACGGCAACCAGGTCACTGTCCACTGGACACTGGCAACTGCTCTTCTCCAAAAAAGAGCCTACCCCGCCTTCTTCCGAATCTTCGTTCCCATACGCAACAATTTCCGCACCGTCCCCGTAGGCAGCCGTTTCATCTGGTCGTAAAGCTCAGTGACCGCTTCAAAGAATCCCGCCATCGCCACCAGCCGCTCCCGCGTATAGTCCGCCCCAGGTTCCTTGGGATCCAAATCCGCCAGACACGTCCGCAAAATTTCCCGCGTCGGATCAATCTCCCGCCGCTTCCTCTGCTCAATCACCAGCCGGAACATTTCCCACACATCTTTCATCGACTCATAATGCTCCCGCCGATCGCCCAGCACATGCACCGCACGCACAATCCCCCAGGTCTCCAACTCGCGGATCGACGTCGACACATTCGACCGCGCCACGCTCAGCGTCTCGGCAATCTCCTCCGCCGGCAAAGCCTTCGGCGACAAAAACAGCAGCGCATGAATCTGCGCCACCGTCCGGTTGATCCCCCACCGCGTCCCCATCTCGCCCCAGTGAAGGATGTACTGCTTCTGCACTTTGGTTAATTCCGCCATAATGTTTATTTCAGTACGGACTGAACATACAGAACAATCGGCCCGTTGTCAACTCGAAACGGGAATGGGTGCCCCATTTCTCGCGCGGGAGTTTATTAGTAAGCCGCGCGAGAAGTGGGGCTTTTCCCGCGCGACCGCGCATGCGGCGTAAGTGCGGAACCCTCGCTATAATTCCCCATCACTCTCGCCCCTCAACCCGCAACCTTCCCGTTCTATCTCCACCTTGGCCCCTACACCATACATCCGCACTTCTTCTTCGAGTCTCTCTCCTACATCATCGCCTTCGCCGTCTACCTCTCGCTCCGCCGCCGCTTCGGAGATTCCATCGCCACTCCGTTCCGCTGGGCCGCCGTCGCCGCCGCCGTTGCCGGAGCCGCGATCGGCGCCAAAATCCTCTTCTGGCTCGAAGACCCGCAACTCACCTGGCAAAACATGAATGATCCCGCCTATCTCATCGGCGGCAAAACCATCGTCGGCGCCCTCGCCGGAGGCCTCATCTCCGTCGAACTCATCAAACGCTACATCGGAATCCGCACCTCCACCGGCGACCTCTACGCTATCCCCCTAGCCCTCGGCATCGCCATCGGACGCATCGGATGCTTCCTCACCGGCCTCTCCGACAACACCTACGGCACGCCCACCAATCTCCCCTGGGCCGTCAACTTCGGCGACGGCATCCCCCGCCATCCCACCCAGCTCTACGAAATGATCTTCCTCTTAGCGCTAATCCCGTTCCTCTACCAAGTCTTAAGCAAAACGTCGCGCCAAAACAAAATTGTCGTCCTGAGCGATGCTGATGCGCAGTCGAAGGATCCCTACCTCGCGCACAGAGCCCAGCCCGCGCAAGACTCGCCATCACAAAAACAAATTTGTCATTTCGAGGGAGCCGGAGCGAATGCGACGGCGAGTCGAGAAACCTGTTTCTCGTCGGCATCATCATCGAACCTGCGGCAATGGCAACCCGGCGACGCCTTCAAACTCTTCATGGTCGCCTACGTGTCCTTCCGCCTGCTCTGCGACTTCCTCAAACCTTACCCCCGCATCTTCCTCGGCCTCGGAGGAATTCAGTGGGCCTGCGTCCTCCTCCTGCTGTACTATTCCCGCGATGTCGCCCGCTGGCTTCGTCTCAGTTCGATGCCGAAGCCGCAACCATGAAGACGCTCGCAACCATCGTTCTCTCGCTCATCGCCATCGCGGCATCCCTGGTCCTCCTACTTTCGACCGTATGCGCGTTCACCGGCGGCGTTGTTCGCGGAGGAGACCGAAGCTCTTTCGTAATCTGTGCCGTAGTTTCGCTGGCCGTAGTGATCGCCGCCATGTCGGCGATCAACTACTTAAACCGAAAGCGGACCCGTGAATAAAACAATCACCGTCGCGCACTCCCGGAAATTTGTAAACTGAACCGGAGAAAGCCGGTCACACGACCTATGGAACGCTGGGTCACCAACACGCTTCGCACTTTCGGCCTGATCGTAGTGTCCATTGTCGTCATCGTGCTCTCGCTCGGATTAGCTCTCCTCGGCCTCTGTTTCGCAATCCTGGTCTCGGCCGATCGCCACGGTGGCGCCACTTCGCAGACCAATAATTTCATCTACCTCGGGATTGCCGGCGCCCTCGTTGTCTTGGTCGGCGGAGTCTTCGTAATCGGTGCGATGGCCCGCGTCATCTTTCGGGAGTCCAAGGTTCAAGCTCAAGAGCGGAATCAATATCCTAGTCAGAACCAAAACCTCCCCCCGCTCCCACCCTATTCCCTCGTTCCACCCTCCCCGGCGCAGCCCAACGTTGTCGTACCCGGCGTCGTAGTGCCCAACCTCGTCACGCCCAACGTCACGCCCAACATCGTTATCCCCGCCGCACCCGCTCCAACCTCTCCACCGCTCCGTCGCCCAGCTCTCGATGCCGCCAGGCATCTCTCTCCCGCCAGCCGCACCGCCATCGATCGCCTAATCCTCGCCATTGCCGCGCAAGCCTCCGCCCAGCTGATCGTTGGCGTTATCGAATGGTTGTGGGCTGGCCAAATCGTCATGTCTCGCGCCCGCCTGCACGGCCCGCTTCTGTTCGCCTGGAACCTGGCCGCCATCGCCCCTTATTTACTTCTCGCCTACACCCTGCGCCGCCGCCCCGGACCGACCGCCTTCTCTTTTTGCCTCGTCATCCCCGGCATCCGCAGCGTCTTCGGCTTCTTCGGCCAAACCGCCAGCGTCATCATTTTCCTCCAAACCTTTCACTCCGGCATGCCTCTGCTCTCTGCCATTCCCTGGATCTTGGACGTCCTCA
This sequence comes from Candidatus Sulfotelmatobacter sp., assembly GCA_049517555.1. Classification (GTDB taxonomy): domain Bacteria; phylum Acidobacteriota; class Terriglobia; order Terriglobales; family Acidobacteriaceae; genus Sulfotelmatobacter. Next base: position 2,500 of record JBEKRY010000111.1, on the reverse strand, counting down.
TCTTCTATCTCGCCTGGAAAGCCGTTCGCCTCACCGGAATCGAACCCACTCCCGCCCGCCTGATCCTCTCCGCCGTCGACATCTTCCTCTACTCCATCTCCCTGCCAGTAATCTTTCTCATCCTTACCTATTTCTGGCGCTAAGAACGTAAGTATCCAGGCAACGCGGGTGCCCCATTTCTCGCGCGCCCTTTGCGCGAGAAGTGGGAACCTCGAAGCCGGGACGAATCCGGACGTAATTCGCTGCACAGAGGAATCCACCTGCCAACCGATCTTGCTGTACTATCTTGGCGGCATCGCCCATAGGCAAGAAAGTGAGAGCAAAATCAGCGGCGAGAATAATCGCTACGTGCGTTCTCGGCGTAATCGTAGTTGCCGCAGGTCTGGCAACATTGCTGTCTTCAATATGTACGGCGTCGAGCGGCCTTAATTCTGTCGATCGATTTAGTTCGCGCGAGCGGCTGTTTTTCGCGTTGTGTGCATTTGTATCTCTATCCATCGCCGTCGGCGGAGTCATGCTGATCGCCAAGTTAAACCGGAAGCCTTAGCCTGATCCAGTTCGAGGCGCCCCTATGGCCAAAACCCGCCCCTACCTCTTCTACGACGTAGCCATCTCCATCTGCTCCACCTGCTACCGCCGCGTAGACGCCAAAACCGTTTTCCAGGACGGCAACGTCTACCTCCTAAAACGCTGCCCGCAACACGGCCCCGAAAAAGTCCTAATCGCCGACGACATCGACTACTACCGCCGCTCCCGCGAAGTCTTCATCAAGCCCCCCGAAATGCCCCTGGTCTACAACACCCCCGTCAAGTGGGGATGCCCCTACGACTGCGGCCTCTGCACCGACCACGAACAACACTCCTGCCTCACCCTCGTAGAAATCTGTGACTACTGCAACCTGCGCTGTCCCGTCTGCTACGCCTCCAGTGGCCCCGACCGCCAGCAATTCCGCACCCTCCCACAAATCGAAAAAATGCTGGACGCAGTCGTCCGCAACGAAGGTCATCCCGACGTAGTCCAACTCTCCGGCGGAGAGCCCACCGTTCACCCAGATTTTTTCAAGATTGTAGAACTGGCCAAAGCCCGCCCCATCAAGCATCTGATGGTCAACACCAACGGCGTCCGCATCGCCGAAGAAGAAGATTTCGTAAAACGCCTGGCCGACTGCAAAGAAGATTTCGAAGTTTACCTGCAGTTCGATTCCTTCGAACGCGAACCCCTGATGCAACTCCGCGGCGCCGACCTGCGCCGCATCCGCCAGGACGCCCTCGAAAAATTAAACCGCTACAACATCGCAACAAACTTAGTTGTGACGCTAAAAAAAGGCCTCAACGACCACGAAATCGGCAAGACCATCGACTTCGCCCTCCAGCAACCCTGCGTAAGAGGCGTAACCTTCCAACCCATCCAGGACGCCGGCCGCCTGGAAAACTTCAACCCCGCCACCGACCGCCTGACCCTCACCGAAGTCCGCCGCAAAATCCTCGAACAATCCACCGTCTTCCGCCCCGAAGACATCATCCCCGTCCCCTGCCACCCCGACTCCCTCGCCATGGCCTACGCCCTGAAGCTGAACGGAAAAGTAATCCCCCTCACCAGCATGATTCCACCCGAAATCCTGATCAACGGAGCCGCCAACACAATCCTCTACGAGCAAGATCCAGCGGTCCGCGACGGCCTCTTCAAGCTCTTCGCCACCAATCATTCCCCGGAAAGCAGCGCCGGCACCTTGCGCGAATTACTCTGCTGCGCAGCGGAGCCGGCACGCTCCGCGAACTTCTCTGCTGCCTTCCCAGAGTCTTCGTCCCCGACAACATCACCTACGAAAACATATTCCGCATCATCATCATGCAATTCATCGACGCCCACTCCTTCGACGTCCGCAGCGTCAAGAAAACCTGTGTCCACATCGTCCACCCCGACGGCCGCCTCATCCCCTTCGACACCTACAACCTCTTTTACCGCGATGACCTGGAGAAGACGCGCCTCGCCCCGCTGCGCCAAAACGCCGAGTCCGCCCTAGCTCCCATCTGACTCTCGCGATAGCAACGCTCAGGTGGTCGCGGACGGCTCGTCCGCGAGACGAATGCGCTGCGCCGATTCAGCAGCGTCTACAGAAGTTTTATTCTTGGGTGCGCACCCGCTTCGGGCGTCGTTTGCAGAAGTTTCATGATTCGGCATCCGCGGCGTTCACCGGTGACCGCGGACCATGCGTTACCGTGGAAGAGCGGCCCTTCAGGGCCGCGTTTGAGCATGAATCGAATCAGCTCGCTTTAGCGCCTGTCGTATCTGCCAGTACAATCGAAATCTCCATGCGCCCCGCACGCATCGCCGAATTGCTTCAGCCCTTCTTGTCGGACTCTTGTGATTCCGAATCGAGCCGGAGGCCCGGTCAGGCCTGCCCTGAGCGCAGTCGAAGGGAACCTGCGGTTCTGTCGCCCGCGCAGCTCGATCGTATATCGACGTACATCGATCTACTGATCCGCTGGAATTCCCGCAT
>JBEKRY010000110.1:0-15412 GCA_049517555.1 Candidatus Sulfotelmatobacter sp. | reverse complement strand
TTGGCCTTCGGGTGTGTCCACCGTCCAATAACTGGGCGCGATGTATTCGTAAGGCCCGCTCATTTTGACGCCACTGTCGCCGGTGACGCTGGTCTTTTTTCCTGTAGCGGATGACACGACCGGATTAGGCCAAAACAAATCTTTCTCGACATCGAGGTACATCTGCTCCACGTCAGGCGGCGGCGGGTTGTCGCTGCCGTTCAGCCACATAATGATGCTGGGATGGCTGCGCAGGCGGTAGATCTGATCGCGCAGCGACTGCTTGGCGATTTCAAAATCCTTGGGCTGCCAGCGCGGCCAGCGTTCCCAGAAATCGCAGCAGCACCATCCCGCCATGACCAGGATGCCTTCGCGATCGGCGAGGTCGAAGAACTCCGGGATCTCGAGTTTGCCCTCCAGACGGATGGTGTTGAGTCCCATATCGCGGACGTAGCGGAATTCATCATGCAGGCGCTGCGAATTTTCACGCAGCATCAGGTCGGGCGTCCAGCCACCGCCGCGAATCAGACCGCCAACCGAGTTGAAGTTGGAAGTTACTTCGCGAATGCCGAACTCGGTGGCGGAATCGTCGCTGACTGCGCCGTTCACCTCGAACTGCATAGTGAGCGGGTAGAGGTTCGGTTTACCCATTTGTTCGGGCCACCACAGGCGCGGACTGGTGAAGATGAGTTGCTGGAACTTGTCGGGCGTGAAGGTTACGTCTTTGGATTCGTTGGCAGCGAGTTCGACATTTTGCTCGAACTTGACTGCTTCGATCTGGCCTTTCAGTTTTCCGCTCACGGCTTTGTCCGTGCCGTTCTTCAGTTGCACAGTGACGGTGAGGCGCGCCGCGTCGTTGGCCGGCGGATTCAGTTTCGATACGACCGTGGGATAGCGCAACGCCACGGGGCCGCTGGAGGTGAGATAGACCTCGCGCCACAGTCCCATATTCTTGTCGGGCGGCGCGGGATTCCAGTCAACAAAAGTGATGGCGAGGTCGTGATCGGTAGGCGAGAAGGCCTGAACCGCCAGCACATTCTCCGCGCCAGGCTTGGCCGCGTCGGTCACATTGAATTCGTAAGTTCGCCAGGCACCGGCCACGTCGTCGGACTTGGCGATTTGTTTTCCATTGAGCCAGATGTTGGCGCGATAGTTGATGCCGTTGAACTTCAACCAAACGGTCTTGCCCTTATAGGACGCGGGCACGGCGAACTGCTTGCGATACCACCAGGAAACCGCATAAGGGCTATCGGGCGCCATGGGAATGTTAGAAAAATTCGCGCCGATGGGGTAATTCACGCCCGCAAAGTCGCGCAGGTTCATGCCGAAGAGAGGATCGGGGAACGTCTTGTCCTTAACCAATGCGGCTACCACGGTGGTGGGCACCGTCGCAACGTGCCATCCCTTCGGAACGAATTGCGGAGTCGAAATGACCTCTCCCTTGGCTTCGACTTTGGCCGAGGTTTGCAATGACCAACCCTCGCGCAACGGCAGCTTCGCTTCGGCGGAACGACTATTCGAGACGTTTTGGGCGAGAAGGGATGAAGCCAATAAGAATTGAGCGAGAAGGAAGAGAATCACTGCCAGTCGCTTACCTGAGGTCCGCTTGCCTGAGAACATGGTGCTCCTAATAATCGCGATAGCGCGTTGGGGGATTGGTCCGGGCTACAGAAATGCCCCGGAGAATGGATAACATTTATATTGATACGTTTCAATAGCGGAGTTTTTGTGGAAGCCGGGAAGGGCAGTCGTTCATGGAGGGGTGGACGCCTCGTCCGCCGAGGGAGTGGCAGGAACGCAGGGCACGAACGCAGGGCACGAACGCAGGCATTTGTGGAGCAGTTCCCCGGACGAAGGCGTCCGGGACTCCATTTCACGGCGGTTCGCTCTGGCTAGTTTATAATTACAGATTCGCTCATCCACTCTGGAGTAATAAGACCATGATTCGATTTCTGCAAAAATCCGGGCAGACCACGAAGTACGTTCTTGGCGGGCTGCTCCTGATCATCTGTGCTTCGATGGTAATTACGCTGATTCCCGGAGGCCTGGGCGGCGAAGTTTTCTCCGGCACGCCCGGCCAGGGCGTCATCGCGAAGGTGGATGGCGGAGACATCAGCGCCGAAGAGGTGCGTACGACCGCGCGGCAGATGGCGCAGCAGGAAGCGCAGCGCTATGGCGAGATGGCGGCGAAGATCATGCCATTTCTCATTCAGCAGGAAACTTCGCGCGCGGTCGACCAGTTGATTAACCGCCAGGCTCTGCTGAGCGAAGCCAAGCGCATGGGTCTGCGGGCTACTCCCGAGGAGGTAAAAGACGAACTGCAGCACGGGCGCTATGCGGCCACTTTTTTCCCCGGCGGCAACTTCATCGGCCAGACCGAATATGAGGACATGCTGCAGCGGGCAAATCTGACGCCCGCCAAGTTCGAAGAGGCCGTAAGTGAAGATATTTTGATCACCAAGCTACAGGCCTTTATTTCGGGCAGCGCCAGCGTGAGCGATGCCGAGATTCACGATCAGTTCATCAAACAGAATTCCAAAGTTAAATTCGATTACGCAGTCTTGAAGCAGGACGATTTGCGCAAAGGGCTGCATCCGACTGAGGAAGAACTGAAGGCGTTTTACGAGAGCCACAAAGCGAGCTATGCGAACTCAGTTCCGGAAAAACGCAAGGTGAAGTACGCAATTATCGAAACCGGCAAGGCGGAAGCTGGGGTTCAGGTGACACCGGACGACCTGCGGGCTTACTACGATCAGCACCGCGACCAGTATCGCGTGCCGGAACAGGTGAAGGTCAGCCACATCTGGATCAAGATGCCACTGCCTGGCGCCGATGGCAAGGTCGACGACAAGGCGGTAGCCGAGGCCCAGCATCGCGCAGACGATCTGCTCAAGCAGTTGAAGAGTGGAGCCAAATTTGAGGATTTGGCGAAGAAGTATTCAGAAGACCCCGGAAGCGCCAACGTCGGCGGTTCACTGGGCTGGATCGGAAAAGGCCAGATGGCCGCGGAGTTTGAAAAAGCCGCGTTCGCGCTTCCCAAGGGTCAGACCAGCGACGTGGTGAAGACTCTTGACGGTTTCCACATTGTCCGAGTCGACGACAAACAGGAAGCGCACGTGAAATCGATCGATGAGGTCAAGAGCCTGATCGAGCCGATCTTGAAGCACCAGATGGGGCAGCAGGCCGCGCAGAAAAAGGCAGAGGCGTTGCTCAAGGATGCCCGTGCGCAAGGCCTGGATGCAGCCGCGGCAGCACAGGGCGTTCCTGTCATCAACTCGGACTTCTTCGGCCGCAAAGACATGCTGCCCGGCCTGGGGCCTGCGACGCAGTTTATGGATGCGGTATTCAGCGAAGCCGACAAGGCGCCGCCGGATATGGCTCCGGCATCGCAGGGCACGGTCGTGTTCCAGTTGGTGGCGATTAAACCGGCCGCTACGCCCACATTCGAGGAGATCCGCACTAAGGTTGAGGATGAATTTAAGAACGAGCGCTCTTCGACGTTGCTGTCGCAGAAGATCCAGGAACTTTCGGACCGAGCCAAGGCCGAACACGATCTGAAGCGCGCGGCCAAAGAACTGGGCGCGACGGTGAAGACCAGCGACTTCGTTTTGCCCGATGGACAGGTGCCTGATGTCGGTTCCATGTCAGGGCAAGCGTCAGTAGCTTTTACCATGAAGCCGGGAGAGATCAGCGGTCCAATTAACGGCGGTGCGGGAAGCGCCGTCGTTATTGCTGTGCTCGAAGACCAGACGCCCACGGATGCCGACTATGCTGCCAAGCGCGATCAGATCCGCGATCAGTTACTGCTGCAGAGGCAGCAGGAGCGCTTCGTGATTTTTGTCGCCGGCCTGGTCGACGAGATGACGAAAGCCGGCAAGATCAAGAAAAACGCGGAAGAAATCAAGGCACTCACCAAGAGCAGCGAGCAGGGAATGTAACGGCGGTGACATGCCCTTTCCGCGCGCCGCAGGCATCCTGTTGCATCCCACGTCGTTGCCGTCGCGCGGCGGCATCGGCGATTTTGGGCCGGCCGCTTATCAGTTTGTAGATTTTCTCGCTTCTGCCCGCCAGGGGCTGTGGCAGGTTCTTCCGCTGGGGCCCCTGGGCTACGGCAACTCGCCTTACTCTTCCACTTCCGCATTCGCCGGAAATCCGCTGCTGATCAGTCTGGAGAGCCTCGTCGCGCATGGCTGGGTTGAACGGGAGAAGCTTGAACTGGCGAAGCTTGATTTGGGAAAGCTCGATTCCGGGAAGGCCGATCCGCCAGTGGCTTCCGATGCCGTCGAATACGAGCAGGTTTTCTCGCGGAAGATGCCGTTGTTGTTCGCCGCGGCGCGAAACTTTCTGAGCACAGCGTCCCGCGAGGCGCTGCGTCGGTTGGAAAAGTTCCGCCAGATCAATGCCTGGTGGCTGGACGATTTTGTCCTGTTCGACGCCCTCCGAGCCCGGCAGAAGCTGGAGAGCTGGAACCAGTGGCCGCGCGACCTTGCGCGTCGAGAGCCGGCTGCGCTGGAGCAGGCACGGCAGGAACTGGCGGGCGACATCGAGATTCGCGGCGCTTTGCAATTCGCTTTCTACGAGCAATGGCGAGCCTTGCGACGCTACTGCTCCGAGCGGGCCATACGCATTGTGGGCGATGTCGCAATCTTCATGAACTACGACAGCGCCGACGTGTGGACTCATCGCGAGTTGTTCCGGCTGAACGAAGATTTGGAGCCGGAAGTCGTGGCCGGCGTGCCTCCGGATTTTTTCAGCAAGACCGGACAGCGCTGGGGAAATCCGCTCTATCACTGGGATGTCATGAAGGAGCGCGGCTACGAATGGTGGATTCAGCGGCTGCGCTGGGCGACGCAAAACTTCGACTACATCCGGCTGGATCACTTTCGAGGGTTCGACCAGTTTTGGGAGATTCCGGCGGGCGACCCCACCGCGGAGAATGGTCAATGGGTCGATGGACCGCGCGATGACCTGTTTCTGAAGGTTCGCGAAGCGCTGGGTGGCCTGCCGTTCTTTGCCGAGGATCTGGGCTACATCACTCCTGCGGTTCATGCGTTGCGCGAGCGGTTGCAGATTCCGGGGATGTCGGTGTTGCAATTCGGTTTTGGGGACGAAGGCGCCCACATCTACCTGCCACATCGCGCCGAAGGCAAGGTCATCTATACCGGCACTCACGACAACGACACGGTGGCCGGATGGTGGCGCTCGGGCGCTGCGGAGCACGAACGCCGCAATGCTGAGGCCTATGTGGGGCGCTGCGACGATGGGATTCACTGGGCGTTCATCCGCGCGGCGCAATGTTCTGCCGCGAGCCTGAGCATCATCCCGCTGCAGGATGTGCTGGGGTTGGGCAGCGAAGCTCGCATGAATACTCCCAGCCTGCATGGCGGCAACTGGCGATGGCGTTTCGACCAGGGCGGGCTTACGAGCGAGTTGGCTGCGAAGTTGGCTCTTCTCGCCGAGGTGAGTGATCGCCTTCCGACGCCGTTTGCCGCGAAGATGGATGAGAGTTTTGTTGCGTGAAGTGCCGAGAAGTTCCTGACGGTCATGGTCGGACGTTTTCCTGTCAGCGGTTTCGTGTTATCGCCACGGTCGAAATTCCCAAGTCTCGCAAAATGAGCGAGACATGGGGCGCCCGGAACGGATTTCGTGTATAGAGGGTAGGGGAGTATTTTCGTGAGCGAAGCGAACGTCAATCCGAACGTAAAAACTGACGCAATCATCGAGGCCGTGGGGGTTGAGAAGTCGTATCCCCAGGCGGATGGGACGCGGATTCAGGTGGTCGGGCTGACCAATCTCTCTATCGAACCGGGGAAGATCGTTGCCTTGCTCGGCCCGTCGGGCTGCGGCAAGTCGACTCTGCTGCGCATGTTGACCGGGCTTTCGCAACCGTCGTCAGGGACCTTGTTGTGGCACGGCAAACCGCTGGACGGCCAGATGCCAAACGTGGCCATCGTTTTTCAGAGCTTCGCTCTGTTCCCCTGGCTTACGGTTCTACAGAATGTGGAAGCTCCGCTCGAGGCCAAAGGAGTGCCCGACGTTGAGCGACACAAGCGCGCTTTGCGCACGCTCGATACGGTCGGTCTGGATGGCTTTGAGACGGCGTATCCTAAGGAACTTTCCGGCGGGATGAAGCAGCGCGTGGGATTTGCGCGGGCTCTCGTGGTCGAGCCGGAGGTTCTGTTTATGGACGAGCCGTTCTCGGCGCTCGATGTTCTTACTGCGGAAAACCTGCGCGGGGAACTGTTGGAGCTCTGGCTGAACAAGAAGATGCCGGCCAGCGCCATCTTCATCGTCACGCACAACATAGAAGAAGCCGTGATGTTGTCGGATCGGGTGATGGTGCTGGGGAGAAATCCGGCGCGCATTCGCTCCGATTTCAATATCCGCCTGAAACATCCGCGGGATCGCAAGTCAGCGCGTTTTGTGGAGTTAGTGGATTACATCTACAAAGTCATGACGGAACCGGAAGTGGAACATGACCTGCCCGATGCCGAGACGACAGCGGAAATCATTTTGCCCACCGGCGGGTTGACGAAGGATGCGCTGAAGAAGGGCGCATCGAAGAAGCAGGAAGCGCCCCTGCGCACGACCAAATACCAGATGCTGCCGCACGCGCGAGTGGGCGGGGTAGCAGGTCTAGTGGAATTGCTGCATGACCGCGGTGGCCGCGAGGATTTGTTTCGTCTGGCCGATGAACTCGTGATGGATGTCGAAGATCTGCTTCCGATTCTTGAAGCTTGCGTGATGTTGGGATTCGCGCGGCTGACAGAGGGTGACGTGCAGATTACGCCGCAAGGGGTGATCTTCGCCGATGCCGACATTCAGCAGCGCAAGGTTTTGTTTCGGCAGGCGGCGCTCGAACATGTCACGATCCTCAAACAAATTGACAGCGTTCTGAAACGGAAGTCGGATCACTCGATTGCAGACGAGTTTTTTCATGACATCCTCGATGAACATTTTGCTGAAGACGAAGTGCAGCGCCAGTTCGACACGGCAATGAACTGGGGCCGCTACGCCGAAATATTCGACTATGACCGGGAGAAGGGCCGGCTGGTTCAGACCGAACCTCCGGCGGAGCCTGCCGTCGCACCGGCTGTTCCGACATCCGTATCGAAATCCTGAAGAAGAGTTGTCGAGCCTGGCCATCGCAGTCGAGTTCGTCGAGTTTGACCTGCATCGCATGAAAAAATCTGCCAGCTTGCGAGGATTTTCGGCCTATCGAATCTGGACGCAACTGCCCAGACTCGAGATCTCCTACCTGCCCGACCTTCTGATGTTCGGAACGGGCATCGCTCTGTTCTATGGCGTACTGGTCATCGGGCGGCATTGGCTCGGCCCGTTCACTCCAGTGGTCGAAATCTCACGCAGTCCGTGGGCGCTGGGAGTCTATGCGGGATATTCGCTCTTGCGCATCACCATCGCCTATGTTCTGAGCCTTGGCTTCACACTCGTGTATGGGTACGTAGCGGCGTACAACCCGCGGGCCGAGCGGTTCATGATTCCACTCCTCGATGTGTTGCAGTCGATTCCCGTACTGAGCTTTCTTCCCGGAGTCATGCTGGCGATGGTCGCGTTGTTTCCGGGAAGGCAACTGGGGGTGGAAGCGGGTGCGATCCTGCTGATCTTCACCGGGCAGGTGTGGAACATGGCGTTCAGTTTTTACGCTTCGCTGAAGAGTATTCCGAAGGAGATGCGCGAGGCCGCGAAGATTTATCGTTTCAGCTGGTGGCAACGTTTCATTGAGATGGAGTTGCCGTACGCGGTGATCGGGCTGGTGTGGAATTCGATGATGTCGGTTGCCGGTGGATGGTTTTTCCTGATGGCATGCGAGATGTTTGTGCTGGGGTCGCGCGACTTCCGGTTGCCCGGGCTGGGTTCGTACTTGCAGACCGCCGCCAGCGCAGGTGACACGCGGTCGATTCTCTGGGGCGTCGGCACCATGATCGCGGTAATTGTGTTGCTCGACCAGTTCATCTGGCGGCCAGTGATTGCGTGGGCGGAAAAGTTTAAGGTGGAGCAGGTCGAAAGCGGTGACGCTCCGCGCTCCTGGGTGCTCGATCTGATCCATCATTCTCGCAGCCTGGCAAAGATTCGCCAGAAGACCATGCACCCGCTGAGCGAGCGTGTGATGCTTTATTTTTCGCGCGTCCGTTCCAGCGAAGAGGCCGAGCCGCGCAGCGCGTGGAAAATCTGGCTGATGCGTATGCTGGGTGTTGTGCTGCTGGTTGCGATGAGTTATGGAGTCGTCCGTGTCGTAATGATTTTGACCGGGCTGCAGAAGGCGGAGTTGCAGGAAGCCGCTCTCGGCTTGGGTGCTACTTTCCTGCGCGTGAATCTAACGCTGCTCCTGGGCGCACTGTGGGCCATTCCCGCAGGCGTGGCCATTGGTTTCAATCCCCGGCTGGCGCGGATCGCGCAGCCTCTGGCGCAGATTGCCGCATCGGTTCCAGCGACAGCTCTGTTCCCCGTAGTCCTGCTGTTGCTGATTCGCGTGGGCGGCGGACTAGGGATTGGCTCAATCGTGCTGCTGCTGCTGGGAACGCAGTGGTACATCCTGTTCAACGTGATCGCAGGGGCGATTGCGATTCCCACTGATTTAAAGGAATGCTGCTCGGTGTTTCAGATGAAGGGTATCGAGCGCTGGAAGAAATTGATTTTGCCGGGAATTTTCCCCTACCTTGTTACCGGCATGGTCACCGCGTCAGGTGGGGCCTGGAATGCGAGCATCATCGCGGAATATTTTCACTTCAAGGGGCACATCTACACGACGGTCGGTCTGGGAGCGACCATCTCCCAGGCGACCGATGCCGGCAACTTTGACTTGCTGCTGGCCGCGACCATGATGATGGCCGCGACCGTGGTTACCATCAATCGGCTGGTTTGGCGCAAACTGTATGCGCTCGCCGAGACGCGCTATCGCCTCGAGACCTGAGCAACGTTCGGAGGGCGCGGTTTTGAGTTGGTTTTGAGTGGTTACCTCTGGTTACTTTCACGCTTCCTCGTTCTCTCATTTCATCAAGTTTTAACTTGAGCTTCATGCTGCCGCAATGGCCTTGCGCTATTCGTATGGAATGCCATCAGACCATTTGCACGCGGATCAGACGCAGCCCGTGTTGTCGCTTGTGGCTGAAGTTCCCGGGCTGGCCCGAAAACTTGCTCCCGTCGGTAGGGTGAGGGACCTGTACCGGCGAGCGCAACGGTCGCCGGAAGGATTTCTTCTCGAGAACCTGCTCGCGGAAATGCGCGTCGGGCTGAGTGTCGGCACTGCGGATCAGGCGCGGATTCCATCGACCGGGCCCGTGGTGGTGGTGGCGAATCATCCCTATGGCGTATTGGATGGCGCGCTTCTTACGGTGTTGCTGACGCGAGCGCGGCCGGACGTGAAGGTGTTGACCAATGCTCTGCTGGCGGATGTGCCGGAGTTGCAGAAGCATTGCATTTTTGTGGATCCGTTTCAGAGCGATCGTTTTCAGAGCGATCGTTCGGTGGAGTCGAACCGAAAAGCTGTGCGGGAGGCGTTGGCGTGGTTGCAGCAGGGCGGCATGCTTGCGATGTTTCCGGCAGGCGAGGTATCGCATTGGCAAATGCCGACGGCGCAGGTTGCCGACCCGGAGTGGAATGAAACGGTCGTGCGGCTGATTCGCAGGACCGGAGCGACCGCTCTTCCGGTGTTTTTCTGCGGGCACAACGGCGTCGGATTTCAGCTGATTGGGATGATGCATCCCAAGCTCCGGTCGGCGTTTCTGTTGCAGGAGTTCTTGCAGCAGAAAGGTAAAACGGTGGAAGTACGTGTCGGCAGCGCCATTCCGGCAGAGGCGATGGAATCGATCCGCGATGATCGCGAAGCGACAGAGTATCTGCGCTGGCGAACTTACCTGCTGGCGCGGCGGAGCAAGCCCGAAGTGTTGTGGCATACGGCGCTGCGCACGCGATTTCCGTTCAACATTCAGGAGCCAGTGGCGGCGCCGGCGTCCTCGGATGCGCTAGCGAAGGAGTTAGAAACTTTGCCGGCAGACCGCTGTCTCGCAGAGAACAGTGAGTACGCCGTCTACCTCGGAACAGCGAGCGAAATTCCGCAGCTGCTGCGGGAGGTGGGGCGGCTGCGCGAAGTCACATTCCGCGGGGCGGGAGAAGGAACGGGCAAGAGCCGGGATCTCGATTCGTTTGACGATTACTATTCGCATATTTTGTTGTGGCACAAAACGAAGCAGGAATTAGTAGGCGCTTACCGCGCCGGCAGGACAGCCGAGATTTTGGCGGAGCGCGGGATCAGCGGGCTTTACACCAGCACGCTGTTTCGCTATGACGAAAAAGTCTTTCAGAAGCTGGGTCCGGCGCTGGAGCTAGGGCGCTCTTTTGTGCGGCCGGAATACCAGCGGCAATACGCGCCCCTGCTGCTGCTATGGAAGGGGATTGCCCGGATGGTAGTGAGGCAGCCGGAGATTCCCGTGCTGTTTGGTGCGGTCAGCATCAGCAATGACTACAACGAAGCCTCGCGTGAAATGATCTACCGTTTCTTTGAAGCCCACATGCAGAACGACGAACTGGCCGGTATGATCGAACCGCGGCGACCGTTTCGCTCGGGGCTTTTGCGTAAGCGGGACTGCCACGGGATGCTCCACGCCCTGCGCGACCTGGACGAACTTTCCCAGCCGATTACTGACGTGGAGGCCGACGGCAAGGGTTTACCGATTCTGCTGCGGCAATATGCCAAGATCGGCGGCAAGCTCCTGGGCTTCAACGTCGACCGCAAGTTTTCCAATGTTCTCGACGGGTTGGTGGTAGTGGACTTGCGCCAGACCGAGCCGGCGGTGCTCGAACGCTACATGGGCCGGGAAGGCGCGGCCCGCTTCCGGCAGGTGCATGCGGCGTCGGTTCGCTAAAGCTGAAGTTCACCTAGACCGAATTCTCTGAGGCGTTTCAAGTCATTTCGTCGACTGTAGCCGAGTTGCATCGGCGGGCAGCAGACAAACCTGCGTAGCGTCTTTGAGCGCTTCTTCGAGTTTTGTACCCAGCAGCGCCAGTTCTTCCTGGTTCATCAATTCCTGTAGGCGCTCAAACAGTTGGCGTTCTTCCTTGCGGATGTGGGCGGACAGGCGCTGACCGAAGGTAGACAAGTCTGTCACAGACAGGTGGTGCACGTCCGCGTTCACAAAGAATCCGCGCAGCGCGACGTGATCCTCCAATAGTTCGTCTACCAGAAAAGCTAATTCCATGAACTTTCGCGCCGCTGGGAACAGTACTTGCTCTTCCGCAGCGAAGTGAATTCCGATTTCGGATTGAAAGAGTTGAGCGATCTCGGCTTGCCACACCGCAAGATCAGCCTCGCCAATGGGCGATGCGCGATCAATCCGAACGCACAGCACCAAGGCATGCTGATGCTGGCGAGAGAGTGGAATCAAATTTCTATCGCGTAGCATGACCCATCCGTCGCCTCGATAACTTTCTCAGGAGCGCAGTCAGGAGCCTTTTCAGGAACTCTGTCAGGAACTCTCGCCCACCAGTCCGGGCGCGGCAGGCTCATCCAGCGCATCCGGAGTTTCGGGGGCGGGGCGCACGGTCAGCCAGTCGGTGCGAACGCGCTGCCATTCCTGGATCAGCATTCCGTTGGCCTCGAAGAAGCTGCGAATCCGGAACCGCTCCCAGCCCGCAATCTCCTCGAGAATCGGCGCCAGCACTGCCAGCGCACTGGTGCTGAGTACCGTGCGTTTCGCGATTTGTGAAACGTCCGACGATTCCGAAACCGCGATGGTCAATCCGTCACGCGCGTTGATATGCAGCATAACGTGAATATCAGAGCTGCCGTCGCCGGTGTAAATAACGTGATCAGGGCCGGCAACCTGCTGCAGCAGCAGGTGATTCAGGACTGCGACCTTTCCGTAGCCCGCAGTGGCTCTTACGATGGTGTCGATCTCGCCCGAAGGCTTGTAGCGAAACTCCGTGCCGAAAATGTGGTCGGGCGGAACAATATCTTCCAGCGCCGAGAGAATTACCTCCACCGGAGCGGCCGACAAAACATAGAAATCAAATTGATGGCCATCAATGCCGGCTTCAAGAAGCTGGTAAAGCAGCTTTATGTCACCCTTCAGTCGAATGCGCTTGCCCACCTCGCGCAGATGTTCCTTCCTGACTTTAGCCTTGAATTCCGGATCATGGAGCAATAAATACGCCAGCTCGGCACCTTGCTGCACCAAATTGATCTTGGCCATACCCTTGGCCTTGCGCTCGAATTCCTCGGTGGAAATGCCGACCAGTTCGGCGAGCACGTAGCCGGAATCGTTGAAGGTGAGCGTCTGGTCGAAGTCGCTGGCGAAAATGTAGCGTTTCAGGAACTTGTCTGCCATATAGCTATTCGATTCGCGTCCGGAGCCGATGCGCCATAAAAAGAATCGATTGCGATTATATGCCCGAGCGGTCCGGGTGGCTCGAATAATGACGCAAGCATGAGTGCTTCGATATTTCAATGGTGACGGATGCCAGCAATCGCGGCCCTCCTTTACTAAATTCGTGGGCGCGTCCAGAATAGAAGGTCGGGCATGCCGGAACAAGAAGATCCGAACGAGCATCTCGGAATGTGCAAGTTTAAACAGGAAAGAGGAGCCTCATGGTAGTAGCGACTGGCGAACTGATTCGAGCGATGAACTACGTGGACGACATCACGACGACGCTGCGTCGGATGTGTCTGTACATTCCCAGCATGAACGCCGAGGAACGGAAGCGGCTGGCGGAGTATTTGCGTGCAGCTGGCGGCGCCGTCGATGCGGCGGTTGCTGATCTGGAAAAGGTGGACAAGTAGGTGTCCGGGGGGCAGACGAACGAAGTCCAAACGATTGCAGTGATCGGCGCCGGGATCATGGGGCGGGGAATCGCTCATGCAGCGGCGCTGGGCGGGTATCGCACCATCCTCGAAGACCTGCTGCCGGGGGCTCTGCGCAAGGCGGAGACCGAAATTCGAACGAATCTCGACAAAGCGGTCGAACTCGGCAAGGTGAGTGCACCTGACGCGGATTCCGCGCTCCGGCGGCTGGAGTACGCCGGTTCCGTTGAAGAAGCCGCGCGCGAGGCTGATCTGATTATCGAAGCAGTTCCTGAGGAACTGGAATCGAAGATCGAAATCTTCACGCTGCTCGACAAGATCAGCCGGCCCACGACCATGCTCGCGTCGAACACATCATCGCTCAGCCTGACCGAGATTGCCAGCGTGACCTACCGCGCGAAAAAGTGCATAGGCATGCATTTCTTTAATCCCGTCCACAAGATGAAGCTGCTCGAGGTGGTGCGAGCGCTGGAGACCGACGACGAAACGTTGGCCACTGCGGTCGAGGTTGGCCGGCGTATGGGCAAGGAAGTCGTGGTCATCAAGGAATCGCCCGGCTTCATCACCAGCCGCATCAACGCCATGATCGGCAATGAGGCGTTCTATATGTTGCAGGAAGGCGTCGCATCGGCGCCCGACATCGACAAGGCGCTGAAGCTGGGGCTGAATCATCCCATGGGTCCGTTCGAGTTGGTCGACCTGGTGGGGCTCGATACGCGGCTGAACATACTGGAGTACCTGCACAAATCGCTCGGCGAGAAATATCGCCCGGCTCCGCTTCTGGTGCAGTACGTGAAAGCTGGGCGTCTAGGTAGGAAGTCGGGGCGCGGGGTGTATGAGTATCCAGAAGCGGCAGGATCGACGGCCAAGACGAATTGACGATTCTTCGCGCTGTACAGAACCCAAAGGACTGTCATCCTGAGGCGGGCGAAGCCCGCGCGGAAGTACCTTACGAATCTTGTAGCTTTGCAAGATCGCCGCTGGGACGCGTTTCACTGCATGCAGCGTGAGCCCTCGCATCGACCGAATCGGCGCTAGCCCTCATAGGGTTTTTCGCGCCGGCTTTGCCGACACTCAGGATGACAAGACTCGGGGAGAGATTCGGCGGGCGAAGTTCAGGCCGGCTAAGTTCGAAACCTTTTGTTGTTCAATTCCCTTGCTCGCCATCAATACGTGAAAGCTCTCGCCCATGCCAGCGGGCGTGACGAGATGCTTGAGCTGCAATGCGACTTTGGCGCGCTCCTGCGGCAGGCGACAATCCTCAAAGGCGTCGGCGAATTCATTAGCCTCGCCAATGCCCAGCAGAAACTGCGATTGCGTAATCAGCTTCTGCGTCTGCATGCCTGCCTTTTCCGCGGCCGCGGCCAGCGCGGTAAAGTTCACGTCGGCGGTGATGTCTTGCTCGCCGGGGGCCTCGTACGGATTGTCGCCGACCAAATGTTGCCGAATAGCCTTCACAGTCCCGCGATGACGTCCGAGTTGCTCTTCGCGGGTGTAGCCGTAATCGATCACAACCATGAATCCGCGCTCCAGGCCGACTGCGGCGGCGTGCATACTCGCTTGCGATTGAAGTGAAACTTCGACCCGTTCTCCGGGTTCGGGATGGACCGAATAGCGGTCAAGGAATTCCAGTTCTTCCGCAGAAGGTTTCACCCAGGTTTCGACAAACTTGCCGTCGCGAGCATTGATGCGGAGCGAACCTTCCGAACTGAGAACATCGACCGGCAGGGCGTCGAAGAATTCGTTGGCGAAAATGATGGTCGGTGCGCTCACAGCCGCACTCGACAGCAACGCCTTACCGGACTCAACGTGACGCCTCAAAACGTCCTCGATTCTTTGCCGGAGCGCTGGCGAGCGTTCGTCCAAGATGTAACGTAGAGCGCGAAAGAATTCCGGAAACTTCTTTTCCGACCAGTCCAATACATCCTGCGCGAAGAGGCCCCGCCCGGGACCGGGTTCCTTCACCACGATGTTTTCTGGAGAGCCAAGCACACGCCACATTTCCTCGAACTGACGCGCCAGCAGCCGTCCGAAGACGGCGTGCACATCGCTCGAGGTGTAGAAGTCGCCGGCCTTGCCGAACTGCTCTGCGTGGCGCGAGTAGTAACCAAGTTCCGGATCGTACAGGCACCTCTCCATGTAACGGGAGAAGGGAATCGGGCCTCGCTCGCGGATCTCCTGCTCGATTTTTTTCCGAAGTGCATTCACAGGCCCGTCCGTTGGCGGTCGGCACGGTCTTGCGGCGTGCGAATGAACATTTCCATGAAGTAGTCATGCAGCGCGTCGAAAAGCTGGCGCTGAAAGCTCCATTCGAATTGCGGATGATCGAGATCGCGCGGGTGTAGGTCGAAATAATACGTGTGCACCGGGACAGCTTTATCTTTGAACTCAATGATGATCTCGACCCCCTCGCCCTTGGCGCGCGCCGAGAAATTCAGCAAGGGATGCTCATAGAGGCGAAGCTGAGCGAGAACGCGGTCGAGGTGTGAATTAGCGCTTTCGGGCACACGGCGATTCTACCGGAGGGAAGAAGATATCAACCACACGGAGCAGGACCACCGGGGGTTGCACGTGCCCGGCTACTCGTAGCGCAGCGCCTCGATCGGATTCAGTCTC